>SHVR01000022.1 GCA_009694185.1 Alphaproteobacteria bacterium | reverse complement strand
AATGCGGTGGGCATCAATATCGGTGCGCTGGATGGCCCAGCGATACGCGGCTAAGGCAGTCGTGTAGATCATGCGTTGCCGAGCTTCATTGGTGACGGAGCGTGCCCAGAACAAGGAGTTGCGGCCGGGGTAGGCCTTGCATGGCATAGGCATCGAAGACCAGGGTCGCCATACCGTGCTCAAAAAACGCCTCGTCGGACTTCAAGACGTCATGGATACCGCCACCCCCATGCACACTGATCATGAGTGGCGGTTTGCTTGTGCCCGCGGGAATTCGGAATTTGACGGCGGTTTCACAGGGATCAAAGCCACCCATTCGACCTGAGACCGTGAAAAACCCAGGGCGGAGGGCGACCAATTCAAGCGCGCCCCGCTCTTGGGGCAAACACGCGATATCCGGTGGCGATGAGGCCGGCGCAACCCCTCCCGTCGCGACCCAAGCAAGCAACCACGTGCGCCAACGCATTGAACACCCCTTTAATGGCTAGGCGGCACCGAAGGTGGCGTTCTGCCACAGTCCGACCGTTGCTTGCGCAAATCTGCGCAACCTATTTTACCGAACGAGGTCTACCCAATACGTCAAACGAACTCCGTGGCGATTCTTTTTCCGATTCCCCGCCGCCCGACCAAATTACTTCTCGCACCCGCTGCCTGTAAGTCATTGAAAATACTCGAAGTGGCGTCGCGAGCGCTCGCGTCCCTACTGATAACAGAGAGAGATTTTTTGGGGAATTTTGCCGGAAAACGCACCGCCACTTGCGCGACGCTCGCGAGGCCAAAGGCGTTTTCACTGGGGAAACGGGCAAAAAAAATACCAACCGATAAGAGTTGGGACTTTGAGTAGTGGTGGAGCCAGGCGGGATCGAACCGCCGACCTCTTGAATGCCATTCAAGCGCTCTCCCAGCTGAGCTATGGCCCCGTTCGTGTAGGTATCACCGTGGCAAAATATACCGGTACCGGACAGCCCGCCAATACCGACTTCAGTCGCTAGGCTGAGGTACTAGCTCCGCACGTCTTCTTCCTTGTCGTCGACTCCGCCGATCACATCGGCGACGTCGGTATCGTCCTCGGCGAGCTCGGAGGTATCCTCAATAAGCTCTTCGTCCTCCTCGTCCTCGGTTTCGCCTTCGATTCCCGCGCCCGCCGCGACCAGCAATTCTTCGGGGACCGGGCGGACGACCGCCTTTTCCTGGACCGGCGGTGCCGCGCGCACGCGCTTGGTCTTGGCGAAACTCTCCGCCGTGTGTTGATGCCCGCATTTCGGGCAAACCATCGCCTCGCGACGCAGGTCATAGAACCGCGCGCCGCAACCCTGGCAGGCACGCTTATTGCCCCATTCCGGCTTGCCCAAACCAGACCTCCGGTTTCGCTGCGACTGCAGCTCCTGATCAAGGGGGGAGCACTTGCCAGAAAAGGGCCTCGACTGTCAAAACAAAACACCGCTCCCGGCCGTTATGCTAGATGAACCGCCATGACGGCGCGTCAGCCAATGTGGGGCAAGCGATGACAAACGCAGCGGGCGCGGCGGCGCCGCTTGGGTCCGGCACGGCTGGCGCGCTCACCGGCGAGGCACGGGTTCCGGGTGACAAGTCGATCTCGCACCGCGCCCTGATCCTTGGGGCGTTGGCGACCGGCACGACCGAAATCGCCGGCCTCCTGGAGGGCGAGGACGTGCTGCGCACGATCGCCGCGATCGAGGCGCTCGGCGCCGGGGCGGAGCGGCTCGGTACCGGCCAGTGGCGGATCAAGGGTTGTGGCGTCGGCGGATTGGGCGAGCCCGGCGATATCCTCGATATGGGCAATGCCGGCACGCCCACGCGCCTCATGTTGGGGGTGCTGGCGACCCACCCGATCACTGCCTTCCTCACGGGCGACGCATCCTTGCGCGGCCGGCCGATGTTGCGCGCGACCGAGCCGCTCGCCCGCATGGGAGCCACCTTCGTGACCCGTTGCGGCGGGCGCCTACCGATCGCGGTCACTGGCGCCGAAAGCGCGCTCGCCATCACCTACCAACTACCGGTGCCCTCGGCCCAGGTAAAATCGGCGGTTCTCTTGGCCGGGCTTAACGCGCGTGGGCGCACGACCGTCATCGAACCGCAGCCGACCCGCGACCATACCGAGCGGATGCTGCGGCATTTCGGCGTGCCCGTTGCCGTCGACGAAACGTCCAAGGGCCGCGCCATCAGCATCGACGGTTTTCCGGAGTTCGGCGGCGCCACGATCATCGTTCCGGGCGATCCCTCGTCGGCGGCCTTCCCGCTGGTCGCCGCGCTGCTGCTGCCCGGCTCCGACATTCGCCTCATCAATATCGCCATGAACCCCGGCCGCATCGGCCTCCTCGACTGTCTGAGGGAGATGGGGGCCGACATCACCCGCGCCAACCAGCGGACCGAAGCCGGCGAGCCCGTCGCGGACTTGATCGTGCGGGCCAGCCGGCTCCGGGCCATCGACGTGCCGCCAGAGCGCGCGCCCAGCATGATCGACGAGTATCCCATTCTGGCCGTGGCGGCCGCCTTCGCCGAGGGTACGACGGTCATGCGCGGTTTGGCGGAACTGCGCGTCAAGGAGAGCGACCGGTTGGCCGCGATCGCCGAGGGCCTGGCGGCGGCCGGGGTTACGGTCGAGGCCGGCGCCGACAGCCTGGCTGTGCGCGGCGGTGGCCGGCCGCCCGGCGGCGTGCTGGTCGCGAGCCGGCTCGATCATCGCATCGCCATGGCATTCCTCGTCCTCGGCATGGCCTCGAAGAAGCCCATTACCATCGACGATGGCCGCCCGATCGAAACCAGCTTTCCGACTTTCGTCTCGCTGATGCGGGGTCTCGGCGCCGACATCGGGCCGGCGCCCGCATGATCATCGCCATCGACGGGCCCGCCGCCGCCGGGAAGGGTACGCTCGCCCGGCGCCTCGCCGCCCATTTCGCGCTCGCCTATCTCGACACGGGGCTGCTCTATCGGGCAGTCGCGCGGAAGCTCTTGGATGCCGGGGGCGAGGCAAACGACGCCACCGCCGCCGCTGCCATTGCGCGGGGCCTGGTACCCGCCGATCTCGAGCAAGCCGGCCTGCGCCAGCCGGAGGTGAGCGATGCCGCCTCGAAAGTCGCGGCGATTGAAGGTGTCAGGGCGGCACTCCTCGCCTTTCAGCGGAGCTTCGCCCACCACCCGCCGCGAGGTGCCATGGGAGCCGTCCTCGACGGCCGCGACATCGGCACCGTGGTTTGCCCCGACGCCACGGTAAAACTGTTCCTGACCGCGACGCCGGAGGTCCGCGCCCGGCGCCGCCATACGGAGTTGCTTGGCGAGGGGGTGGAGAGTATATATGCGCGCGTCTTCGTGGAGGTACGAGGGCGCGACGAGCGCGATAGCCAGCGCGGCATCGCGCCCTTGGTGCCGGCGCAAGATGCCGTCGAACTCGATACGACGGGTCTCGACGCCGACGCGGTCTTCGCCAGGGCATTGGCGCTCATCGGGTGCCGTTTGTCGGCGCATGGCGATTGACCGGCACGGATTGACCGGCACTGGGATTGACCGGCGCTGGGATTGCGTGCGTCTATGCAGGTCGGGCGCCGGGGGACCCGCGCGCTCGGGCATTTGTTTGAGTTTGTGACAACCATCCAAAGGACTCCGCTGTTCCATGGCCGAACCGAACGTCGCGACGCAACCGGGCAAGGGCGAGAATTTTGCCCTTATGCTCGAAGAGTCCCTGAAAGAGTCCGCCGCCTTCGAGGGGACCGTTGTCAAGGGCAGGATCATTGCCATCGAAGAGGGCATCGCGCTGATTGACGTCGGCCTGAAGGCCGAAGGACGGGTGCCCGTCAAGGAGTTCGCATCGCCCGGTCAACCGGCCGAGCTCCAGGTGGGCGACGTGGTCGAGGTCTTCGTGGAGCGCATGGAGGATCGCAACGGCGAGGCCATGCTGAGCCGTGAGAAGGCCCGGCGCGAGGAATCGTGGACTGTCCTCGAGCGGGCTTTCGAAAAGGCCGAGAAAGTCAGCGGCGTCATCTTCGGCCGGGTCAAGGGCGGCTTCACGGTCGATCTCTCGGGGGCCGTCGCCTTCTTGCCCGGTAGTCAGGTGGACATCCGTCCGGTGCGCGACATCGGCCCGCTGTTGGGTACGCCGCAGCCCTTCCAGATTCTCAAGATGGATAGAAGCCGCGGCAATATCGTGGTCTCGCGCCGCGCCGTCCTCGAAGAGTCCCGTGCCGAGGCGCGCAGCGAGCTGGTCGCCAATCTAAAGGAAGGCCAGATCCTGCAAGGCGTGGTGAAGAACATTACCGATTACGGCGCGTTCATCGATTTGGGTGGCGTCGACGGCTTGCTGCATGTCACCGACATCGCGTGGCGGCGCATCAACCATCCAAGTGAGGCCTTGCAGATCGGCCAGACGGTCGACGTGCAGGTCATCCGCTTCAACCCCGAAACCCAGCGCATCTCGCTCGGCATAAAGCAGTTGCAGTCCGATCCGTGGGAGGGCGTGCAGCTCAAATATCCGGTCGCCGGACGCTTCCGCGGCCGGATTACCAACATCACCGATTACGGCGCCTTCGTGGAGTTGGAGCCCGGCGTCGAGGGGCTGGTGCATGTCTCGGAGATGAGTTGGACCAAGAAGAACGTGCACCCGGGCAAGATCGTCTCGACCAGCCAGGAAGTCGAGGTCGTCGTCCTCGATGTGGATTCGGAAAAGCGCCGGATCAGCCTCGGTATCAAGCAGACCGCCGGCAATCCATGGGAGACGTTCGTCGAAGCGCATCGGGCCGGCAGCGAGGTCGAGGGCGAGATCAAGAACATCACCGAGTTCGGGCTGTTCGTCGGTCTGCCGGGCGATATCGACGGCATGGTTCACCTCTCCGACCTCGACTGGGAGAAGCCGGGCGAGGAAGCGGTCAAATCCTTCAAGAAGGGCGACCAGGTCCGGGTCAAGGTGCTGGATGTGGATGTGGAGAAAGAGCGGATCAGCCTCGGCATCAAACAGCTCGCCGCCGATCCGTTCGAGGCGGCAAGCGCCACCCTGAAGAAGGGGGCGGTCGTCACCGGCCATGTCAACCAAGTGCTCGATAGCGGCATCGAAGTGCAACTGCCTGGCGACTTGATCGGTTTTATCCGCAAGGCCGACCTCTCCCGCGATCGCAGCGAGCAGCGCCCCGAGCGGTTTGCCGTCGGCGAGAAGGTCGATGCCAAGATCGTGACCATGGACCGGGCCCAGCGCCGGATCACGCTCTCGATCAAGGCGGTCGAGATCGAGGAGGAAAAGAAGGCCATGGCGCAATATGGCTCCTCCGACAGCGGGGCGAGCCTCGGCGACATTCTGGGCGCGGCGATCAGCCGCAAGCAGCAGGCCGGTGGCGACGACGAGGACGACAAGGACGATAAGGACGATAAGGACGACGCCGAAGACAAGGCATAATCGGTCGATGGCGAGCTGCCAACCGATCGGCTGACGGCAACAGTGGCGACAGACCGCCATGGCGCTTGAATTGGATGCCTATATCGACCGCCGGCGCCTGAAACGGCGATTGGCGGCGTGGCGCCTGGCGGCCGTCGCGGCCTTGCTGTTTCTGGTTTTCGTGCTGGTCGACGACATGGTCGGTATCGACGGGTTGCTGCCGGGCGGCCGATCCTATGTGGCGCGGCTCGATGTCAACGGCATCATCACGGACAATCGCGACCGCCTCGATCGTTTGAACGCTGTCGCCAAGGATGACGGTGCCAAGGCCTTGATCGTGGCCATCGACAGCCCCGGCGGGACCGTGGTGGGCGGCGAGACCCTGTATCGTGCTCTACGCGACGTGGCGGCGCGCAAGCCTGTTGTAGCCGTATTGGGCACGGTCGCCGCGTCGGCCGGTTACATGACGGCCGTCGCCGCCGATCATATTGTGGCACAGGAAGGCACCCTGACAGGGTCGATCGGCGTGATCTTCCAAACGGCCGAAATCACCGGACTGCTGGAAAAGCTCGGCGTCGAGCCGCTGACCGTCAAGAGCGGGGCGCTCAAGGCGGTGCCGTCGCCCTTCGAGCGCTTGACGCCCGGCGGACGAACGGCCACCCAGACCATCGTCGATGACATCCAGCGCATGTTTCTTGGCTTGGTGCTGAGTCGGCGTGGCTTGAGCGAGGCGGCGCTGGCGCCCTACGCCGATGGCCGCATCGTCACCGGCCGCCAAGCGGTCGACGCGAACCTGGCCGACACCATCGGCGGCGAGCGCGAGGCGCGCCGCTGGTTGGCCGAGGTCCACCAGATACCGGCGACGCTGCCGGTGCGCGATGTCCAGCCGCGCGATGATTTCATGCGCCTGCGCGAGATGGCGTCGGCACTTGCCCGAAAAATCGTTTTCCCTGAGAGACTTACCCTTGACGGGTTGATCGCCGTCTGGCACCCTGATGGGCGCGGTTGAACGGGCGCGCATGGGCCGGCGTCCGTAACCGGCGGGGGTTAATCGGAGGGCCAAGACGCTCATGACTAAGTCCGAGCTGATTGCGCGGCTGGCGGCCCGCAATCCGCATCTCTACCAGCGGGATATTGAGCGGATCATCGCCACGGTGTTTGATGAGATCGCCGATGCGTTGGCGCGGGGCGACCGGGTAGAATTGCGCGGCTTCGGTGCTTTTTCGGTGAAACAGCGCTATGCGCGCACCGGCCGCAACCCGCGCACGGGTGCTACCGTCAGCGTCGGTCCGAAACAGACTCCGTTCTTTAAGACCGGTAAGGAAATGCGTGAGCGTTTGAACGACGGCGGCTGAACCGGTCGTTGCTGGCGCGTGTGTTGCCCCAAGAGGAGTAGTCGAGCCGCATGCGGACGCTCTCATGGCTTGTCGCGATGGTCGTCGGCGTCACCTTGTTGTTGTTCGCCCTCGACAATCGCGACATGGTCGCGCTCGGCTTCTGGCCCCTGCCGATGACCATGCATATCCCCTTATTTGCCGCGATTCTGGGCGCCGGCGGGTTGGGGTTCCTGATCGGCGGCACCATGGCGTGGGTCCGGGCGGGCCGTTGGCGCCGGCTCGCGCGGCGGCGCGAACGCGAGGTCGAGACGCTCGGCCGGCAAGTCAAGGCCCTGGAAGAAGCGGCGAGCGCCGCCACTCCGCCACCGGCGGTCAGCCGCCCGGTCTTGCGCCTTGCCGCCGTCAGCGGTGGCTGAGCCGATCGCCGGGTCCATGCGGAGCGTCACCGCCACCGAGCTCGCTGCGGTTCTTGACGATGTCAGCCTTGTCGATGCCCTGGGCGCGGCCTTTCGCGAGGCGGCGGCGGCGCCGGTGCGCGCGCACCATGCTATTCCCGCAAGCCAGGCGGCGCCGCAAGGCGGCACGCTGCTCTTGATGCCGGCCTGGACGGCGGGCGGGCCGATCGGCGTTAAGATCGTGAGCGTATTCGCCGACAATGCGAGCCGCGGCCTGCCGTCGGTGACGGGGGTGTATCTGTTGCTGGATGGTGCGACCGGCGTACCGCTGGCGCTCATGGACGGACCACGCCTGACCGCTCTTAGAACCGCCGCCGCCTCGGCCTTGGCGGCGCGCTTCCTCGCTCGCGACGACGCGCGCCATCTGGTGATGGTCGGCACCGGCGCGCTTGCGCCGCACTTGATCCGGGCCCATGCGGCGGTCAGGCCGATCCGGCGGGTGAGCCTTTGGGGCCGCTCGCACGAGAAGGCCGCTCTCCTCGCGGCCGAGCTCAGCCGGCCCGAATTGCCGGTGGCGGCGGTTCCCGACCTCGCCGCCGCCGTGGCCGAGGCGGATATCGTTTCTTGCGCCACACTCGCGCGGGCGCCCCTGATCCAGGGAGCGTGGCTGCGGCCCGGCTGCCATCTCGACCTGGTCGGCGGCTTCACGTCCGAAATGCGCGAGGCGGACGACACGGCCGTTATCCGGGCGCGCCTCTTCGTCGATACGCGGGCGGGTGCCCTCGGCGAAGCGGGCGACATCGTCGATCCGCTCCGGCGCGGCATCATCGACGCCGGCCGGATCGAGGCGGACCTGCATGACCTCGCCATGGGCCGGCATCCGGGCCGCGAGCATCCGGGCGACATCACTTTGTTCAAATCGGTCGGCACGGCCATCGAGGACCTGGCGGCCGCCCGGCTGGCAGCCACCCGGCTCGCCATCCTGTAGTGGCCATGCGAGTCACCATCATCGGCGGCGGCATCATGGGGCTCGCCGCGGCATGGGGCCTGGCCAGGCGCGGCCATGCCATCACCCTTATCGATCAGGGACGCATTCCGAACCCGCTTGGCGCGTCGGCCGACCAGCACCGCCTCATCCGCCACTGCTACGGCGCCGAGGCGGGCTACACCGCCATGGTGGACGAGGCGCACGCCGCCTGGGACTTGTTATGGCTCGATCTCGGCGAGAACCTCTATGTGCCGACGGGCACGCTTCTGATCGCGAGCGGCGCCACCGCCTATCTGGAGGCAACAGCAGCAAGCCTCGACCGGCTCTCCAAGCCCTATGAGCGGCTCGATCCCGCTTCGCTCGGCGTGCGCTTCCCGCTGCTGGACGCCGGCGGCGTCCAGGCGGCGCTCTATCTGGCAACGGGCGGCCTCTTGCTCGCGACGCGCATCGCAACGGCTCTCGCCCTTCGCCTCCGGCGCACGGGCGTGACGCTTGTGCCCGGCACGGCCGTCAGCCGCATCGACACCGGGGCTGCCCGGGTGACGCTCGCCGACGGCGCCCGAGTTGAGGCCGACCGGCTTATCGTGGCGGCCGGCGCCTGGTTGCCGGGATTGCTGCCGGCCTATGGCGCCAGGGTCACGGCTTCGCGCCAGGTGACGGTGGCGCTGCGTCCGGCGGCGGGTGTCGCCCAGTGGGCGGCGCTCCCCATGGTCCTCGATATCGACAAGGATGCGGGCTTCTATCTGGTGCCGCCCGCCGCCGGCACCGACCTCAAGCTCGGCGACCATAGTTTCAGCCTGACAGGCGATCCCGACGCGCCGCGCATGGTCGAGGCTGGCGAGATCGAGGCGCTCCTGGCCACCGCCGGTCGACGCCTGCCGGGCCTCGACGGGCTCACGCTTGCGGGTGCCCGGGTCGGCTTCTATACGGTGACGCCGGACGAGCGTTTCATCGTCGAACTCGTCGATCGCGCCTGGGTCTTGAGCCCTTGCACGGGCCATGGCTTCAAGTTCGCCGCCGCCATCGGGCTCCGCCTCGCCGAGGCCATCGAGGGCGAATGTGCCGCCGACGCGGTGACGCGTTGGGCGGCGGGACAAGTGGAGCCGGAATAGGGCATGCGGGTCACGGCCAAGATTTGTGGAATTGCAACGCGCGACGCCCTCAATGCCGCCATGGACGGCGGCGCCGTGGCGGTCGGCTTCGTGTTCTATCCACCGTCTCCGCGCGCCGTCGACCTTACAGCCGCCGCCGGCCTCGCCGCCGCCGTCCGGCCCGACATCGAGCGGGTCGGCCTCTTTGTCGATGCCGACGACGAGACTTTTGCCAATACGCTCGCCCGCGTGCCGCTGGATGTGTTGCAACTGCATGGTGGTGAAACCCCCGCCCGGGTGCGTGACGTGCGCCAGCGCTATCGGCTTCCGGTCATGAAGGCGATCGCGGTCGGGAGCGCCGCCGACTTGGACGGGGCGCGTGCCTATCTCCAGGTCGCCGACCGGCTGCTCTTCGATGCCAAGCCACCCCGGGACGCGACTCGGCCGGGCGGCAACGCCCTGGCGTTCGATTGGGCGCTGCTGGCTGGGCGGAGCTGGTCGATCCCCTGGTTGCTATCGGGCGGTCTCACGCCCGAAAATGTGGTGGCGGCGGTGCGCGTCACCGGTGCCCGCGCGGTTGATGTTTCATCCGGCGTCGAGGACCGGCCCGGCAAGAAGAACCCGGCGCGGATCGCGGCATTTCTCCAGGCCGTGGCGGAACTCGGGCGCGCTGGATAGCGAGCATGGCACCCGATCGCCACGGTGTCGGCCCGGCGAAGCGCGTCAATTTGGCGCTGCAAGGTGGTGGTTCCCACGGTGCCTTCACCTGGGGCGTGCTCGATCGCCTGCTGGAGGATCACCGGATCGAATTCGATAGTATCAGCGGCACCAGCGCGGGTGCTATGAACGCCGCCGTGCTGGCCTCGGGCTATTCCAAGGACGGCCGCGACGGCGCCCGCCAGGCGCTCGAACAATTCTGGATGGGAATTGCGGATATGGGCCAGTTCGGACCGATCCGCCGCTCGCCGCTCGCTTGGCTCACCCGTAGCTGGCGGCTCGACGATTCGCCGAGTTTCTTCGTCGCCGACGCGCTGAGCCGGCTCTTTTCGCCCTACGAACTCAACCCCAGCAACCTCAATCCGTTGAAGCCAATCCTGGAGAGGGTCGTCGATTTCGACGCGGTGCGCCATGCGAGCGGCATCAAGCTCTTTGTTTGCGCGACCAATGTGCGGACCGGCAAGGTCAAGGTCTTCAACACAGACAAGGTGACGCTCGACGTGTTGCTGGCGTCGGCTTGTCTCCCCTTCATGTATCAGGCCGTCCAGATCGAGGGCGAGTATTATTACGATGGCGGATATATGGGGAACCCGTCGATTTTTCCGCTGCACGGTTCCGACGCGCGCGATCTGATCATCGTCCAGATCAACCCGCTCCACCGGCCGGAAATTCCCAGAACCGCGCGCGAGATCATCGATCGGGTGAATGAGATCAGCTTCAACGGTTCGCTGATGAACGAGATGCGGGCGGTCCATTTCATCAACGAGCTGATTGTCGGTAACCAGCTCGATCCACTTAAATACCGGCAAACTCGGGTGCACATGATCGAGTGCGACGAGCGGCTCAACGACCTGCACGCCTCCAGCAAGCTGAACGCCGAGCGGGATTTCCTGCTTTTTCTCAAGGATATCGGCCGCGAGGCGGCGGATTTCTGGCTTAGGCAGAACGCCAACAAGGTCGGCGTCGAGTCGAGCATCGACGTGGCGAAAACATTTCTTTGACGGCCCGCCCGCCCGCCCTTATTTGAAGGCCCATGAGCCCCGAGAGCACCAACACCTACCGAGCCGGCCCGGACGAGCGCGGCCATTTCGGCATCTTCGGCGGCCGCTATGTGGCCGAGACCCTGATGCCGCTCATCCTCGAGGTCGAGCGCGCCTATGGCGCCCTGCGCCGGGACCCAAGCTTCCAGTCGGAACTCGACTATTACCTGACCCATTATGTCGGCCGGCCAAGCCCGTTGTTCTTCGCCGAGCGGCTGACGGCGCGGTTCGGCGGTGCCAAGCTCTACTTCAAGCGCGACGAGCTGAACCATACCGGCTCGCACAAGATCAATAATTGCCTCGGCCAGATCCTGCTCGCCCGCCGCATGGCCAAGCGGCGCATCATCGCCGAGACCGGCGCCGGCCAGCATGGTGTCGCGGTGGCGACGGTCTGCGCCCTCTTCGATCTGCCTTGCGTCATCTATATGGGCAAGACCGACATCGAGCGCCAGGCGCCCAATGTCTTCCGCATGCGCTTGCTCGGCGCCGAGGTGAAGCCGGTTACCTCGGGCTCGGCCACCCTCAAGGACGCCATGAACGAGGCGTTGCGCGACTGGGTGAGCAATGTGGAGTCGACCTATTATTTGATCGGCACGGCGGCGGGCCCGCATCCCTATCCGGCCATGGTGCGCGACTTCCAGTCGATCATCGGCAACGAGACGCGGGCGCAACTGGAGGTGGCGGAGGGGCGGCTTCCCGACACGTTGGTTGCCTGCATCGGCGGCGGCTCCAATGCCATCGGCCTCTTTCATCCCTTCCTCGACGAGCCCTCGGTCCGTCTCGTCGGCGTCGAGGCGGCGGGCAAGGGTATCGAGACCGGCGAGCACGCGGCCTCGCTCACCGGTGGGGCGCCCGGCGTCCTCCACGGCAATCGGACCTATCTGTTGCAAGACGAAGACGGCCAGATCACCGAAGCCCATTCGATTTCCGCCGGCCTCGACTATCCGGGCATCGGCCCCGAACATGCCTGGCTGCACGAAGCGGGCCGGGTGTCCTATGTGGCGGCCACCGACGCGGAGGCGGTCGCGGCCTTCCAGCTCTGCTCGCGCCTGGAAGGCATCATCCCGGCGCTCGAACCCGCCCATGCGCTGGCGCATGTGGCGAAGATCGCCGGCGGCCTCGCCAAGGACCATCTCCTGGTCATGAACATGTGCGGGCGCGGCGACAAGGACGTGTTCGCCATCGCCGCCAGGCTCGGGATCAGCCTGTGATCGGGGCGTCGGCCGGCCGCATCGCCAGGCGCTTCGCCCTGCTGCGCCAGGCGGGTCGGGGCGGGCTCGCGACCTATCTGGCGGGTGGCGATCCCGATCCGGAGACCTTCCGGGCGTTGCTCGCGGGCTTGCCCAAGGCGGGCGCCGATTTGATCGAGATCGGCATGCCCTTCACCGACCCCATGGCCGACGGACCGGTAATCCAGCTTGGCAATCTACGGGCATTGAAACGCGGCATGACCCTTGTTCGCGTCCTCGATTCGGTGCGCCAATTTCGTCTCGGCGACGGCGAGACGCCGATCGTGCTCATGGGCTATTTCAACCCGATCTACCGCTATGGCGCCGAGCCCTTTGCCCAGGCTGCCGCCGCCGCCGGCGTCGATGGCCTGATCGTTGTCGACCTGCCGCCCGAAGAGGACGAGGAACTGCGTGGGCCGGCCCGCGCCGCCGGCCTCGACCTGGTACGGCTCACCGCCCCCACCACCGACGATGGCCGCCTGCCGCTGGTGGTCGGCACGGCGACGGGCTTCGTCTATTACGTCGCGATCACCGGCATCACGGGTGCCGCGGGCGCCACCGAACAATCGGTGCGGGCCGCTGTCCAGCGCATCCGGCGCCACACCGCCCTGCCGGTCGCCGTCGGTTTCGGTATCAAGACTCCGGCCCAGGCGGCGGCGATTGCCGCCATCGCCGATGCCGCCGTGGTCGGCACCGCCTTGGTGCAGCGCTTGGCCGACAATCTGGACGCGGCGGGCAACGCGCGGCCCGGCCTGGTGGACGATGTGCTGGGCTTCGTCGCGGCACTCGCGGCCGGCGTGCGTGGGGCGCGCGGGACCCGGCGCCCATGAATTGGCTCACCAATTTCGTCCGCCCGAAGCTCCAGGCGCTGGTTCGCCGCGCCGAGGCGCCGGAGAGCCTCTGGACCGCCTGTTCGAGCTGCGGCCAGATGCTCTACAAGCGCGACCTCGCATCGAGCCTCAAGGTCTGCGGCCAGTGCGGCTTTCACATGCGGCTTGGCCCCACCGAGCGCCTGGACATGCTGTTCGACAAGGGCACGGCGCGGCCGGTGGAAATACCGCCGGTCACCCTCGATCCGCTGCGCTTTCGCGACCGGCGGCGCTACACCGAACGGCTTCGCGAAGCCCAGGGCAAGCATGGCGAGCGCGATGCCATCACGGTTGCCGCCGGCGAGATTGGCGGCCACAAGGCGGTGGTCGCCTGCTTCGACTTCGACTTTCTCGGCGGTTCCATGGGCATGGCGGTGGGCGAGGGGCTGATCGCCGCCGCCGGCCAGGCGATCGGCGAAGGGGCGGCCCTCATCGCCGTGCCGGCGTCGGGCGGTGCCCGCATGCAGGAGGGCATCCTCTCGCTCATGCAGATGCCGCGCTCGACCATCGCGGTCTCCAGCGTGAAGGAGGCGGGCCTGCCCTATATCGTCTTGCTGACCGATCCGACCACGGGTGGGGTCAGCGCCTCTTTTGCCATGCTGGGCGACATTGCCATTGCCGAACCCGGCGCCGTGATCGGCTTTACAGGCCAGCGGGTCATCCAGAGCACGATCCGCGAGACCCTGCCCGAGGGCTTCCAGCGCGCCGAGTTTCTGCACGCCCATGGCATGGTGGACATGGTGGTGCCGCGCGGCGAATTGCGCGCCACCATCGCCCGCCTGCTGGCACTTCTCATGTCGCCGAAGGGTGGCCTGCCCGTGGCTGTCGTCGCGGAGGCCGCGCCGGAACCCGGGTAAGCCATGGACGATCCGCTGGCCCGGCGCCTGGCTCGCCTGCACCCGAAACTCATCGATTTCTCGCTCGATCGCGTTCGCGACCTGCTTGGCCGGCTGGGCGACCCGCAGCTCGCTTTGCCGCCGGTCATTCATGTCGCCGGCACCAATGGCAAGGGTTCCACGGTGGCGTTCCTCCGTGCCATGCTGGAGGCGGCGGGGTTGACCGCCCATGTCTACACCTCGCCGCATCTGATGCGCTTCAACGAACGCATTCGCGTCGCCGGCAAACTTATCGACGACGGGGCGCTCATGGCGCTCCTCGACGAATGCGAGGCGGAGCTCGACGGCGAGCCGATCACCTTCTTCGAAATCACAACTGCGGCGGCGTTCCTGGCATTCGCCCGTCGGTCGGCCGACGCTGTGCTCATGGAAGTGGGCCTCGGCGGGCGGCTGGATGCGACCAACGTCATCGATCGCCCGGCCGCCACCCTGATCACGCCCGTCGCCATGGACCATATGGGCTATCTCGGCGATACGCTCGCCCTCATCGCCGGTGAGAAGGCAGGTATCTTGAAGCCGGGCTCGCCCGCCATCATCGCCCGGCAGACCCCGCAAGCCGGGGCCGTGATCGAAGCCAGGGCAGGGGCGCTCGCGGCGCCGCTCTATCGCTTCGGCCGGGACTGGCGGGTGGCGGAAACCCCAGCGGGGTTTGCGTTCGAAGGGCGCCGCTGGCGCCTGGAGCTACCGCCGCCCGCGCTCGCTGGCCGCCATCAGATCGACAATGCTGGCACGGCGATCGCAACGCTTGAGGTACTCGATCAATTCAGGGTCCCGCCGGAGGCCATCGCGCGGGGGCTCGCTTCGGTTGAATGGCCGGGGCGGCTGCAACATTTGCGATATGGACCGCTGGTGGCGGCGCTCCCCCCCGGCTGGGAGCTATGGCTCGACGGCGCCCACAATCCCCATGCTGGGGAAATGTTGGCGGACTTTTTGGCCGGCTGGCGCGATCGGCCGGTGCATCTGATCGTCGGCATGCAGGCGACCAAGGACGCGGCGGAATTTTTCCGCCTATTGGCGCCGGCGCTCGCGGGCGGCCTCATGCGCGCGGTCACGGTGCCGAACGCCCCCGCCGCCCTCGACGCGACGGAATTGGCCGCGGCCGCCAGTTCCGTCGGCCTCGACGCGCGTCCGGCCGCGAGCGTCGCCGCGGCCCTTGGCGAAATCACGGCCGGGGCGCCGGCGCCGGCCCGCCTCTTGATCTGCGGCTCGCTTTATCTCGCCGGCAACGCGGTGCTGGCCGAAAACGGATGATTTAGAGCGCCGACTCGAGCCATTGCGCGAGCTGGCTCTTGGGCGCCGCACCCACCTTCATCGCCGCCACCTGGCCGTTCTTGAACAGCATCAGCGTCGGGATGCCGCGCACGCCATATTGCGAGGGCGCCTTGGCGTTCTCGTCGATGTTGAGCTTCACGATCCGCACACGATCGCCAAGCTCCTCCGCCAACGCTTCAAGCGAAGGCGCGATTTGCTTGCAGGGTTGACACCATTCGGCCCAGAAGTCGACCAGCACGGGCGTCTCGGATTTGAGGACGTCCTGTTCGAAGCTCGCATCGGTGACGGGCTTGGTCGCCATGGGATTCCTTCCATTTCACTATGTGAAATTAAAGCTAGGGAGCCGGCGCCGGGGCGTCAAGGTGCGCGTGGCGATCCCGGCCCGACCTGCTATCCTGGCTGGGGACAGACTTGCTTGTGAGGAGCCGTTTCATGCCGATTGTCAACCGCATCGCCGATTTCCACGCCGATTTGACCGAGTGGCGCCAGGACCTGCATGCCCATCCGGAGATCGGTTTCGAGGAACATCGAACCTCCGAGGTGGTAGCAAGCAAGCTCGCCTCCTTCGGCATCGAGGTGCATCGGGGCCTGGGCGGCACCGGCGTCGTGGGCGTGCTTCGGAGCGGCACCAGCGGGCGCACCATCGGGCTTCGCGCCGACATGGACGCCTTGCCCATGGACGAGCATAACGACTTTCCGCACGCCTCCCAGAACCCCGGCCGGATGCATGCCTGCGGCCATGACGGCCACACCACCATGCTGCTGGGTGCCGCCCGCTATCTGGCCGAGACCCGGAACTTCGACGGCACGGTGCATTTCATCTTCCAGCCCGCCGAAGAGGGGCTTGGCGGTGCCAAGGCCATGGTCGAACAGGGCCTATTCGAGAGCTTCCCGTGCGACGTCGTGTTCGGCATGCACAATGCGCCGGGCCTGCCCATCGGCCAGTTTGCGCTCCGGCCGGGGCCGATGATGGCGGGCGGCGCCTTGTTCGATATCACCATCACCGGCAAGGGCGCCCATGGCGCCAAGCCCCAGGAGGGCATCGACCCGATCCTGGTGGCGGCCCAGGTGGTGAACGCGTTGCAGAGCATCGTCAGCCGCAACGTCTCGCCGATCGAGGCGGCGGTGGTCAGCGTCACCAAGTTCCATGGCGGCGACGCCTATAATGTCATTCCGGATTCCGTGACCCTCGCCGGCACCGCGCGCGCCTTTGCCGCACCCGTACTGGACGCGATCGGCCCCGCCATGCGGCGCATCGCCGAGGGGGTAGCCGCGGCCTTCGGCGCCACCGCGAACCTGGATTTCCGCCCCACCTTCCCGCCGCTCGTCAATCACGAGAAGGAAACAATCTTTGCCGGCGACATGGCGGCACGGGTCGTGGGCGAGGGCAAGGTCAACCGCGATGGCGAGCTGGTCTCGGCCTCGGAAGATTTCTCCCTCATGCTGAACCAGCGGCCGGGTGCCTTTATCTTCATCGGCAATGGCGGCCAGGGCGAGCCCGGAAGCTGCCCGGTGCACAATCCCCATTACGACTTCAACGACGCCATCCTGCCCTTGGGCGCCAGCTACTGGACGCAGCTCGTGGAGGGAAGGCTCGCCCGCTAGTCGCCCAGCCCGTCGCGGGCAAGTGCTGCCGTCTTCACCAGCGCGTAGACGCTGGCGCCCGGTGTCAGGCCCAGCCTGACCACGGACTGGCGGGTGAGGCGCGCCAGCAGGCGCTGGCCGCCAATGTCGATCGCGACGAGGGCGAAGGGACCGGCTTGCGGCAAGATTTCGCGGACATTGCCGGGCAGAATGTTCTGCACGCTCAAGCCCGTCGGCCGCGCGGTCGCGACGATCACGTCGCGGGCCAGCACATGCAGGCGAATGGCGGTGCGGGGCGCGTGTGGCAGGGCAGCGATATGCATCTGGCCCTCGGGCGCCCGCATGCCGGCAAGGGCCACATGGGTTAAGTCGAAGTCGGGCTCATGGCTCAACACATGGCCTTGGAGGACGGCACCCGGCTCGCTCTCCGCTTCGAGCGGCCCCTGGCCCAATTGGCCGACGATCTCGGCGACAGGCCCGAACGCCCTGACCCGGCCGGCCTCGAGCAGCAGCATGTTGTCCGCCAGCCGCACCACTTCATCGAGGGCGTGGCTCACATAGACGATGGGGAGCGCGAGCTCGCTCGAAAGGCGCTCGATATAGGGCAGCAGTTCGGCCTTGCGTGGGCCGTCGAGGGAGGCCAAGGGCTCGTCCATCAACAGGCGCCGTGGTTGGGCAAGGAGTGCCCGGCCGAGCGCCACGCGCTGACGCTCGCCGCCCGAGAGCGTGCGCGGCCGCCGGTCGAGGAACGGCCCGAGGTCGAGCAGGTCGATCATCGCCGCCATGGCGATGCGCCGCTCGGCCTCTGCCACGCGCCGATAGCCATAGGCGAGGTTGGCCTGAACCGTCATGTGCGGAAAGAGACGCGCGTCCTGGAACACATAGCCGATCCGCCGCCGCTCGACCGGCAACTCGATCCCGGCCGCCCGGTCGAGGAAGACACGACCGTCGAGGCGGACATGGCCCCTCTCCGGGCGGATCAGTCCGGCAATCGTGTTGACGAGCGAGGTCTTGCCCGAGCCCGAGCGGCCAAAGAGCGCGGTCACCCCCCGGCTCGGCGCCTGGAAAGCCACGTCCAGGTGGAACGGGCCGATCCGGTGCGCAATGGCGACGTCCAACGTCACTTAACGGCCGATCATCCGGCTGAGGCGCCGGGCCACGATCTCCGCGAGCAGCAGCGCGCCGAGCGAGAGGACGAAGGAGATGGTAACGAGCCTGGCCGCCACCGCGTCGCCGCCTGGGGTCTGGGTCGCGGTGTAGATGGCAAGCGGCAGGGTCCGGGTCTCGCCCGGAATGTTGGAGACGAAGGTAATGGTGGCGCCGAGCTCGCCGAGGCTGGCGGCGAAGGCGAGGATGGTCGCCGAGAGGATTCCCGGCAGCATCAGGGGAAGGGTGATCGAGCAGAAGCGGTCGAAGGGACCTGCGCCAAGCGTGCGGGCGGCCGCTTCCAAGCCCCGGTCGATCGCTTCGATGGCGAGCCGGATGGCGCGTACCATCAGGGGAAAGGCCATCACCGCCGCCGCCAGCGCGGCACCCTCGGCGGTGAAGATGAGGCGAAAGCCAAAGGTGGCATCGAGCCAGGCGCCGATCGGTCCGCGCGCGCCGAAGGTGAGCAGCAGGAGATAGCCGACCACGACCGGCGGCAGGACGAGGGGCAGGTGAACCAGGCCGTCGACCAGCGTCCGACCCCAGAAGTGGCACCTGGCGAGGAGGAGTGCCACGGCGATGGCGAAGGGCAGGCTGAGGGTGACGGCAATGAGGGCCACGCGGAGGCTAAGCCAGATGGCCTCGATCTCGGCCGGGGTTGGAAACGGGCTCACGGCGCCAAGCAGGGCGCCGGCGAACCGAAATAGAGACCGTCAATCCTCGATGATGAAGCCATGCTTGCGATAGATGCCGATTGGCGCCGGCCCGTCAAGGAATGCGAGCAAGGCTCGGGCGGCGGGGCCGTCGTGTCCGGCCACGATCGCCATGGGATAGCGAATCCGAGGGTGGCTCTCCGTCGGGAAGATGCCGATCACGGCGACGCCCGGTGCCGCGGCGGCGTCGCTCGCATAGACGATGCCGAGGGGCGCTTCGCCGCGCTGCACCAGGGCCAGCGCCATGCGCACACTGTCGGCCGGCGCAAGCCGGTGGGCCAATTCGAGCCAGACGCCCAGGGAATTTAGGGCCGCGCGCGCATAGCGGCCGGCCGGCACATGCGCAGGGTCGCCTATCGCCAACCAGTCGCGACCGAGCCGCTCGGCCAATGCCAGGCGCGGCACCATGGCCATGGGCCGGGCCAGGTCGCGGGGCGCCACCAGCACCAGGCGGTTGGAGAGGTTGCTGGTGCGAGTCGCCGCCAGCACCAGCCGACGGGCCACCAGATAGTCCATCCAGGCCTCGTCGGCGGAGACGAAGATGTCGGCCCGGGCGCCGAGCTCGATCTGGCGGGCGAGCGACGAACTGGCGGCAAAGGAAAAGCGCACCGGATCGCCGCTCTCCCGCCGGTAGAGCGCGCCGATTTCTTCCAAGGCCTCGGTGAGGCTGACAGCGGCGAACACGGTCGACCCGCTGGCCGGGGCGGAAAGCGCGCATGCCGCCGAGACCAGCAGGATGGCCAGGCCAAGCGTACGCATGGCGGCGGCTACAGGCAGAAGAAATTGCCGATGTCCAGCAGGATGGCCGGACCCCGCACGGCCCAGAGATAGAAGCCCGCCATCAGCAGGGCACCAATCCCGATGCCACCCGTCCAACGAACCGTGCCGTTCATGTCGACCCAAGCGATCATGTCGCAGGGACATATGGTGTCACAAGTCGGCGCCGCCAACCAGACGGTTGAGGTGGTCCCAGAAAATCGGACAGGTCGTTAAGGTGTATTCCGCCGGGTAACGGAGGGATACGAAGTGACGACGAGACGGCGATTTACCAGGACCAGCTCGGGCTTTCCCTCGGCGCAACCGCTGCCGGGTGAATTTCTCTCCCTACTTTGCAACGGCGTCTTGGCGGCAGGTCACGCCAACCGGACGCGCCGTCCCATCCTCTATTCGCGGCTGGCGACTTCCGGCGAATCGGCCTCGGCAAGCGCCGCCTGGGCGGCGGCGAGGCGCGCGATCGGCACCCGGTAGGGCGAGCAGGAGACATAGTCGAGCCCGGCCTTGTGGCAGAAATGGATCGAATCCGGGTCGCCGCCATGCTCGCCACAGATGCCGAGCTTGAGGGTGGGCCGCGTCCGCCGGCCGCGTTCGACGGCGATTAGGATCAGTTCGCCGACCCCTTCGATGTCCAGGTTGACGAATGGATCCTTCTCGATGATTCCGCGCTGGCGATAGGTCTCGAGAAAGCTGCCCGCATCGTCGCGCGAGATGCCGAATGTGGTCTGGGTCAGATCGTTGGTCCCGAAGCTGAAGAACTCGGCCTCGGCGGCGATGTCGCCCGCACGGAGCGCCGCCCTGGGCAGCTCGATCATGGTGCCGACCGAATAGTCGAGCCGGGCCCCGGCCTCGCCCGCGACCTCGCCGGCCACCCGGTCGATGACCGCCTTCATCAAGGTGAGTTCGATCCGGGTCGCGACCAGCGGCACCATGATCTCCACTGTCACCGCCGCATCGGCTGTCGACCGCGCGGCCACCATCGCTTCGAAGATGGCGCGGGCCTGCATCTCGTAGATCTCGGGATAGGAGACGCCGAGCCGGCAGCCGCGATGACCGAGCATGGGATTGCTCTCGCCGAGTGCCCGGGTGCGATGGCGGACTTCCTCCAGGGTGCGGCCCGTCACGCGCGCCACTTCCGCTTGCTCGGCCTCGCCGTGAGGCAGAAATTCGTGCAGCGGCGGATCGAGGAGGCGGATCGTCACCGGCAGGCCGGCCATGATGGCGAAGAGGGCCACGAAGTCGCCGCGCTGCATATCGAGAAGCTTGGCGAGCGCCGCCCGGCGTCCGGGCTCGCCATCGGCCAGGATCATCTCGCGGACGGCCACGATGCGTTCGGCGTCGAAGAACATGTGCTCGGTGCGGCAAAGCCCGATCCCCTCGGCGCCGAAACGGCGCGCGGTTAGGGCATCGCCCGGTGTCTCGGCATTGGCCCTGACGGCGAGCCGCCGGAAACGGTCGGCCCAGACCATCAGCAGCTCGAAATCCGCCGAGACCGCCGGCTCGATCGTCGCCACCTCGCCCAGCATGATCTCGCCGGTGGCGCCGTCGATGGTGATGATGTCGCCTGCCTTCACCAAGCGATCGCGGGCGGTGAACTGTTGCTTGCCATAGTCGATGCGGAGGTCGCCGGCGCCGACGACGCAGGCGCGGCCCATGCCGCGCGCCACCACCGCGGCGTGGCTGGTCATGCCGCCACGGGTGGTGAGAATGCCACGTGCCGCGTGCATGCCGTGGATATCTTCGGGGCTGGTCTCGACCCGGACCAGGATGACGCTCACATCCTGATGCGCCAGGGTCTCGGCTTCCTCGGCATTGAAAGCGACGCGACCGGAGACGGCGCCGGGCGATGCCGGCAGGCCCCGCGCCAGCACGGTGCGCGGCGCTGTCGGGTCGAGGGTCGGGTGCAGGAGCTGGTCGAGGGAGCTGGGCTCGATCCGCCTGATCGCTTCGGCCTCGTCGATCACGCCCTCGCGGACCAGGTCGACGGCGATGCGCATGGCCGCCGCCGCGGTGCGCTTGCCGCCGCGCGTCTGCAACATCCAGAGGCGCCCGGCCTCGACTGTGAACTCGATATCTTGCATATCGCGGTAATGGGCTTCGAGGCGATGCTGGATGTCGACGAGCTGGCCGTAGACCTCGGGCATCGCTTCTTCCATGGCCGGCATGCGCGAGCGGTTGGCGGCCTTGCCGGCCTTGGTCAGCGATTGCGGGGTACGAATGCCGGCCACCACATCCTCGCCCTGGGCATTGACCAGAAACTCGCCATAGACTTCGGCCACACCGGTCGATGGGTTGCGGGTGAAGGCGACGCCGGTCGCACTCGTCTCGCCCAGATTGCCGAACACCATGGCCTGGACGGTAACGGCCGTGCCCCAGCTCTCGGGAATGTCGTTGAGGCGGCGATAGGTGATGGCGCGCTGGTTCATCCAGCTATTGAAGACGGCGCCAACGGCGCCCCAGAGCTGCTCCAGGGGGTCCTCCGGGAAGGGCTTTCCGGTTTCCTCCTGGACCCGCCGCTTGAAGGACCCGACCAACCGCCGCCAGTCGTTGCCGTCGAGATCGGTGTCGCGGCTCACCCCCTTGTCTTCCTTGCGGTGGTCGATCAGCTCCTCGAACGCCGAATGATCCACACCCAGGACTACGTTGCTGTACATCTGGATGAAGCGTCGATAGCTGTCATAGGCGAACCGGTCGTTCCGGGTCAGGGCGGCGAGCCCTTCGACCGTGGCCTCGTTGAGGCCGAGGTTGAGAACCGTGTCCATCATGCCGGGCATCGAGGCGCGGGCACCGGAGCGCACGGCGACGAGCAGCGGTAGTCCCGGATCGCCAAAACGCCGCCCGGCGGTCTTCTCCACCTGGCCGAGCGCGCCATCGACCTCGGCGCGCAAGTCCGCCGGATAGGTCTCGCCGTTAGCGTAGAAGTGGTTGCAGACCTCGCTCGTGATGGTGAAGCCAGGCGGCACCGGCAGGCCCAGCACGCTCATC
This sequence comes from Alphaproteobacteria bacterium, assembly GCA_009694185.1. Taxonomy (GTDB): domain Bacteria; phylum Pseudomonadota; class Alphaproteobacteria; order SHVR01; family SHVR01; genus SHVR01. The sequence continues at coordinate 17,509 of SHVR01000022.1, read as the reverse complement.
TCGGCGAGATTGGCGCCCTTGCCACCCAGGAGATCGCGCATATGGGCGCCGCCCTCGGCCGCGCCATCGCCAAAACCATAGGTCCACTTGGCCATGCCGCGCTCTACCCTTCGATCTCGGAAAAATCGGCCACTCGGCGGAACGTGGCACTCAGTTTCGCCAAGAGCCGCAAACGATTGGCGCGCAATCCCGCGTCGGCGACGTTCACGGTCACTGTCGAGAAGAACTGGTCGACCGGGTCGCGCAATGTCGCGAGCGCCGACATCGCCTCGCCAAAGTACCCATGGCTAAGCTTCTCCCAGCTCGTCGCGGCCGTTTCAGCCAAGACACTATGCAACGTATTTTCCTGTGGTTCTCGAAGCAGCGTGTCGTCCGGCTCGCCACGATAGTCGGCGCCGTCCTTCTTTTCTTCGATGCCGACAATGTTGTGGGCGCGCCGGAAGGCGGTTAACAGGTCGGCGCCGGCGGCGCTGCTCACAAAATCATTGAGAGCGCGCACGCGGGCGAGTAGTCGAACCAGGTCGTCCTCGTCGCCGAGGGCGAACACCGCCGTGATCAGGTCATGGCGAATGCCGGCCTCGCGCAGATGTACCTTGAGGCGATCGACGAAGAAGTCGAGCAGCTCGCCGATAATGGCGGCTTCCGAGCGCCCGGCCGGCATCCCGTCGCGAAAGCCCGGCACGGTCGTGTCATAGCCACCGAGCGCCTGGGCGAACGACGCGCGGAGCGGCAAAGCGAGCCCGTTCTCCAGGATGAGGCGGATGGCGCCAAGTGCCGCGCGGCGAAGCGCGAAGGGATCGCGCGAGCCGGTCGGCTTCTCGTCGATGGCGAAGAAGCCCGCCAGTGTGTCGAGCTTGTCGGCAAGTGCGACGGCGACCGAAAGCGGCGCCGTGGGACAGCGATCGGCGGGGCCCGCGGGCGCATAATGGTCGCCGATCGCGTCCGCGACCGGCTGGGGTAGGCCGTCCTCTGCCGCGTAATAGCGGCCCATGACGCCTTGGAGCTCGGGAAACTCGCCGACCATGCCGGTCGAGAGATCGGCCTTCGCCAGGAGCGCCGCGCCGCGCGCCAGCTCCGGATCGGCGCCCGGGACGCGGGCCGCGAGCCAGCCGGCGAGCGCTTCAAGGCGGCGCGCCTTCGCCGCCACGCTGCCGAGCCGGGCATGAAACACCACGGGATCGAGGGCCGGCAGGCGCTCCGCCAGGCGGGTACGCCGATCCTGGTCCCAGAAGAACTTTGCATCGGAGAGCCGGGCGCTGAGGACCCGCTCATTGCCGGCCCGAATCGTGGCGCCGCCATCCTCGGCTACCATGTTCGCCACCAGCCCAAAGCGTGGCGCCAACCGGCCCTGGCCATCACGGAGGGCAAAATATTTCTGGTGCACGCGCATGGCGGTGACCAGAACTTCGGGCGGCACGCTCATGAAGCGCCCGTCGATCCGCCCCAGCATCGCCACCGGCCATTCAATCAGTCCCGCCACTTCCTCAACCAGCGCCGGATCGTCACTTAGGGTGAGGCCCTCGGCGGTGGCGAGGTGCCGGAGTTCGTCCTCGATGATCCGCCGGCGTTCGGCCGCGTCGAGCACGACATGGGCCGCCCGCAGCTTTTCCCGGTAATCGGCGAAGCCCGCGACCGGGAACGGGTTCGGTGAGAGGAAGCGATGACCGCGCGTCCGGTTGCCGTAGGCCAGCGCGCCGATGACGCCTCCGACCGGGTAGGCGCCGATCAGGGAGCGGCCGTCGAGGATCGCCAATATGCCGTGCAGTGGGCGGACATAGCGCGCGGTCGAATCGGCCCAGCGCATGGATTTGGGCCATGGAATCTTGCCGATGGCGGCATTGATGAGCGCCGGGAGGACGATCGCCAGCGGTCGTCCGCCGGCGGTCACGGTCGCCGTGTAATAACGGGCCTTTTCCGTGCCGGTGATGGCGAGGCTAACCGCGAGCGGCTGGCCCGATTCGGCGACCATCTTCAACGGCGCGTGCGCCGGTGCGAAATAGGTCGCCATGTCGTCGTCCGAGAGACGATCGACGGTGGCTGCCGGCACGCCGAGCGATTTGACGAAGCCGCGCACAGCCTGAGGGGGTGCGCCAACCCGGGGTCCGCGCCGCTCGGTCCGGTTGTCGGGTTGCCGCTCCGGCAATCCGGCGACCGAGAGCGCCAGGCGGCGCGGCGTGGCATGGGCCTCGACCGGGTCGTGGGAGAGGAGCGCCGTGTCGAGTTCGGCGGCGAGCGCCAGCTTGAACGCCTCGGCGGCGCGTCCCTGCATGCGTGCCGGGATCTCCTCGGAGAACAGTTCGACCAGAAGCTCGCTCATCGCTCAGGGGGCCAGTTGGGTGGGCAGCTCGCCCTGGGACTTAAGCCACGCCTCGGCGCAACCGCGCGCCAGCGCCCGGACGCGACCGATATAGGCCGCGCGCTCTGTCACGCTGATGACACCGCGCGCGTCCAGCAGATTGAATGTATGACTCGCCTTGATGCACTGGTCATAGGCGGGCAACGCCAAGTCGGCGCCGATCAGATGCTGGCACTGGGCTTCGGCATCCGTGAAATGGCGGAACAGAACGCCCGTGTCGGCATGCTCGAAATTATAGGCCGAGAACTCGCGCTCGGCCTGCTGGAACACGTCGCCATAGGTCAGGCCCGCGCCCGAGAAGTCGAGGTCGTAGACGCTGTCCACGCCCTGGATATACATGGCGAGCCGTTCGAGACCGTAGGTCATTTCGACCGCGACCGGATTGCAGTCGAAGCCGCCCACCTGCTGGAAATAGGTGTACTGGCTGACTTCCATGCCGTCGCACCAGACTTCCCATCCGAGGCCCCAGGCGCCGAGGGTGGGGCTCTCCCAATCGTCCTCGACGAAACGGATATCGTGCCGGTGGCTGTCGATGCCGAGTTCGGCGAGGCTGGCGAGATAGAGGTCCTGACTGTCGGCCGGTGACGGCTTCATGATGACCTGAAACTGGTAATAGTGCTGTAGCCGGTTGGGGTTCTCGCCATAGCGCCCATCCTTCGGGCGGCGCGAGGGTTGTACATAGGCCGCCCGCCACGGCCGGGAGCCGAGGGCGCGCAGCGTCGTCGCCGGATGAAAGGTGCCGGCGCCGACCTCCAGGTCATAGGGTTGCAGGATGGCGCAACCCTGGGCCGCCCAGAACGCCTGAAGCCTCAGAATCAGTCCTTGGAAACTCGCGTTCGCCTGGCCGGTCGCCATCAGCCGCACTCCCGCCCCGTGCTACGGGCGCGCCGGCATGGGGGCTCTTGTGCGCCGCAACATAATCGCCGCCCCGAAACCGGTCAAGGAATGGCCATGGGCGTGCCGCCAAGAGCCGGAGCTATTTGGGCGGCGGCTGGATCTCGAAGTCGGTGGTCATGGGCTCGATGCGCAGGACGCCCTGCTTGAAGAGGGCGACGCGGCGAAACGCGGCATATTCGCTGGCGCCGCTGGCGGTTCGCCGGACGGCATATTGCCAAACCACCATATGGCTCACTTTCTCCAACTCCCGGGCGATAGCTTCGAGCGCGTTGGCGGCACCGTGCCGTTCCGCGTCTTCCTTGGTCGCGCCGATGACCGTCTCATCCTTGGCGCCGATCACCTTGAGAAGCTGCACCGCAGAGTCCTTGCCCTGGGCACCGGCCTCGCTCGACACCATGGCCATCAGGGCGAGGGCTGGCAGCAGGAAGCGGAGAACACCCATGGCCGTCGCCTTTCTTCAATTGTTGCGCAGCTGCCGAAGCAGGATTGCGTTGGCGAAAATGTGGTACTCGCCGAGTTCATTGTAGACCTGGGCCGAGACGCGCACCCAGCCCGCATCGCCGATGCGATGCACGACCGCCTCGATGCCATCGTCCCGCCGAAGGCGGAGGCGCAGGCCCTCGCTCTCGACGCCGGCCGGCAGACGCACGCTTGCCATGGCGCCGAGCATGGCGGGAGGCGCCGCCAGTTCCGTGCCGAACGCCTCGGCGAGAAGATGCCCGGCGGCGAATGCCAAGCCCCGATTATGGTCGCGCACGCGCTCGCTCCCGAGTGCGCGATGGAAGTGGATGCCGTCCGGCACAGAGAGCCACGCGGAGGGATCGCGGGTGCCGGTATAGTCGAACTCCGCGACATAGCCTTGGCCGAGGCCATGGGAAATGACGGTTGGGTGGGTCATGGCCTGACGCTCGGGCGCCGTCCAGAGCAAGCCCGCGCCACGCGGCGCGAACAGCCATTTATGGGCGTTGCCCGTGTACCAGTCGACGCCGAGCGTGGGCACATCGAGCGTCAGCATGCCGGGCGCATGGGCACCATCGATCATCACCGGCACGCCCGCTTGCCGGCACATGCGCGCGAGTTCCACGATCGGAAGCAGGGCGGCGCTCGCCGACGTCACATGATCGAAGACGGCAAAGACCGTGCGCGGCGAGAGCGCTTGGCGAACAGCCTCGACCACGTCATCCCCGCTCGTGATCGGCACCGGCATTACCGCCTCGACCACGCGCGCCCCGGCCCGCGCCGCGTGATAGCCTAAGGTATTGCGCACAGCGCCATAGACATGGCCCGTCGTCAGCAGCTCGTCGCCAGGCGAGAGACGGAGGCTGGCGACCACCGCGTTGACGGCGGTCGTCGCGTTCTCGACGAAGACCCAATCCTCGCGCCCGCCGCCAAGTTCGTCCGCCACGATGGCGGCCGCGGCCCGGAGCCCTGGGCGAAGTTCGTCCGCAAAGAAGCGTGTCGGGTTCGCCTCCAGGCGATCCCGCCAGCCTTCCTCGGCCGCCCTCACAAGCTTCGGCACGGCGCCGTAGGAGCCATGGTTCAGATGCCGGGTGCCGGGTTCCAGATTGAAGTGTTCCCGGATCCCGGTCCCGAACGCCGTGTCCTCTTTGACAGCGACCTCTGCCCTCATGCCTTCGCCTTCTGGGCGTAGGGCGGCGGCTGGAAGTAGCGCGGGAACTCGCCGATCGCGTTCATGTCGACCTCGACCAGCGACGGCCCCTTCACCGCCACCGCCCGCTGGACCGCCGAGCCGAACTCTTCCGCCTTGGCCACGCGCTCGAAGGCGATGCCCGAGATGCCGGTGAGCTTCTCGAGCGGCGGGCTATGGAGGTCGCCGAAGAAATGCCGGCCGCCATAGAGGGCGTCCTGGATATGCTTGATGACGCCGTAGCCCTTGTCGTTCATGACGATGAAGCAGATGTCCGCCTTCTCCTGCACGGCGGTCCAGATCTCGCTGATGTTGAGGAAGAAGCCGCCATCGCCGCACATCGCCACCACCTTGCGGCCCTTTGCGGCGAGGCTGGCGCCAATGCCGAGATGCAGGCCCGGGCCGATCGCCGCCCCCACCGGATAGACGCTGTCGCGTGGCCCGTAGAGCGGGAACAGGCGGTGGCCCCAAGTGCTGTTGGAGAGCGTGATGTCGCGCACGAAAATGGCATCCCGCGGCAGCGCCGCGCGAAGCTGCTCCGGAAACGTCGAGTAGGCGCCGAGCCCAGCCTTGAAGGCCGCCATGGTCTCGGCCTTGAGCTTCTTGATCTCGTCGGGGAAACCCGGCTCGACCTTGAGGCGGCCCGTGAGGCGCTCGGCAAGGGCGTCGAGCGCCACCTTGCTGTCGGCCGAGACGAACAGCTCGCTTGCATAGGTGCGGCCGTTTGCCGTCGGGTCGACGTCGATATGGATGAGGCGTCTTGGCAGCGGCATCGTCATGTCGCGGGTTTCATGGCCGCGCAGACGCGAGCCCGCCACCACCATCACGTCGACCGTTTCGTAGAATTTCTCGACCAAGGGCGTGTTGGTGCCGTTGTTGCCGCCCAGGGTCATGGGATGGTCCTCGGAGAGCACGCCGCGGCCGGCCCAGCTTGTGACGATGCCCACCCCCATCTCGGCGAGACGCTTGACGGCCTCGCCCGCATGGCGGGCGCCGCTGCCGCACCAGAGCATCGGCCGCTTGGCCTTGGCCAGTATCTCCACCATGGCCTCGAGCGCGGCGGCGGGGACGGGCTTCGGCGGTGGCACCGGCAGGGCGAGGCTCTCGAGCGATGGCGGCCGGTCGATGAGGGTGCGCTGGATGTCGATCGGGATCTCGACGCTGACGGGTCCGGTCGGCGGCGTCAGCGCCTCGGTCGCCGCCTGGGTCAGGACGCCCAAGGCACTATCGGCGCTCCGGACCCGGTAAGCCGCCTTGGAGACCGATTTCAGCATGCCGAGCTGGTCGTAGACGTCGTGCACCGAGCCTTGGGCGCGGTCGATATTGCCGGTCGCCGTCTGGCCGGTAATGTGCAGCACCGAGCTGCCGGCGAAGCGCGCCTCGACCAGGGCGCCGCAGGCATTGGCGGCACCGGGGCCGGTGCTGGTGAAGAGCACGCCCAGATTGCCGCTCACCCGGGCATAGGCATCGGCCATGTGGCCGCCGCCCGCCTCGCCCCGCGCCATGACAAAACGAATGGCGTTGCGCCGGCCGATGCCGTCCAGCATCGGGATGTTGTGGACCGAAATCACGCCGAACGCGGTGTTCACGCCGACTTGTTGCAGGAACTCGGCAACCAGGTCGCCGACCATGATCTTCTCAGCCATTGGGCTATTCCTTCCCCGCGTTGATATTGTTGTCAGCCGGGAGTGTGCCGGCCGTCCCCTTTATGCGCAAGCGGCTGCGCCGGCCCTCTGGGAGTGCGATACTGGGCGACCGCCTTATTGGAGTAGCGTTGCAATGTCCCTGCTCGATCCCGTGCTTGCCCGCCTCGATGTCGACTTCCCGGCGGCCGTCGGCCGGCTCGAGGAACTGCTGCGCATCCCGAGCATCAGCACCGATCCTGCCTTTAAGGCCGAGACGCGGCGCGCCGGCCAATGGGTCGTCGACCAGCTTGTCGCGATCGGCTTCGAGGCGAGCCTCCGCGACACGCCGGGCCATCCCATGCTGGTGGCACATCATCCGGGGCCCGGTACCGGGGCGGGTCCGCATCTCCTCTATTACGGGCATTACGACGTGCAGCCGCCCGATCCCCTGGACCTCTGGCGGGCGCGGCCCTTCGAGCCCCAGATCGTCGACGGACCCCATGGCAAGCGGGTGGTGGCGCGGGGCGCGGTCGACAATAAGGGCCAGCTCATGGCCATCGTCGAGGCGCTGCGCGCCTGGGTCGCCGTGCATGGCACGCTCCCCTGTCAGATCACCATGCTGATCGAGGGCGAGGAAGAAACCGGCAGCCCGAGCTTCGCCGGTTTTGTGCGGGCCAACCGGGATGAGCTCTTGGCCGACGTGTGCATTGTTTCGGACACCAACAGTTGGACGATCGACCAGCCGGCCATCACCACCATGCTGCGCGGCATCGTCTCCGTCGAAGTCACCTTGCACGGGCCGAGCCACGATCTGCATTCCGGCATGTATGGCGGCGCCGTGCTCAACCCCATCAACGCCTTGACCCGCGTGCTCGGCCAGATCCATGACGACCAGGGCCGCGTCCGGTTTCCGGCCTTCTACGACGATGTGCGCGAGCCCCACCCGGACGAGCTGGCGGCGTGGAACCGACTCGGCTTCAGCGAGCAAGAGTTCCTCGCGGGTGCCGGCTTAAAGACGCCCACGGGCGAGGCTGGCCGCTCGGTGCTGGAGCGCATATGGTCCAGGCCCACCTGTGACTTGAATGGCATCTGGGGCGGCTATACCGGGGCCGGATTCAAGACCGTCATCGCCAGTCACGCATCTGCCAAGTTCTCTTGCCGCCTGGTGGCGGGCCAGGACCCCAAGAAGATCCTGGCCGGCATCAGGGCGTTCTTCGAGGCGCGCACGCCCGCCGACGGCCGCTGGGCGTTCGAGACGAGCGGCGGCTCGCCCGCCGTGCGCGTGCCGGCGGAGTCGGCCTTTCTCGGTGCCGCCCGCCGCGGCCTCGCCGACATCTATGGTCGGGACGCGGTGTTGATCGGCTGCGGCGGCGCGGTGCCGGCGGTCGGCATGATCCAACAATATTTGGGCATGGATTCGCTCCTGGTCGGCTTCGGCCTCGAAGACGATCTGATCCATTCGCCCAATGAGAAGTTCGAACTCCGCTGCTACGAAAACGGCATGAAGTCCCACGCCGCCATCCTGGCGCGCATCGTCGAACTCAACACGACAAGCAAATAGGGAGAAACGGCATGCAATCCATCAAGGGCAAGGTGGCGTGGATATTGGGCGCCGGCACTGGCATCGGCCAGGGCGGCGCCTTGAAGCTCGCCGAGGCGGGGGCGACGGTGATCCTCTCGGGCCGGCGGCGCGAGCCCCTGGACGAGACCGCAATGCTGATCGAAAAGGCGGGTGGGGCGGCGATCGTCGATGTGACCGACGTCGCCAGCGTCGCCGACGTCGCGGCGACCGTCGACCGCATCGTCAAGCGCCATGGCCGGATCGACATTTTGGTGAACAGCGCCGGCATCAACATGCGCAATCGCCATTGGTCAGACATGACGCCCGAGTCCTGGACCAAGGTGATCGAGGTCAATCTCAACGGCGCCTTCTATACGGCGGCGGCGGTGATGCCCATCATGCGCGCCCAGCGCGACGGGCTGATCGTCTCGATCTCGTCCTGGTCGGGCAAGCATGTGGGCTATGTCTCGGGCGTGCCCTACACGGCGGCGAAGCACGCCATGAACGCCATGAGCGATAGCATCAACATCGAGAATTGCCATTACGGCATTCGCGCCTGCGTCATCTGCCCGGCCGAGGTGGCGACACCCATTCTGGACCGGCGCCCAATGCCGCCGCCCAAGGAAGAGCGCGACCGCATGGTGCAGATGGCGGACATGGGCGAGGCGATCCTGTTCGTAGCCCGCATGCCTAGCCATGTCTGCATCAACGAGCTGGTCATCAGCCCGACCTGGAACCGCGCCTATATCGGCGGCCCCGACCGGGTCATCTCGCGCGATCTGTAGCGGGGCGGCATCCTCTCAGCCTCCCCTCACCCCGACCCTCTCCCCACATGGGGAGAGGGAGTCGAGCAGCGCGAGACGGGTGAGGGGCGCGCTCAGTGCAGCTTGTAGAAGCCCTTGGCGCCGCCCGCCATCACTTGCTGGCGGGTGGCCTCCGACAAGCCGGCGAGCTTCTGGCGCACCATGTCGGGGGCACCGGGGAAGAAGCCGTCGGGGTGCGGATAGTCGGTCGCCCAGAGGATCTTGTGCGGGCCGATATAGTCGGCCAGCACCCGGAGGCTGCCTTCCACCGGCTCGAAGGAGATCCAGCAATTGCGCTGGAAAATCTCGCTCGGGCGCATCGACAGCCCCGAATCGTTGAAGCCCTTGTCGTCGAAATGCCGGTCCATACGTTCGAGCCAGGGCACGATCCAGCCGCCGCCGGATTCGAGGAAGCCGATGCGCAGCTTCTTGTGCCGGTCGCACACACCGCCCCAGATCATGGCGAGAGAGGCCATCATCATTTCCATGGTGTGGGTCACGATATGGCGGGCGCCCCGGGTTTCGAACCGGTCCATGCCCACCTGCGTCATGCCGCTGTTGCCGCCTTCATGGAAGCCGACGGCCACGTCCATCGCTTCGACCGCGGTCCAGAACGGCTCATAGTGCGGATGGTGGATCATTTTGTTGTTGTAGGGATTGGGGCGGATGAACACACCGGTCATGCCGAGGCGTTCATGCGCATATTTCATCTCGGCGATGGCATGCTCGACCGATTGCAGCGGCACCATGGCGATGCCGAACAGGCGATCGGGATAGGGCTTGCAATAGTCGGCGAGCCAGGTGTTATAGGCCCGGCAGATGGCGGCGGAGATGTCCGGGTCTTCGACCGCGCCCGCGAACAAGCCGATGGAGGGATAGAGGTAGACGGCGTCGATGCCGTCCAGGTCCATGTCGGGGATGCGCGCATGTGGGTCGAAGCCGCCCTTGCGGCCATCCTTGTAAGCCATGGTGTCATCGACGACGACGCCGTCACGGGCACCGACGGCGCCGATGGCGCCGAGGCCCTTTTCGCTCCCCAGCAATTTCTCGCCGATCAGGAGGCGCTCCTTGCCATTCTTGTCGAGCACCAGGCGCGGCGCATGGTCCCGGTATTTCGGGTCCATGTAATCTTTCCAGAGTTCCAGGGGCTCCAGGATATGCCCATCGGCGTCGATGCAATTGTAAGCGCGGCTCATGATCGGTTCCCTTCCCCAAGGCATAATGGTGAAAGTGCCCGCTGGCCCCGCCGGCCGGCCTTGGTCGATCTCGGCGGCGCGAGACTTCCCTACGACGTGTAGCAACTGGTTCTTGCCCGGCAGGCTGGCATTTCCACGCCGGCCAGGCAAGCCGGATCGCCCGTGGCGAGCCGGCCCCGCTTCGGGTAACCTTGGGACATGCCGACCTTGACGCGCGACGAAATTACCCGCCTAACCTTGGCCGAGCGCCTGGCGCTCATCGGTGACCTATGGGACAGCATGAGCGACGCTGAATTGTCGACACCACACGCGCAGCGCCTGGAACTCAGGCGCCGCCTCGCCAGCTTCAAGGACGACCGGGCCGAAGGCGTTAGCTGGGAGAAGCTGAAAGCGGAACTCGCAAAGCGGGCGCCCTGACCTACCCGATTGTCATCATGCCGGCCGCGCGGCTGGAATTGATCGCGGCGCAGGACTGGTATGAGGGCTCGGCACCGGGCCTGGGCGCTCGGTTTCGCGCCGAGGTTGATTTTCAGGCGCAACGGATCGCGACGAATTCCTTGCTGTTCCCCGAAATACTTGCCGGCGTGCGCCGCGCGCGTCTGCGTCGGTTTCCGTATGGGTTGTTCTTTCGAGCCATGCCGGACGCGATTTACGTCATCGCGTGCTTTCATTCGAGCCGTGACCCGCTTATCTGGCGGAGCCGGGTCTAGCGCCGGGTACGGCCGGTATCGGTATCGCCTGTGGCGATCCGGCCCGGTCCCCCGCATATCCCGGCGGCGGGGTGAAGCCGCCGATCTCACCCGCAAGCAAGCGCGCCACCTCGATCGTTTGGCGGTCGGCGAGTTCGGGGCCGACGATCTGGAGGCCGACCGGCAGCCCCTCGGGCGTGAGCCCGATGGGCGCCGAGGTCGCCGGCAGATAGGCTGTCGTGGCAACGCCGGCCCAGAAGAGCTGGTCCTGATAAGGCACCGGCCGGCCGTTCACGGTGAGGAACCGCTTGTCCCGGTCGGGCTCCTGGTTATGCGGGAAGGCGGCTGTCAGCCCAACCGGCGCCAGCAGCACATCGTGATCTTTGAAGAACGCGTGCCAGGCCCAGCGCATGCGGGTGCGCTCTTCGTTGTAGGCGAGCCATTCGCGGTGATAGAGGGTCGAGCCGCGCACGGCATTGGCCGCGGAACTCCGGTCGTCGGGCGAGAGGGTGGCGAGCCGCCGCTTGTTCGCCTCGAAGGTCTCGACCGGCTGGCGGGCGGTGGTGACGGCGCGCAAGAGGCGCATATAGACGCGGTGCGCTTCGCTCGCATCGAAGTCCGGGCGCGCCTTCGCGTCGATCCGCGCCCCCGCGCGCGCCAGCGCTTCGACGGCGGCCTCGATGCGCGCCGACACGGTCCGGTCGACCGGCGCGTTGGCATCGTCCGCCCAAAGCGCGACGCGAAGCCCCTTGAGGCCCTCGGCGCGTGGCGCCGGCAAATCGAGTTTCCAGCCCGGCGCGTGCAAGAGATCGGGTCCGGCAACGATGCCGAGTGCCAGGGCCAGATCCTCGGCCGAGCGCGCCATGGGTCCGACGACCGAAAGATCGGGCACCGCCACGATATCGGCCGCGGCATGGCCGCGAATGGGCACGATGCCGTGGGTCGGCTTATGGGCGTAGACGCCGCAATAATGCGCCGGGTTGCGGAGCGAGCCACCGATGTCGCTCCCCCCGTCGAGCGCCGAAAGACCGGCGGCGAGCGCGGCGGCCGAGCCGCCCGACGAGCCGCCCGGCACGCGCGTCACGTCCCAGGGATTGTTGGTGGTGCCGTAGATTTCGTTGTAGCTCTGGGAGTCGGCAAGCAGCAGCGGCACGTTGGTCTTGCCGTAGATGATGGCGCCCGCGCCCAGCAGCCGGTCGACCATGACGGCGTTGGTCATGGGCATATTATTGCGCAGCCCCGGTACGCCCCAGGTCGTGGGGAGGCCCGCGATGTTGTAGCTCTCCTTGATGGTCATGGGCACGCCATGCAGCGGCCCCCAGACCTCGCCCTTGGCCAAGGCGGCGTCGGCGGCCTTGGCCCGTTCGCGGGCGCGCGCCACGTCCTTCACCACGATGCAGTTGAGGGCAGGGTTGAATTTGGCTTCGCGCGCCAGATAGTGGTCGAGCAGTTCGAGGGCGCCGATGCGCTTCGCCCGAATGTCGGCCGCGAGGTCGGTTGCCGTCTTGTAGGCGAGCTCGGCCATGGGTTCTCTCCCCGGTTACGTTCCGACCTTAAGCGTGCTGGTTAGGCCCCGAAGCGCGGCGATGACACTCAAGGGCGTGTTGCGGCCGGTGCGCGGATTGTCGGATGAGGGAATGTTGGCGATCTCGAGCGTGAAGCGGGCGCTGTCGGAATCCACTTCGATGCGGTGGGTGTTGCGGTCGATGCCCGGGTCGGCCCAGATTTCGAGCGTGGTCGCGTCCGGCCCGATGCCGGCAAGCGAGAGGGCGGCCGCCACATTGACATTGGCGGGAAAGCCCTTTGCCCCCTCGCGGGCCGTGCCCTCGAAGACCTTGAGCGGCGCGTTCAAGCCCTTGAGCGAGATGCCGCGCTCGACGAGATAGGGGGCACCCTCGAGCCCGCCCGGGGGCTTCCGCGTGATCATGCGCACGGAATGAATGGTTCCCTCGGCGACGGCGCGCACGGCATCGAGGCCGAGGAGCGCTCCGGTCGGCACGACGATGCGCGCACCTGTAGCCTTGGCGCGGTCGACCAGGTCGAGGCGCGGCAGTAATGCGCCCACGCTCAACGGCATGAAAATGCGCCCGGCGTCGATGGCCGCCTCGGCGATCTCGGCAAAGGCGGCAGCCGGCACGCACTCGACGACGATGTCGGCCAGCCCCGCGAGTTCGCTCAGGCCAACCACGGGCACGGCTGTCCGGAAGGCGGCCATCTTCGCGGCGGCGACCGCTTTGTCGCGGGCCGAGACGGCCACCAAATTGAGTCCGTCCACGCCCCGGTCGAGGGCCGTCGCCACGGCAAGGCCGATGGCGCCGAGCCCGCCGATACCGACGGTCAGGGGACTCTTTTTCGCCACCGGCGCCCCGTTCAATGCCTGCCCGCTCAATGCCTGTAGGAGGGGTCTTCTTTGTCGAGTTCCACGCGGAGCGCCGGCCAATCGTTATGCCCGGCCGGCTTGTTGCTGTTGCGCCAGAGCTGCTGGGCGCTCGCTTCGCACATCTCGGGCGGGGGGGCGACCAGCCGGCCGCCGCTGGCATGGGCCGCGGCCATGGCGACGAGCTGAGCCTCCGCGCTCTTCTCCATGTAGAACAGCAGCTTCCACGCTTCCATCACGCTCCGCCCGCAGACCAAGAGGCCGTGATTGCGCAGGATCATGGCGTATTTGTCGCCCAGATCGGCGACCAGGCGCTCGCGTTCGTCCAGATTGGTCGAAATACCCTCCCAGTCGTGATAAGCGACCCGGTTGTAGAAGCGCATCGAATGCTGGGTAATCGGCAGCAGGCCGCATTTCAGCGTCGAGAGCGCCATGCCAACGGTCGTGTGGGTATGGGCGACACAAGCGACGTCGGGGCGCGCCATATGGATGGCGCTATGGATGGTAAAGCCGGCGGCGTTCACCTCCCACTCGGTGGGCGAGACGATCGTGCCATCCATGTCCACCTTGATCAGGTTCGAGGCCGTGACTTCTTCGAACATCAGCCCATAGGGGTTGATGAGAAAATGGTCTTCGTGCCCCGGCACGCGCGCCGTCAGGTGCGTCAATGCCAGGTCCGTCATGCCGAACTTGGCGACGATGCGGTAGAGCATGGCGAGCTCGACCCTTGTATCCCATTCCTCGGCACTTACCTTGTCCTTGAGGGCGGGTGCTTCCTCGATCGAACGAGCAGCGACATTCATGGTTTTTCTCCCGCGAAATCTTAGTGGGCGAAATCTTAGTGGGCGTAGGATGCATCGTCGCGGTCGAGGAGGCGCAACTGCGATTCCCAGCCATCGCGCCGCTGGCTGTTGCCGCCGCTGCTGCTCCGCTGCATCTGCTCGTAGCAGTGCCGCATGATGCTCTCGGAGGGCATGATCAGCTCCTCGCCCGTCGACTGGGCCATGAGCTGGACCTTGCAAACCTTCTCCAGATTGTAGAGCGCCGACCAGGCCTGGCGGACCGAGGGGCTTGCCACCAGCAGGCCATGATTGCGCAGCACCAGCGCATCCTTGTCGCCCAGGTCGCGTTGCAGGCGCTGGCGCTCGTCCAGGTCGGTCGCCGGGCCTTCGTAATCATGGGTGCCGACGCGCTGGTAGAAGCGGGCCGAGTTCTGGGTCAGCGGCAGGATGCCGGCTTCGGTCGCCGAGATCGCCATGCCCGGAATGGTGTGGGTGTGGGCGACCGAATTCACGTCCGAGCGGCCCATGAGGACGGCGCTATGGATGGTGAAGCCCGCCGCGTTCACGGGATAGCCGCTGTCCAGGATGGTGTTGCCCTCCACATCCACCTTGACCAGGCTCGACGCCGTGATCTGGTTGAAGAGCTGGCCATAGGGGTTCAAGAGGAACTGGTCGGGATGGCCCGGCACGCGCGCCGAGAGGTGGGTGCCCACCAGATCGTCCATGCCATGCTTGGCAACGAGACGGTAGAACGCGGCGAGATCGACGCGCGTCCGCCACTCTTCCGGACTGACTTGATCCTTGATCGGCTTGCCGTTCGCTGCCGTGCCCGTAGCGGTCATTCGATGACTCTCCCTTGCCCTTATACGATTGCCGGGCACTATAGGCTGTCCCACACCGCCCTGCCATTGCCCAGAGAGGCCCCCCCATGAAGATCACGTCCGTCACCGCCACCTGGCTGCATGTGCCGATTGCCAAGGAACGCCAGCATGTGAGCGACTATGGGCCGGCCACGTCGTTCGACTCGGTGCTGGTGCGCATCGCAACCGACGCCGGTATCACCGGCCATGGCGAGGCCAAGGCGGCGCTGCCCTCGAACGGCATCTGCCACGCGCTCGTGGCGCTCATCGAAAAGGAGTACGGGCCGCTGCTGGTCGGCCAGGACCCGCGCGACATCTCGCGCCTTTGGGATGTGATGTACAATCAGACCCGGGCGCATTTCGCGCTCGCTCGCGGGCACGGCTTTCCGGGCCTCGGCCGGCGCGGCATCTCCATCGCGGCGATTGCCGGCGTCGACATGGCGCTTTGGGACATACTCGGCCGCTCGCTCAATGCACCGGTCTGGCGTCTCCTGGGCGGCCGGCGCGCCAGCCACATGCCGGCCTATGCGTCGGGCGGCTGGGCGCCAGCCGACAAGATCGTGGCCCAGCTCAAGACCTTCATCGACCGTGGCAAGTTCAAGGCCGTGAAGATGCGCGTCGGCTCGGCCGACGGCAATGTCGCCACGTCGGTCAAGCGGGTGAAGACGGCGCGCGAGGGCCTGGGCGACGATATCGGCATCATGTGCGACGCCCACGGCACCTGGACCGTGGCCGAGGCCAAGCGCTTTTGCCGTCAGGTGGCGGATTGCAATATCGGCTGGCTGGAAGAGCCGGTCTCGCCCGACGATAAGCGCGGCATGGCCGAAGTGCGCGCCTCGACCGACATTCCGATCGCCGCCGGCGAGAGCGAGTTCACCCGCTTCGACTTTCGCGAACTGATCGAGCTGAAGGCGGTGGACGTGATCCAGCCCGACCTCTCGATCGCGGGTGGCATCACGGAAGCGCTCCGGATCGAGGCTTTGGCGAGTGCGAGCAACATCCTCTTCGCGCCGCATATCTGGGGCGGCGCCTTCACCTTCGCCGCCGGCATGCATGTGGGCGCGGTCGCATCCAGCGGCTTCACGCTCGAATATTCCCTCGGCGCCAACCCGCTGCTGCACGAGCTGCCGCAGGAGAAGTTCGAGGCGGTCGACGGCATGATCGAAATCTCCGACCGGCCGGGCCTTGGTGTGACCGTCAACGAAGCGTTCGTCGGCCAGTATGGACGGCGCCTCTAACGGGCGCACCCGCTTGACTCGTCCGACCCGCCCCGGCAGGGTCGGGACTTCCCTGACTGGAGGCCCCCATGACCGCCAACAGCCGTCACCCGGAGACCATCGTCCTGCATGCCGGCCACCGCGCCGATCCCGCGACGGGCGCCGTGGCCGTGCCGATCTACCAGACCACGTCCTTCCAGTTCAAGGACACCCAGCACGCCCAGAACCTGTTCGCGCTGGCCGAGCTCGGCAACGTCTATACCCGCATCATGAACCCGACCAACGACGTCCTGGAGAAGCGCATCGCGGCACTCGAAGGCGGCGTGGCGGCGCTCGCGGTGTCGTCGGGCCAGGCGGCGTCGGCCTTCGCCGTGCAGAACGTCGCCCATGCCGGCGACAATGTGGTGAGTTCGACCGACCTTTATGGCGGCACCTGGAACCTCTTTGCCAACACGCTCAAGGACCAGGGCATCGAGGTGCGCTTCGTCGATCCCGCCGACCCGGAGAGTTTCCGGCGCGCCACCGACGCCAAGACCCGCGCCTATTATGCCGAGACCCTGCCCAACCCGAAGCTGACGGTCTTTCCGATCAAGGAAGTGGCGGACATCGGCCGGTCGTTCGGTATTCCGCTGATCATGGACAACACGGCGGCGCCGATTCTCTGTCGCCCGTTCGACCATGGTGCCGCCATCATCGTCCATTCCATGACCAAATGGATCGGCGGCCATGGCACCTCGATCGGCGGCATTATCGTCGACGGCGGCAATTTCGACTGGGAGAAGCATGCCGTTCGCCAGCCCTATCTGAACCAGCCGGACCCGAGCTATCACGGCGCCGTCTGGACCCAGGCGGCGAAGCCGCTCGGCCCGATTGCCTACATCATCAAGGCCAGGGTGACGCTGTTGCGCGATTTCGGCTCGGCCGCCTCGCCATTCAACTCGTTCATGCATATCCAGGGGCTGGAGACCCTGGCGCTCCGCATGCGCGAACATTGCCGCAACGCCCAGGCGGTGGTCGACTGGCTGGCAAAGCACCCGGCCGTCGGCAAGGTGATCTTTCCGAGCCTCTTTACCGGCGAGCAGAAGCGCCGGGCCGACTATTATCTCAGCGGCGGCTATGGCGGCCTGGTCGGCATGGAACTGAAGGGCGGCCGCGAGGCGGGGCGGCGTTTCATCGACTCGCTGAAGATGTTCTACCATGTCGCCAATATCGGCGACGCGCGCAGCCTCGCCATCCACCCGGCGACGACGACCCACTCGCAGCTCTCGCCGGCGGAGCTGACGGCGAGCGGCGTGTCGGACGGTTTCGTGCGCTTGTCCATCGGCATCGAGCATATCGACGACATCATCGCCGATCTCGACCAGGCGTTGGCGGCGGCGCCAATCCGGGCCGCCGCGCAATAGGGCCGAACGGCGGGTCTCTTATACCAGGTCTCGATGATCGAGACCGATCATCGAGACGCCCTCAAACGCCGGGCGCGCGCTCCGCACGCTTGGCT
>SHVR01000021.1 GCA_009694185.1 Alphaproteobacteria bacterium | reverse complement strand
AACACATTGTGTTCATTGGAGAATAGTCGATTCCGGAGGGGTCGCGTTTCGCGTCCAACCGTGACCCCTCAAATGCAGTCAATCTTATCGTTCTTCCAATGGCTTGAGGCCACCTGAGGGTGGGGTCACGGTTGGACGCGATTTCACAGTATTGACCACGGACTCTCCTATAGCGACCATCCGGTGCCCTCAGCGGTCCCCTCGATACGCTCAATATCTGCGAGGAGACCGACAGCTGGGCCATGTGCGGCGGTCGGCCTGTTTCCTTGGCCGAATTTGGTCCGCGCTGTAGCTTGGCTGTAGCTTATGCGCCAAGCCGTCCGCGATAGTCGCGGCCACTCATACAAAATACCGTTACGGTCCAATAGTGTAGATGGTGGGCGCGGCAAGGATTGAACTTGCGACCCCTGCGATGTCAACACAGTGCTCTACCACTGAGCTACGCGCCCGCCAGGGATGGGGCGTTTAACAGCAATTCCGCGTCCCTGGCAAGGCTGCCCCCTTTCCCCGGCAAGGCACCGCTGCTAGGGTCGCCCGAACGGAATATCGGGAGACCACCCATGCCGCTCGCCGCCGCCGCCGCGCCACCAGGCGACGTCGACGCCACCTCGACACCGATCCTGACCATCGCTGGCGCCCGCGCCACCATCCGCCTCAACCGGCCGCGCCACCATAACCGGGTCGAGCCCGCCGATATCGTCGCGATCCGCGCCATGCTCGCCGATATCGCGGCCAACCCCGATCTGCATGTGCTGGTGCTGACCGGCACCGGTAACAAGTCGTTCAGCTCCGGCTACCATATCGGCGACCTGGCCGAGAAAAAGGCGGGCGGCAGGGCCGAGCAGGGCAGCGGTTTCGAGCTCATGGCGGACCAGCTCGAGGAACTGCCGATCGCCACCATCTGCGCGCTCAATGGCAGCGTCTATGGCGGCTCGACCGACCTGGCGCTGGCCTGCGACTTTCGGATTGGGATCGAGGGCTGCCGCATGTTCATGCCGGCGGCCCGCCTCGGCATCCACTATTACCCGGGCGGGCTCAGGCGCTATGTGACGCGCATGGGCCTGGGTGCCGCGAAGAAGCTGTTCATGACGGCCGAGCCCATCGACACCCTGGAGATGCATCGCATCGGCTATCTCGACGAAGTGGTGCCGGCGGATCAACTGGGAGCCCGCGTCGACGAACTCGCCCGCATCATTGCCGAGAACGCGCCGCTCGCCGTTCGCGGCATGAAACGCGCCCTCAACAAGATCGCGGCGGGCACCATGGACGTGGCGGAAATCGAGGCAAACAGTGCGCTTTGCCGGCGCTCCGAGGATCATGGCGAGGGTATTCGCGCCTGGGCCGAGAAGCGGAAACCCGTCTTCCGCGGGCGCTAAGGCGAGGCCGCCCGGAGACTCGCCATGCCGTCCTCGATCATCGACTCGGCCCTCTTTCGGGACCTGTTCGGCACGGCCGCCATGCGCGGCGTCTTCTCGGACGAGAATTACCTTCAGAAGATGCTCGACGTGGAGGCGGCACTCGCCCGCGTCCAAGCGCGCCTCGGCCTCATCCCGGAGGCGGCAGCCGCCGAGATCACGCGGCAAGCCCAATTCGAGCGCCTCGATATCCCGGCCATGAAGGCCGAGACCGAGATTGTGGGCTATGCCGTGCTGCCGCTCGTCCACCAGCTCGCCCGGGTCTGCGAGGGCAATGCCGGCCAATATGCCCATTGGGGGGCGACCACCCAGGACATCTGGGATACGGCAACCGTCCTCCAGATGCGCGAGGCCTTCCAACTGGTCGAGGCCGACCTGGTGGCGCTTGCCGGTATCCTCGCCGATCTCGCCACGCGTTACCGGGACGCGGTGATGCCCGGGCGCACCCATTTGCAGCACGCGCTCCCCATCACCTTCGGCTACAAGGCGGCGGTCTGGCTGTTTTCCATCGACCGGCATATCGAGCGTCTCGGCCAGATGCGGCCGCGCGTCATGCTGGGTCAGTTCGCGGGTGCCGCCGGCACCCTCGCCTCCTTGCATCCCAACGGCCTCAAGGTGAGCGACGCGCTGATGGCCGAGCTCGGCCTGGGCGTGCCCGCCATGCCCTGGCATGTGGCGCGCGACGGCATCGCGGAAGCACTCAACCTGCTCGGCCTGGTCACGGGCACGCTTTCCAAGATCGCGACCGACATCATGCTGATGATGGCAAGCGAGGCGGGCGAAGCCTTCGAGCCGTTCGTCAAGGGCCGGGGCGGCAGCAGCACCATGCCGCAGAAGCGCAATCCCATCTCCTGCGAGCTGATCCTCGCCTGCGGCAAGCTGGTGCGCCAGCATGCCGGCTTGGCCATGGACGCCATGGTGGCCGACTTCGAGCGCGCGACCGGCCCCTGGCATGTGGAGTGGATCGTCGTGCCAGAAGCCTTCGTGCTCGCCTCGGGCGCCCTCGGCCAGGCGCGCTTCATGCTGGCCGGCCTCGAGGTCGATACCGAGCGCATGCGCCGCAACCTCGACATCACCTCGGGCCTGATCGTCGCCGAGGCGGTGATGATGGGCCTCGCCCCTACCCTCGGCCGGGGTGTCGCCCACGACATCGTCTATGACGCCTGCCGCAAGGCCGGCAGCGAGCGGATCAGTCTCTTGGCGGCGCTGCGCGCCACACCGGCCATTCGCGACAAGCTCGCCGACACCGAGCTGGTGCGCCTCACCGACCCCGCCAATTATGTCGGCCATGCCGGCGACATGGTCGACCGCATGCTGAAGGCGGCGGGCGCGGGGCGCTGAGAGGCGGCCCTCCAGTTTTCCCTTATCGCAATTTCCAGCCCCATGGAAAGCCAAATCAAACCCAATAAGTCTTTGAAAATACAATAAACACGAAAAATACTGTCCAAACTATGTCCTTTATCGATATTAATTTCTATAAACACTATACCCGCTTGATGCCGTCTTGTCACGCGCCAAGAGAGCCAGCGGGCGGCTGAGCGGGGTGGCGCGGCGCCGAAGGAAGGGTCCGCCACGCGCGAGAAAGTGGCCGCGCCGGTCCGTTCGGCACCCCGCGCCAGGGTATCGATGACGGTCTCGATTTTGCCCAGATCTTTGCCGCGCTTACGGGCGAGCTTTAGCTCCCGCGGAAGCTGATTGGTGGTCCTGACCTCTTTCACGCACCAGCCAGGCGCGTCAGCGCGGCAGCGCTTTTGCCGGTCTTGAGTTTCCTGGTCGTGCGCGCCTCGGCCATCGCCGTCCGTGTCACGGCGTTGGGTACCCGGACCTCGAACGGCCGCCCGCCTCCCCGCTCAAACCATCAGCGCCATGCCGTCATGGCCGGGATCGGCGCCGCCTTGCAGGCGCCGGCCGTCGACGCGGATGCCATGCACCGCCGCGATGCCGTAGGAGAGCGGGCTGCGCACGATCGGGTATCCGGCTTTGGCCAATTCGTCGGTCACATAGGCCGGGATGCGGTTCATCACGTCGATGGCGTTGCTCGTCGCGGCAAAGCGCGGCGCGCTGACCGCGTTCTGCATGTCCATGTCGAAATCGATGACGTTCAGGATCGCCTGCAGGACGCCGACCGCAATGAGCGCGCCGCCGGGTGCGCCGATGACGAGGTGCGGCCGGCCCTCCTTGAAGACGATGGTCGGGCATAAGGAACTGTAACGGCTCTTGCCCGGCGCCATCGAGCCGGCGCGGCCGGGCCGGGGATCGAAGACGCCCATGCAACCGTTATACATGAAGCCCAACCCCTCGGTCACGACGCCCGAAGGCATGCCCAAGGAATGGGTCATGGTGACGGCGTTGCCGTCCCGGTCGACGACCGCGATATGGGTGGTGTCGGCCGGCTCCTTGGCGTGTTGGACGCGCGCCACATGCGCCTTGCGGCCGGCCCGGATACCGTCGGCCAATTGCTTGGCGTAGGCCTTGTCGGTGAGGCGGGCCACCGGCACGTCGACGAAGGCGGGATCGCCCACATGGGCGTCCTTGTCGGATGTGGCGCACTTCATCGCCTCGGCGACGATGCGGATATATTCGGGCGTGTTGTGGCCGAGCGCGGCCAGATCGAAATTCTCCAAGATGTTCAGCATCTGGATGAGCGTGATGCCGCCGCCGGGCGGATTGTTGGTCGCGAGCTTGAGGCCGCGATATGAGCCCCAGAGCGGGTCGACGCGCGTCGTCCGGTAATTGGCGAGGTCGTCGAGCGTGACAAGCCCGCCATGGCGGGCCATGTCGGCCGCGATCTCCTGGGCGATGGCGCCCGTGTAGAACACATCGGCGCCGTCCGCCTGGATGCGGCGCAGTGTCCGCGCCATGTCGGGCATGGGCACACGGACGCCGAGGCCGTGGGAGTTGCCGCCCGCGTCGCAGAAGATGCGCCGGCCCGCCGGCGTATGGCGCAGGCGGTCCGGGTTGGCCACGCGGCCCAACTGGTCGGTCTGGCTCCAAAAGAAATGCACATGCGGCTTCACGACGAAGCCGGCGTCCGCCTCCTTGATCGCGGGCGCCACCACGTCCCGCCAATCCCAGGCGCCGAACTCGGTCTGGGCTTCCCAATAGGCCTTGAGGCTGCCCGGCACGGTGATCGACTGGTAGCCCACATCATTGACATTGCCGGCCAGGATGAAGCCGAAGCCGTCCCGGGTTTCGCCGGCGATCAGGTCCTGCCACATGTCGGGACGGGTGGCGGCCGGCGAGCGGCCATGGAAGTCGATACAGCGATGCACGCCGCGCTTGGGCATGTAGATCTGCATGCTGCCGAAGCCGGCGATGCCGCACATCATGGGATCGACCACCCCCTGGACGAGGGCGCACGCCATGGCGGCATCGACCGCGTTGCCGCCCTTCATCAGGACCAGGGCGCCCGCCTCGACGGCCTCGGGCTGGGGGGCGACGATCATGGCGTTGGGCATGGCGTTGGGCATGGGTACTCTCTCACGGATTCCGGCAACGGAGATCATGACCGGGGCGGCAAGAATGCGCTACTCTCGCGCCATCGAAGGATGCGGAGGACAGCACCATGCCCGACACCGGCCCGACCAATTCCCGTATTACGGCCGCTTATCGGGAAAAGACGCCCGGCTCCGCCAAGCTCGCCCGCGAGGCCGCCGAGTGCTTCCCGAGCGGCATCACCCATGACAGCCGCTATCTGCTGCCCTATGGCATCTATGTCAGCGAGGCCAAGGGCGCCCACAAGCGGGACGTGGATGGCAACGACTATGTGGATTATTACGGCGGCCACGGCGCCCTGCTGCTCGGCCATAACCGGCCCGAAGTGCTGGCCGAAATCCAGGCGGCGCTGGCCCAAGGCACGCATTTCGGCGCCAACCACTCGCGCGAGGTGGCCTGGGCACAATGGGTGAAGAAGCTGGTGCCCGCGGCCGAGCGGCTGCGCTTCACCTCCTCCGGTACCGAGGCGACGCTGATGGCGCTGCGGCTCGCGCGCGCCTTCACCGGCCGCACCAAGGTGGTGCGTCTCAAGACCCACTTCCATGGCTGGCACGACCATATGGCGTCGGGGGTCACCAATCATTTCGACGGCACGCCGGCGCCCGGCGTGTTGGCGGGTGTGGCGGACGGCGTGCTGCTGTTGCCGCCGGGCGATCTGGAGGCCGCCCGGGTGCTGCTCGCAAGCGACAAGGACATCGCCGGCCTGATCCTGGAGCCGACCGGCGCTTCCTTCGGCTTGGTGCCGATCACCGCCGACTATGTGGCGGGATTGCGCGAATTGACCGCCAAGCATGGCGTGGTGTTGATCTTCGACGAGGTGGTGACCGGATTCCGCGTCTCACCCGGCGGTGCCCAAGCCCATTACGGGATCGTTCCGGACCTCTCTTGCCACGCCAAGATTCTGGCGGGCGGCCTGCCGGGCGGCGCCCTTGTCGGACGTAAGGCCATTCTCGATGCCCTCGACTTCGAGGTGAGCCGGACAGCCAACCGGGAGAAGGTCCAGCATCAGGGCACCTTCAACGCCAATCCGGTTTCGGCGGCGGCGGGCGCCAAGACCCTGGAAATCATCGGCACGAGCGACGCTTGCGCGCGCGCCAATGATTATGGCGAGCGGCTCCGCGCTGGCCTCAACCGGATGCTGGCCGAGGAGAAAATGCATTGGGCCGCCTATGGCACCTTCTCGGGATTTCACATCTATCTCAACCAGGACCGGCGCGCCGACGTCAAGCCCGAGACCTTCGATCCGCTCACGATCCCCTATGACACGCTGAAAAACGCCCCCCAGGCGCTGGTCCACAAATTGCACCTCGCCTTGATCGTCAATGGCGTCGACATACCGAGCCGGCCGGGCGGCATCGTCTCGGCAACCCACAGCGAGGCGGACCTCGCCCACACCATCCATGCCTTCCGCGAGGCGGTGCGCATGCTGAGGGCCGACGGCGAGATATAGACGCCATGTGATGGAACTGATCGCCGTCGTCAAACGCGACTGCCCCACCTGCTTGCTGGTGGAACCGGTCCTCGGCCAGCTCAAGGCCCGGGCGCCTCTCGCCCTCTATTGCCAGGACGACCCGGCCTTCCCCGAGAGCCTGGGTGGCGCCCTCGACGACCGGATGCTCGAGCGCTCCTGGCGGCTCGGGGTCGAAATCGTGCCGACGCTCATTCGCCTCGAAGACGGAGAGGAAGTTGCGCGCACGGTCGGCTGGGACCGGGCCGAATGGGAACGAGTCTCGGGCGCGGCCGGTCTCGGGCCGGGCCTCACTTCGTTCCAGCCGGGCTGCGGCTCCAAGACTGTGGAGCCCGGTATGCCGGAACGCCTGGCCCTCCGCTTCGGTGACCTGCACTTGGCGGCCAGACCGATCGAGGTGGCGGATGACGACGACCCGATCGAGGTCGCCTATGACCGGGGCTGGACCGATGGCCTGCCGATCGTCCCACCGACCGACCTCAGGATTGCCCGCATGCTGGGTGGTACCAGGCGGAAGCCGGATGAGGTGATCGGTCTCATTCCGCCCAACCTGCAACCGCTCACCGTCGAGAAGGCGGCGATCAACGCGGTCATGGCGGGCTGCCGGCCGGATTATCTGCCGGTGGTCATCGCCGCTGTCGAGGCGGCGCTGATGCCGGAATTCGCCATGCACGGCCTCCTCTGCACGCTCTATTTCTCGGGACCGCTCATCATCGTCAACGGCCCGATCGCCAAGCGCATCGGCATGAACTGGGGCGGCAACGCGCTCGGCCAAGGCAACCGCGCCAATGCCAGCATCGGCCGGGCACTCCAACTCATCGTGCGCAATGTGGGCGGCGGCATACCGGGCGAGATCGACCGCGCCGTTCTGGGCAATCCCGGCAAATACAGCTTCTGCTTTGCCGAGGACGAAACCGACCCCGGTTGGACGCCCTTGGCGGTGGCGCGCGGCTTTCCGCCCGGGAGCAACACCGTCACCCTCTTCCACGCCGATGGCGTGACCGGCTTCGCCGACCAGGCGGCGCGCACGCCCGATGATTTGGCACGCTCGCTCGCCATGGGGCTATGGGGTGTGACCCATCCCAAGGTCGCTGGCTGGGGCGGCGCCGTCCTGGTGCTCTCACCCGATCATTACGAGATATTTCGAGCGGCCGGTTGGGGCCGGACCGATATCGAGCTGGCGCTCAAGGCGGCACTTCGCCGCCCCGGCCGCGACATGGTGACGGGTCTGGGCGGTGTCGCCGTGGGTGTTGCGCCCGAGCGCGCCGAGGACACGATCGACAAGTTCCACGCCGAGACGTTCTTGCTGGTTCGCGCGGGCGGGCGCGGCGGCCTCATGTCCGCCATCATCGGAGGATGGACCGGCCAGCGAAACCCGGCCGCCGTCCGCCCCGTGACCAAGGAGATCGCACTATGAGGAGGAGTCCATGCGGAACGAGCCCTATTTGATGCGCGACCCGACGGCGGAACTCGCCCCCGGCATGCGGCCGCGCCTGGCACCGCCCGAACGGCTGGAAGGCGCCACCATCGGCCTGTTGTCGATATCCAAGGAACGTAGCCACGAATTTCTCGATCAGGTGGAGCGGCGGCTGAACGAGCGGGGCTTGAACGTGCTCCGCTTCCAGAAGCCCACCCACACCAAGCCCGCGCCCGAGGACGTGCTGCAAAGGCTGATCGAGCGCTGCGACATTGTCGTTGAAGGCCTGGCCGATTGAGGCTCCTGCACGTCGTGCAGTTTGCATGACATTGCGACCCTCGATAAACGCGGTATCCCGGGCCTTGCGGTGGCGACAGTCGAATTCGAGCCGGCGGCCAGGGCCCAGGCCAAGTCGCTCGGCTTCGATCCAGCCATCGTCTATGTGCCGCACCCGATTCAGAACCGCACGGCGGGCGAATTGGCCGCCATTGCCGACAATGCGATCGAGCGCATCATCGAGGCCTGCACCCGGTCCGCGTAAGTTGGTGGCAACGTCCGCGGGCAATCCGGTCGTCATCGTGACCGGCGCCGGTCGCCTATCTGCTCTCGGATGGCGCCGGTTTCGTCAGGAGAGCCGAACTCGTGGTCGATGGCGGCATGACCCGAAAGATGATCTATGTCTGAGAGGCTTACCTTCCTGGACGAATCATGGCGCCCGCGGATTGCCGCCAATCTCGACGCCTTCAGCCATCGCCCGCTCGGCCGCCACGAACTGACGCCGGCCGCCGTGGCGCTCACCATCGTCGATGACGAGGCGGGGGCACCAGCCCTGGTCTTGACCCGGCGCGCGTCCCGGTTGCGCAGCCACGCCGGCCAATGGGCGCTGCCCGGCGGGCGGATCGACGCGGGCGAGACGGTCGAGGATGCCGCCTTACGCGAACTTTCCGAGGAAGTGGGCCTGACCCTGCCGCCGGCCGCCATCCTCGGCCGGCTCGACGATTACCCGACCCGGTCGGGCTATGTCATCACGCCGATCGTCGTCTGGGGCGGGCGGGCGGCCGCACTCACCGCCAATCCGGCGGAGGTGCGCTCGATCCACCGTGTCTCGTTCCAGGAACTCGACCGGCCGGGCTCGCCCGAATTCGCCTCGATCCCGGAGAGCGACCGGCCGCTCGTTCGCCTGCTGGTCTACGGCCAGAAGGTGCACGCGCCCACCGCCGCCATCGTCTACCAGTTCCGCGAGGTGGCGCTGAAAGGCAACGCCATCCGCGTCGACCATCTGGAACAACCGGTCTGGGCTTGGCGGTGAGACCTTGCCTCAGGCGTGGACCTGATGGACCTCGACGATATTGCCGTCGGGATCATAGAAGAAGATCTGTTCCCAGCCTTTCATCGCCCAGGCGCCATAATCGCAATAAGTGATGCCGTTTTCTTCAAGGCGCTTCTTGAATTGGGCAATATCGTCGGTGCGAAACGCGATATGGCCACGCTCGACCGGGTTGATCACCTGGCCGGTGCGGAATCCGACCTTGAGGTCCTTTTCGGCCAAGTGAAGCTGGGTCGTGCCGTCGGTGACAAAGGACACTTTTCCCGGATATCCCTGACCCATGACGCGGTTGGCGTTCATCGACGGCTCGGAATCCAAGTCAAGGACGTCGCGATAGAACTTGTCCATCGCGTCCACATTGGTCGAACAGAAATTGACGTGGTGCAATGTCAGCTTCATGGGGCTCCCTCCCGGCGGGTGTGAGATATAGTTTAGCAGGCAAACAGGGTGTTGATCCTGTTCAAGATTGCTGTTTGGCGCTCGAATGGGTACCTTGGTGTTCGCACTCCGCGCCGATTGCCGCCCGATTGGCCACAAAGGAGCCGGTCAGTCCAGCCGGAGATGAACGACCAGAACCCGAGAACCGACGAGCGAGCGCCGCCCACCCTGTCGCGCGAGACCCGGCGGCCCCGTCGGCGCGCCTGGATCCAGTTGCTGGTCCTCGCCGTCATCCTGGGCACGGCCGGCGCGGTTGTTTGGTGGGCGCAGACCCGCCCGCAAACGGAAGCGCCGCGCGGCCGTTTCGGCGCCGGCCAGCCGGTGCCGGTCGTCGTCGCACCGGCGCTGAGGGAAGACGTACCGCGCACCCTCAACGCCTTGGGAACGGTGACGCCGTTTGCCATCGTCACCGTCAAGACCCAGGTCGCGGGCCCCCTCATGCGGATTGCCTTCGAGGAGGGCCAGGTGGTGGCCAAGGGCGATCTCTTGGCCGAGATCGATCCGCGCCCGTTTCAACACGCTCTCGAACAGGCCCAAGGCCAACTGGCCCGCGACATGGCCCTCTTGCGTAACGCCGAGGTTGACCTGGCGCGCTATCGCACGCTCGCCGAGCAGAACTCGATCGCCCGCCAACAGCTCGATACCCAATTGGCGCTGGTCCAGCAATACCAGGGGATCGTCAAGACCGATCAGGCACTGGTCAACAACGCGGCGCTCAACCTGACTTATTGCCGCATCCTGGCGCCGATGGGCGGCCGCGTGGGCCTCCGCCTCGTGGATGCCGGCAACTATGTGCAGACCAATGACCCTGGCGGCATCGTCGTCATCACCCAGGTACGGCCGATCACGGTACTGTTCTCGGTGCCGGAGGACAATCTGCCACTCATCATCAAACGTCTCCAGTCGGGTTCGGTTCTCCCGGTGACGGCCTTCGACCGCGGTCGCAAGGCCAAGCTCGCGGCCGGCTGGTTGACCACGGTCGACAACCAGATGGATGTGGCGACCGGCACGGTCAAGCTGAAGGCACAATTCGATAATGCGGACGAGGCGCTGTTTCCCAACCAGTTCGTCAATCTTGAGATCGTCGTGGACATGCTGAGCGCACAAACGGTTATCCCGGTCGCCGCCGTGCAGCGCGGCGCGCCCGGGACCTATGTCTATCTGGTCAAGGCCGACAACATCGTGGGCGTCCAGAAGGTTGAACTCGGCGTCCAGGATGGCCAGCGGGTCGCCATCCTCTCGGGCCTTGCCCCCGGCGATCGTGTCGTCGTCGACGGGGTCGACCGGTTGCGCGATGGCGCCAAGATCATGCTGCCGGGCCAACGCGGCGGCGACGGACGGCCGACGCGAGAGCGATGAACCTCTCAAGCCCGTTCATTCACCGCCCTGTCGCCACCACCCTCTTGATGGCCGCCATCATGCTGGTCGGCGCCATCGCCTACCGGTTTCTGGCGGTGTCGGCATTGCCCCAGGTCGACTATCCGACCATCCAGGTGCGCACATTTTATCCCGGTGCCAGCCCGGACGTGATGACCTCCCTGGTCACGGCGCCGCTCGAACGCCAACTCGGCCAGATGCCGAGCCTGGTGCAAATGTCGTCGGTCAGTTCCGGTGGCGCCTCGGTCATCACGCTCCAGTTCAGCCTGTCGATCGCCCTCGACGCCGCCGAGCAGGAGGTACAGGCGGCGATCAATGCCGCCGGCAGTCTGTTGCCGAGCGACCTGCCCGCGCCACCGATCTACGCCAAGATCAACCCGGCCGACGCGCCCATTCTCACGCTGGCGCTCACATCGAAGACGCTCACGCTGCCGCAGATTCAAGACCTGGCGGATACCCGCGTGGCGCAGAAGATTTCGCAGCTTCCCGGCGTCGGCCTGGTCAGCATCGCGGGTGGCCAACGGCCGGCCATCCGCATTCAGGTCAATCTGCGCGCGCTTGCCGCCTACGGTCTCAACATCGACGACCTGCGCACGACCATCGCCAATGCCAACGTCAACGCGCCCAAGGGCAGCCTGGACGGGCCGATGCGCGCCTACGCCATCAACGCCACCGACCAGCTCCAGAGTGCCGAGGCCTATCGCGACCTGGTGATCGCCTATCGCGGCGGTGCCCCGGTTCGCCTTGCCGATGTGGCCGAGGCCGTCGATGGCGCCGAAAACACCAAGCTCGGCGCCTGGATCAACCTGACCCCGGCCGTCATCCTCAACGTCCAGCGCCAGCCCGGGGCCAACGTCATCGAGGTGGCCGACGGGATCAAGGCGCTGCTGCCGCGCCTCGGCGCCTCGCTGCCGCCGGCCGTCGAGGTGACGCTGTTGACCGACCGCACCACCACGATCCGCGCCTCGGTCCGGGACGTGCAGTTCGAATTGTGCCTCGCCGTGGTGCTCGTGGTGCTGGTGATTTTCCTATTCCTCCGCAATGTCCGTGCCACGCTGATTTCCGGGGTGTGCGTGCCGCTCTCGCTCGTCGGTACGTTCGGCATGATGTATTGGCTGGGTTTCAGCCTGAACAATCTCTCGCTCATGGCGCTGACCATCTCGACAGGCTTCGTCGTCGACGACGCCATCGTCATGATCGAGAACATCATGCGCCATATGGAACGCGGCATGCGACCGTTGGAGGCGGCCCTCAAGGGTGCCAAGCAGATCGGATTTACCGTCCTCTCGCTGACCGTGTCGCTGGTGGCGGTGCTGATCCCGCTGCTCTTCATGGGCGATGTGGTCGGCCGCTTGTTCCGCGAGTTCGCCATCACGCTGGCGATCTCCATTTTGATCTCGGCGGTGGTGTCCTTGACGCTGGTGCCGATGATGTGCGCGCGTCTCATTCGCCACGCCGATGCGGCCGACGAGTCGCCATTTGCCCGCGTCGCCAGGCGTTGGTTCGATGCCCTGCTCGCCCGCTATGACGCGGCGCTGGTGTGGGTTCTCGACCATCAATCGGCGACGCTCTGGGTGGCGCTCGGCACGGTCGCCATGACCGGTTATCTCTATCTTGCCATTCCCAAGGGTTTCTTTCCGGTGCAGGACACCGGCCTGATCCAGGCCGTGACCGAGGCGCCGCAGTCGATCTCGTTCGCGGCGATGGCCGAGCGCCAACAGGCGATGGCCGCGAAAATTCTGGCCGATCCGGATGTTGCCAGCCTGTCGTCCTTCATCGGTGTCGACGGCACCAACGCCACGCTCAACAATGGCCGCCTGTTGATCAATCTGACACCCAAAGAGCAACGGAGCGCCGATGCCGCCACGATCGCCAGGCGACTTCAGACGGCGGCTTTGGACGTACCCGGCATCCAGCTCTACACGCAACCGGTGCAGGATCTGACCATCGACGCCACCACGGGCCGCACCCAATATCGTTTTGCCCTCCAGACCGCCGATCCCGACCTGCTGTCGGCCTGGGTTCCCCGGCTCGTCGAGCGGCTCCGCCTGCTACCCGAGCTCGCCGAGGTGGCGAGCGATCTCCAGGACCAAGGTGCCGCAGTCTATATTGCCATCGACCGCGATGCCGCCGCCCGCTTCGGCATCACGCTTGCCACCGTCAACAATGCGCTCTACGACGCTTTCGGCCAGCGCATCATCTCGACCATTTTCACCCAGACCAATCAATACCGGGTCATTCTGGAAGCGGAGCCTTCCCTGCAAACGGCGCTCGATGCACTTGATGCGGTGTATCTACCATCGGCGCTCGGCGGCGGCCGGCAAGTGCCGCTCGCCGCCATCGCCCGGATCAGCGAACGGTCGGCGCCACTCCAGATCAACCATCTGGGTCAATTTCCCGCCACCACGGTGTCGTTCAACCTGGCGCCGGGTATCTCGCTCGGCGAGGGCGTTGCCGCGATTCGCCGGGTACAGGAATCGATCGACCTGCCGGCCGGCATCATCGCGAACTTTCAGGGCGCCTCACTGGCCTTTCAGGGCACGCTGAGGAGCCAGCTATTGTTGATTCTGGCGGCCATCGTGGCCGTCTACATTGTCCTTGGCATCCTCTATGAGAGCTTCGTTCACCCGGTCACGATTCTTTCGACGCTGCCATCGGCGGGCATCGGGGCGCTGCTCGCCTTGATGCTGGCCGGCCACGATCTCGACATCGTCGCCATCATCGGCATCATCCTGTTGATCGGCATCGTGAAGAAGAACGCGATCATGATGATCGACTTCGCCCTCGACGCCGAACGCAACGAGGGCGAGACGCCCGGGCGCGCCATCCACCAGGCCTGTCTCTTGCGATTTCGTCCGATCCTCATGACGACGATGTCGGCGCTCCTCGGCGCGTTACCGCTGATGCTCGGCACCGGGACCGGGTCGGAATTGCGCCACCCGCTCGGCGTTGCGATCGTCGGTGGCCTGATCGTCAGCCAATTGCTGACCCTCTTTACCACGCCGGTCATCTATCTAGCGTTCGACCGGCTGGCGCGGCGCCTTGGGGGGGGTGCCCTCGCGCCCGCCACCGAGCGGGGCAGCGGGCCATGAACTTCGCCGCCGCCTTCGTAAACCGGCCGGTCGCCACGACGCTTTTGACCGTCGCCGTCGTTCTCGCCGGCATCATCGCCTTCTTCCAACTGCCGGTGGCGCCACTGCCCCAGGTCGACTATCCGACCATCCAAGTGACGGCCCAGATACCCGGCGCAAGCCCTGAAGTGATGGCGACCAGCGTGGCCACGCCGCTCGAACGCCATCTTGGACAGATCGCGGACGTCACCGAGATGACCTCGTCGAGCCGCATCGGATTGACCTCGATCACGCTCCAGTTCGGGCTCAACCGCCGCATCGACGGGGCCGCCCGCGACGTGCAGGCCGCAATCAACGCGGCGCGCGCCGATCTGCCGACCAACCTCCGGCGCAACCCCACCTATCGCAAGATCAATCCCGCCGAATCGCCCGTCATGCTGTTGACCTTGACCTCGGAAACCCGCAGCGCGGGACAGGTCTATGATGTGGCGACGACCATCCTGGAGCAGAAACTCTCGCAAGTGGACGGCATCGGCCAGGTGACGCTGGGCGGTAGCTCTCTGCCGGCGGTCAGGGTCGAGCTCAATCCCCGAGCCCTCTTCAAGCAGGGCATCGCCTTGGCCGATGTGCGGGCCGGGCTCGTCGCCGCCAATGCGCGCAGCCCCAAGGGCGCCATCGACGAGGGGGCACGGCGATTCCAGCTCTACACCAACGACCAGATGCGCAACGCCCTGGACTATCAAAACCTGGTGATCGCCTACCGGAACGGCGCGGCGGTGCGCCTTTCGGACGTGGCCGAGGTGGTCGATTCGATCGAAAACCTGCGCAACGCCGGCATCCACAATGGCAAGCGCGCGATCCTGGTCATTCTGCATCGCCAGCCCGGCGCCAACATCATCGAGACCGTCGACCGGGTCCGCGCGCTGATGCCGGTCCTCAAGGCCTCAATCCCGGAAGATATCGACATCGTCGTGGCGTCCGACCGGTCGGTGACGATTCGCACCTCGCTCCGGGAAGCGGAGCATGCGCTTTTGCTGGCAACCGGGCTGGTGGTGGTGGTGGTTTTCGTCTTCCTGCGCGACCCGCGCGCCGCCCTGGTGCCGACCATCGCCGTGCCGGTGTCGCTGATCGGTACCTTTGGCGTCATGTATCTGCTCGGTTACAGCTTGAACAATTTGTCCTTGATGGCGCTCACCATCGCGACGGGATTCGTGGTCGACGACGCCATCGTCGTCCTGGAAAACATCCAGCGGCACATCGAATCGGGCATGTCGCGCCTTCGCGCCACGCTCATCGGCGCTCGCGAGGTGAGCTTCACCGTCCTTTCGATGAGCGTGTCGTTGATCGCGGTGTTCATTCCGATCCTGCTGATGGGCGGCATCGTCGGGCGGCTGTTCCGCGAGTTTGCCGTCACACTCTCGGTCGCGGTCATCGTGTCGCTACTCGTCTCGCTCACCACGACACCGATGATCTGCGCCCGCTTCCTCAGGCCCCGGCCGGCCGGCGAGCGCGGCCGGCTGTACCGGGCATCGGAGCGATGGTTCTCGGGCCTGACTTGGATCTATGACCGCTCGCTCCTCTGGGCGCTCGACAATCCGCGCACCATCATGCTCGCCTTCATGACCGCCATCGGCTTGAACATCTATCTATTCGCCGTTATTTCGAAGGGATTCTTCCCCCAACAGGACACCGGCCGCATGTTCGGCACGCTTCGCGGCGATCAGAGTACCTCCTTCCAGCTCATGCGCCAGAAACTGGAGCAGTTCATCACCATCTTGAACCAGGACCCGGCAATGGAAAATGTGGTCGGCTTCACCGGCGGCTACCAGACCAATTCGGGGTTCGTGTTCATGTCGCTGAAGCCGTTCGCCGAGCGCGGGGTGTCGGCCGAGGAGGTCATCCGGCGCCTGCGCCGCGCGCTCGCCCAGGTGTCCGGCGCGACGCTCTATATCCAATCCTATCAAGATATCCGTATCGGCGGCCGCCAGAGCGCCGCCGAGTATCAATTCACAATCCAAGCCGACAGTATCGCCGACATCCACGTCTGGACGCCGAAGATCACCGAGCTTTTGCAAACCTCACCGATCCTCACCGATGTCAATTCCGACCAGGACCAGAAGGGGCTCGAAATTTCCGTCGCCATCGATTGGGATACCGCGGCCAGGCTCGGGCTCTCGGCGCGCCAGATCAGCGATACCCTCTACGATGCTTTCGGCCAACGGCAAGTCACGACCATCTACAATCCCCTGAACCAGTACAGCGTCGTCATGGAGGTGGCGCCGGAATATTGGCAGAATCCCGATATCCTGAAGGACATTCATGTCAGTGCCCAGGCCCGGCCGCTGGGCGGCACCCAGGCGACGGGGGCACTGGCATCGGCCGCCAGCCCGGCAGCCAACCGACGGACGATCGACCCCGTGGACCAGGATGTGCGCAACCAGCGCGTCAACCGCACCGGGGCCACCAGCCGGACCGGCCCGTCGACGGGAGCGGCCATCAGCACGGCGGCGGGAACGATGGTTCCGCTCGCCGCGTTCAGCCAGTTCAACCCGGGCACCACACCGGTTTCGATCAGTCACCAGGGATCGTTCGTCGCCAGCACGATCTCTTTCGGTCTGGCCGAGGGCAGGACGCTCGGCGATGCCATCCAGGCGATCGGCGATGCGATGAACAATCTGGGCGTGCCCGCCACGGTCCATGGCCGCTTGCAAGGCACGGCGGGAGCGTTCGAGGCATCGGTCGCGTCCCAGCCGCTGCTCATCCTGGCCGCCCTGGTCGCGGTCTATATCGTGCTCGGCATACTCTATGAGAGCTATGTCCATCCCCTCACGATCTTGTCGACCCTGCCGCCGGCCGGTGTCGGCGCCGTCCTGGCGCTGATGGCCGCTGGGCTGGAGTTCACCATCATCGCGCTGATCGGGGTGATCCTCTTGATCGGCATCGTGAAGAAGAACGCGATCCTGATGATCGACTTCGCCCTCGCGGCCGAGCGGAACCAGGGTCTAAGCCCCCGCGATGCGATCTACCAGGCCTGCCTGCTGCGTTTCCGCCCGATCCTGATGACCACGCTCGCGGCCATGCTCGGCGCCTTGCCGCTCGCCATCGGCGTCGGCGAAGGATCGGAGTTCCGGCGCCCTCTCGGCATCTCGATCGTGGGTGGGTTGCTGGTGAGCCAGGTGCTGACCCTCTATACGACGCCGGTGGTCTACCTCTATCTCGATCGCTTCCGCCGCTGGGCGGGCGGTCATCCAAAGGCGCCGGAGACACCAGTCGGCGGACCAAGGCCGGCTTGACCATGTCGCCCTATCGTTCGCGCATCACCCGCCTGGCCATGCTCGCTCTGGCCCTGGCGGGTTGCACGGTCGGCCCCGACTATGACCGGCCGGCCGCACCCGCGCCCGCCCTCTACAAGGAGCTCGAAGGTTGGCGGATCGCGACCCCCCAGGACACGGCCGAGCGTGGCGCCTGGTGGCTGATCTATGGCGATCCGCTGCTCGACGATCTGGTGCGTCAAGTGGCGGCGTCGAACCAGACGCTCAAGGCCGCCCAGGCGGCCTACCGGCAGGCGAACGCCCTGGTACGCCAAGCCCGCGCCGGCCTCTTTCCGGTGCTGACGGCGGGTGGCGCGGTTGACCGCGCCCAGCGCGCCAGCAGCGGCGGTGCGAGCCTCGGCGGCGGCGGCCGGACGGCCACCAGTTACGATCTCTCGCTCGACGCAAGCTGGGTCCCCGACCTTTGGGGCCGGGTCCGGCGCTCGGTCGAGGGCAATGTCGCGAGCGCCGAGGCGCGCGCGGCCGACATGGCCGACGTGCGCCTCGCGGCCGAGGCCGCGCTCGCCGGCGCCTATTTGCAACTCCGCGTGACCGATGCCCTCCAGCGCCTGCTCGACGCCACGGTCGAGGCGTTCGACCAGTCGCTCGCCATCGCCCGCAACCGTGTCGGGGCGGGTGTCGCATCCTACGCCGATGTGGCCCAGGCGCTCGCCCAGCTCGAACAGGCGCGCTCCCAGGCCGTTGCGGTCGGGGTCGGCCGTGCCCAGCTCGAGCACGCCATCGCGGCGCTCATCGGCAGGCCGCCGGCCGAGCTCGCCATCGCGGCCACGACCGACGAACTCAGGGCACCGGCCGTCCCACCCGGCGTGCCGACCAGCCTCCTGGAACGCCGGCCCGACATTGCCGCGGCCGAGCGCGACATGGCTGCCGCCAACGCCGCCATAGGCGTCGCCGAAGCCGCCTATTACCCGGACCTCACTCTCTCGGGCTCGCTCGGTTGGACGGGATCGGCGCTCGACAATCTGTTCCGCGCCTCGAGCCAGGTCTGGGCGCTCGGCGCCAGGCTTGCCGGCACGCTGTTCGACGGCGGCGCCCGGGGAGCCAGGGTCGACGCCGCCCGAGCCCTCTACGATCAGACCGTGGCCCTCTATCGCCAGACCGTGTTGACGGCCTTCCAGCAAGTCGAGGACCAGCTCGCGACGCTCCGCATCCTGGCGGAGCAGTGGGAGGTCCAAGCCGGCGCCGTCCAGGCCGCGCGCGAGGCCGAGCGGCTAGTGCTGAACCAGTACGCGGCCGGCACCGTGCCCTATACCAGCGTGCTGACGGCCCAAACGACGGCGCTCGCCAGCGAACAGACCGCCCTCAACATCCTGCGCGGCCAACTGATCGCGAGCGTGGCCTTGATCCAGGCGCTCGGCGGGGGCTGGACCGGCGGCGATTTGCCGGCCCGGTGAGTGGGCAACGGCGCAAAGATTTACTCGCGAAAATGGAGAAGCGGAAATGACCTGGATTCCCCCGGCCAAGGACCCGACCCGGAACGTCTGGTTACAGCTTGGGCTGCCCGATGCCGAGGAACATTATCTGAAGGCCGAGCTGGTTCTCAGGCTCGACCGATCAATCACGGCGCTCGGCTTGACCCAGCGGGCGGCGGCACGACGGCTCGCCACCAGCCCGCCCGAGCTCTCGAAGATTCTGCGGGGCAAGTTCTCGGAAGTGTCGCTCGAGCGGCTCATGCGTTTCCCGACGGCGCTGGGGCACCGCATCGAGATCAAAATCGGCCGGGCCGGGGGACGGCATGGTGGCGGGCGTACCTCCTAGATCGCCTCAACCGAAATTCAGCTTCAATCCGGGCTCCGGCCATGGCATGGCGCCGAGCCGGCCGGTGTCCGAGAGCGTGATATAGGCCGTGCGCATGTCCGGCCCGCCGAAGCAGATATTGGTCGGGTAGGTGTCCGGCATCTTGACCGCGCGCACGATGTCGCCGGCCGGCGAGATCTCGGTGATGTAGCCCGTGGTCAGCGTCGCGATCGCGAGGTTGCCGTTTGCCATGACGGCCAGGCTGTCGAAGCGGGCGGCACCGGAAAGGCCGGCGATCACCCGGCCGCCATGCGGGCCATGACCCTTGGGCTTGCGAAGGACGCCCGGCGCCTCGATGTCGAAGGCCCATAGCCGGGCGCCTTCGGTGTCGGCGGCATAGAGCGTCTTGCCGTCGGGCGAGAGACCACAGCCATTGGGGCTGAGGATCGGGTAGGCGATCTCGACGATCTTCGAGCCGTCGGGCAGCGCATAATAGAGGCCGCCATGGTCGCGGTGGCGGGCATAGCGCTTGCCGAGATCGGTGAAATAGAAGCCGCCCGCCTTGTCGAACACCAGATCGTTGGGCGCCGAGAGGGTACGGCCGTCGCACTCCTTGTACAGCAGCGTGGCGGCGCCGGTCTTGGCGTCGAGGCGTTGGATCGAGCCGTATTGATAGTCGGGGTGCGGCCCCTGGCTCATGGAGACGCCTTCGAGATAGAGGCTGCCGCCATTGTTGCAGAGATAGAGCGCGCCATCCGGCCCAAGCGCCAAGCCATTCGGCCCGCCGCCGGCCTCGGAGAACACCGTGACCTTGCCGTCTTTCGCCACCCGCGCGCAGCGATTGTTGCGAATCTCGGTGAGCACAATCGAGCCGTCGGGCATGACAACGGGGCCTTCGGGAAAACCGAGCCCGGTCGCCAGGATCGCAACGTCAGCCATTTTATATCTCCGCATTGGTCACTGGTCCCAGTCTCACCCGGCGCGCACTGGAGTCAAGCCGCGGCCGGTGGAGTGCCGGTCGCGGGTGACAGTGCCGGACGGCTTGCATAGTCTCCACCGCCGGCCGGCACGGATGCGAGGGGGAGAGCGAGCATGGCGAGCAACGCAAGCCAGACAAGGCGCGCCGCCCGGGAGAGGCTCCGCGACATCATTCAGGAAAAATCCTTCCTCTATGGCGACTTCACTTTGTCATCGGGGCGGAGCGCCAGCTATTTCCTCGACATGAAGCCGACCATGCTCGACCCGGAAGGGGCCAACCTGATCGCCGACCTGATGCTGGAAGCGATCGGCACCGGCGAGGTTGACGCGGTCGGCGGCCTAGCCGCCGGTTGCATTCCGATCGTAACCCTGGTCACGGCCCGTAGTTTCCACACCCCGCGCCCCATTTCCGGCTTCTTCGTGCGCAAGGAGCCCAAGGGTCACGGCACCAACAAGCTGATCGACGGCAATCTCCGGCCGGGCATGGCCGTGGTGCTGGTGGAAGACGTGACCACCACCGGCCAATCGGTCATGCGCGCCGTCATGGAGGCCCGCCAGATGGCTTGCAAGGTCGAGCGCGTGGTCACTGTCGTGGACCGGCTGGAAGGGGCGCGGGAAAACCTCGACCGGGAAGGCATCGAACTCATAGCCTTGTTCAACCGGGACGAATTTCGCTAGCCTGCCGCCCGGCAAGCGGGGTGGGGGGCGGGTGTTCGGCGATTTTCTCTTGAGCTTCGGCCAATTGGGCGACCGGCGCATGCGCCGGCCGCTCTGGATCGGCCTGGCGGGCTCCGTGGCGATCCTGGTCATGCTGGTCGCGGCGGCGAACGCGCTGTTGTTCAGCCTCTCCTATGTGGAGTGGCGCTGGCTCGACTGGCTGCTCAAGCTGCTCGGCGGCGGCGGCTCGCTGCTGCTCGCCTGGCTGCTGTTTCCGGCCGTCGCGACCGTATTACAGAGTTTCTTTCTGGAAGAGGTGGCGGCGGCGGTCGAGGGTCGCCACTATCCGGGCCAGCCGCCGCCACGCGTCCAGCCTTGGGGCGAAACGATCTGGGCGACGCTTCGCTTTCTCGCCCTGGTCGTGGCGATCAACCTCCTCATGCTGCCCTTGTATTTATTGGCGCTCTTCATCCCGCCGCTCTCGCTGCTTCTGTCCTGCTTGGTCAACGGCTATTTGCTCGGCCGGGAATATTTCGAGCTGGTGGCCTTCCGCCGTCTCGATGCCAGGGCGGTCAAGGCGCTTGGCCGGGCGCGGCGCGGCCGGATCTGGCTCACCGGCATGGCCATGGCGTTTCTCTTCGCGGTGCCGATCGTCAACCTGGTCATGCCGGTGCTGGCGACCGCCATGATGGTGCACCGCTTCGAGCGCTTCCGGCGGGCGCTCGCGAGCCCGCCCTCCGGGGCCTCGCCGGTCCTGGGTTTGTTCGCCGCCTTGCCGCTCGCCGCCCTTGCCGTCGCCTGCGCCCCGGTCCACCAGGAGGTGGGTGCGCCCCCCGCCCCCGCCGCCCGGATCGCAAGCCCGCCAGCGGCGGCGGAGACCTCCCAGCCGCCCGTCGAAGAGAAGCTCGCGACCGTCGTTCCGGCGCCGCCGGCCAATCCGCGCGACCTGCTCGGCCTCAAGCCCGACGCGGTCAGCGGCAAGCTCGGCCAACCGGGTTTCGTCAGGCGCGAAGGGCCCGCCCGAATCTGGCAATATGCCGGACCGGACTGTGTGTTCGATGTCTATCTCTATCGTGACGCGGCCGATTTCCGCGTCACCCACGTCGAGGCGCGCGGCCGGCGGGGCGGGCAGATCGCGGCCCAGGGCTGCTACGAGGCGCTGCTCCGGGCGCGCCCGGAGGGCCGGCGCTGACGGCGGGCGTCGCGGCCGGGGTCTTGGCCCTGTAGCCACACAAGTCCTTGACCGCACAGGCCGGACAGTCGGGCCGCCGGGCCTTGCAGACATAGCGACCGTGTAGGATGAGCCAATGATGGGCGTGCAGCTTGCGATCGGCCGGAACAACCTTTTCGAGCTTGTCCTCGACGGCGCGCGGCGTCTTGCCGGGCGCCAAGCCGGTGCGGTTGCCAATCCGGAAGATATGGGTGTCGACCGCGATGGTCGGCTCGCCGAAAGCGATGTTGAGGACGACATTGGCCGTCTTGCGCCCAACACCCGGCAGGGTCTCGAGCATGGCCCGGTCCGGCGGCACGACGCCGCCATGCTCGGCGAGCAAGATTTCACTCAAGCGAATGACGTTCTTGGCCTTGGCCCGGAAGAGGCCGATGGTCTGGATGTAGGGGATCAACCCGTCGACACCGAGACGCAGCATGGCCTGGGGCGTGCTAGCAACCTTGAACAGGCGGTCCGTTGCCTTGTTGACGCTCACGTCCGTTGCCTGGGCAGACAAGACCACCGCCACCAGCAGGGTGTAGGGATCGACAAAAGCGAGCTCGCCCTTGGGCGCCGGCCGCTCGGCCGCCAGGCGATCGAAAAACAGGGCGATGTCGCGGGGCTTCATGGCACCGGAGTGTATGTGCGCCAGGCCGCCCGGGCCATGGTCAAGTGGCGCTGCCGCGCCTGGCTGTTCCTGATACTGGCGCTCGCCGGTTGCGGGACGGGACCCCTACCTCTCAACGAATCGCTGGAGGGGTTCCTTTCGGTCCGGCAGCCGGCGGGCGCCGGACCCTATCCCGTCGCCCTCCTGGTGCCGGGTTGTGGCGGCCTGGCGCTTGCCGGATCCAACAGCCATTACCAGGAAGTGGCGGGCTGGCTGGTCGAAGCGGGGTATCTCGCGCTGATCCTGGACTATGTGGGCGCCCATGGCCTGGACTCCGCGTGTGGCGGTGAAATGCCACTGGCGACACTCGGCCACTATGTCCGCATCGCCATCGCCGATGCCGCGCGTCTCAAGGACGGCGATCCGGCGCGCCTGCACCTGATCGGCTGGGCCTGGGGCGGGGCCGGTGTGCTGAAGGCGACCGCGCTCGACGGCGCCAAGCCCCAAGTCCGGTCCCAGGTCGTCTACTATCCGGCCTGCCGCGCTCTCTCGGAGTGGCGGAGCAGCGTTCCGACCCTGGTCCTGGTGGGCGAGGCCGATCGGGTGACACCCTCGGCCGATTGTCTCGCTCTGATCGATCGCGGCGCATCGCCGGTGCTCGTCGCCCGCTACCGGGACGCCCATCACGGTTTCGATGTGCGGGCACTCGCCCCCGCCATCGGCCGGCCGGGCGAACTGTTCGGCCCAGACCTCCATTACGCCTATAACGAAGCCACCCGCGATGCCGCCTGGCAAGACCTGACGATGTTCCTCGCAACGCGTTGAGCCAGCCGGTGCCGGCCCGAGTCGCGGCACTTGCCGCGATCGGCGCGGCCAATCGCATTGCCGGAGCCACCAAAACAGCCGCGAAATTGGGGCTTTTCAAGTATCGCCTTGCGAGCCGGCGCGCGCTCAATCACAATTAATTGCGTACACGTCCAGTTTAAGGATCAGCCACCATGAGTCGCCTCGCGCTCCTCGTCATTGCCCTCGCGTTCGGCCTCGTCAGTCTCGCGCCCGCCCAGGAAGCGGCCGCCCGGGTGTTCGCGCCCAGCGGCACCGAGGTCTCGGCGCTCGCCCAAACGGCGGCCGCCGAACAGCCTAAGAAGAAGAAGAAGAAGACCGCTGGAAAGAAGAAGAAGTCGACCCAGGCCTAATGTCGTGATTCGCGGCCCTGTCGGTCATTGCCTTTGCCGACGGGGCGCGCGACAACGACCAAGACCTCGTCCCTGCCCCTACGGCCGCTGATCCGGATAGCTCACGCCCATGCCGGCGCGGACGTCCTGTTGGATGCCATATTGCGGGAAGGGATAGCGGAAGCCGTTCTTGGATAGGGCTTCCATTCCCGCGATCGCCGCATAAAGCTGGCCGGGCGGCAGCGCCATCAGCATCTCGTCGTCGAGCACGCCGCCATAGCGCCGTTCGGCAAAGCACGGGATCGACAGGCTGGCCTGGTCGGTCTTGAGGGCGCGGCCCCATGAATCGGCGCAAGCCGACTCGCCTACCACGCCCCAATCGAACTTCTTGTAGCCCGACCATTGCAGGCCGTTGATGAAATACATCATGGCGCCGGGCGTGGCGTAGAAGAGGGCGATATCCGGCGGATCGAGCCGCCCGCTGGCGAGCGGCGAGAGGGCGAGCGCCTGGTACTTGCCGTCGGGTACGCAGTGCATCGCCGCCTGATGGGCGCGGGCATCCTCCGGCGTCTTGAACCAGACCCCCACCATATGCTGCCCCGATTGCCATTTCTCGTCCTTGGCGTCGCCGAGGCCAACGACCGCCCGGCATTGGGCGCCGACCAGATTCTCGGCGGTGATGCCGATGGTCCAGCCGAGCCTGGCGGCCTGGCCCACCACCTGATCGAGGGCATGGATCGCCGCGGGCCGGCGAATGCGCGGAATCGCCTCCATGTCCTCCCGCCGCTCGAAGAGCTTCATGCCGAACGGCACCGTGCGCAGCCGCAACAGGCGTTCCAGATCGGCGACGAGTTTCGTCCAGTCCGTGGTCATGGCGGTGATCCTCCGATTCGCTTTACGGTTTCGGAAACAAGTTTAGCAGTTTATGGATCGCCCTAAGACGACCCAACAGGAGGCCAACAGGAGGCCAACAGGAGGCATGTCATGGACCTGCAATTGACCGGCAAGGTGGCGCTCGTCACGGGGGCCAGCGTCGGCCTCGGCCACAGCATCGCCAAACTGCTCGCCCAGGAGGGCTGCCGTCTGGCGATTCTGGCGCGCCGCATCCCGCTCCTGGAGGCGCTCGCCGACGAGATTGCCGGCGGCGGCCATGAGCGGCCGCTGGTGGTGGCGGAAGACATCACCCAGCCGGGCGCGGCCGAGCGCACGCGCGCCAAGGTCATGGACCGATTCGGGCGCCTCGACATTCTAATCAACAATGCGGGCGCGTCGCGCCCGCTCACCGGGCTCGGCAGCGAGGCGGAATGGGCCGAGTCGATGCTGCTCAATTATGAGGCCGGTCGGCGCATGGCGCACGCCTTCGTGCCGGGCATGCAGGCCCAGCGTTTCGGGCGCATCGTCAACGTGACCGGCACCGACGAGCCGCTGATCCTGAACGCCGCCATGCCGCCCAACGGCGCCGTGCATATCTGGGCCAAGGCGCTCTCGCGCCTCGTGGCCCGGGACGGCATCACCGTGAACTCGATCCCGCCAGGCCGCATCCATTCCGAACAGATCGACCAGCGCATCATGCCAACCGAGGAAATACAGCGCGCCTGGGCCGAGAATTTTTGCCCGGCCGGCTATGTGGGCGAGCCCGAAGACCTGGCCGTGCTGGTGGCGTTCCTCTGCTCGCCCAAGGCGCGCTACATCACCGGCCAGGTCATTCATGTGGATGGCGGCGTGCGGCATTATTCCCACTGAGTGGCGTGCGCCGTCCACACCACCGCCAGGAAAAGCCCGAACGCGCCGGCTTGGTGCAACACGCCGAGCGCGATCGGCACCGCGGCCAAGAGGGTGGCGATCCCGAGCGCCACCTGGGCCAGCGCCATGGTGGCGAGGAGCGCCGCCGGTAGCGCCATGCCCGGGTGCCGGCGGTGCGCCCACCAGAACCAGAGGATCACGGCGAGGCTGGCGAGGGCGAGCACCCGGTGATGCAGTTGCACGGCGGCATGGCTCTCGAACAAGTTCCGCCAGGCCGGCTCGATGTCGGGCCTGAGATAGTCGGGTGGCAGCAGATACCCGTCCATCAGCGGGAAGCTGTTGTAGACGAGGCCCGCGTCATTGCCCGCAACCAGGGCGCCCGCGACCACGGTCGCCGAGACCAGGGCAAGCGTCAGCCAGGCAAGGCGGCGGCCAGGCGCGGTTTCAGCATGGTTGGAAATACCCCTCACCCCGACCCTCTCCCCCGTGGGGGAGAGGGAGTTACGCGGCGCCTCGGCAAGATCGAGCAGGGTCCAAAGGATGAGGGCCGCGATCAGGAAGGCGAGGGCAAGATGGAGGGCCAGGCGATAGGCGCTGACCTCCGGGCGATCGACCAGGCCGCTCGCCACCATCCACCAACCGACCGCCCCTTGCAGGCCACCCAGGCAGAAGACCACCAGAAGGCGGCGCGCCAAGGCCGGCCCGAACCAGCCGCGCCACCAGAAGCCCACGAACGGCACAAAATAGACGATGCCGATGACCCGGCCCCAGAGCCGGTGGGCATATTCCCACCAGAAGATCGTCTTGAACCGGGTGAGGTCCATGGTGAAGTTCTTCTGCTGGAATTCGGGGCTCTGGCGATACAGTTCGAACAGCCTCTGCCAGTCCGCGTCCGAGAGGGGTGGGAACGCGCCGATGAGCGGTCGCCATTCGGTAATCGAGAGCCCGGATTCCGTAAGTCGCGTGATGCCGCCGATCGCCACCATGGCGAAGATCAAGGCGAGGCTCGCCCACAGCCAGACCCCGATCCAGCGGCGACGATGTTTGGGCAATAATACGGCCGCGGCCATCATGCGCATCGCATAGCAGGGAAGATGCGGGATTGCATCAAGAGGGTTGATTTGGCGGGTGCATAGCCTATTCACTCCACCGGGCCCAGCGTCCCGGGGCAATGAGTGTCTATATGGATCAAGCGATTTGGCGGCTGGGCGTCACCATCGGCGATCTTTATGAACCGGCCGGGTTGGCGCGCCTCGACGGCGAATTCCTGGCCCATGTCGCGGGCGTCGACCCGGCGCTGGGCCTCGCCCTGGTGGCCGCCCGCCGCGCACCGGAGGTGCTCGCCCTCAAGGACGAGTCGGCCCTGCTGATTGCCCTCGCGCCCCATGTCGAGGACTTCATCGCTGGCCTGTTCCGGATCGAGGCCGAAGCGGCGGCACTGGCGGCACGCCATCAAACATTGGCCCCGCTCTATCGCTGCAAGCGCCTCTTCGTGCAGCGCCGCGCCGCCCGTGCCCACAAGCCCGAGACGGCGGCGGGCTTCGATGGCGAGGCGATCGAGGCCGCGCTCGTGCCACTGCTCGGCGGCCCCTTGGAAGAACTGCGTTTCGCCATATCCGTCGTGGCCTGGCTCGACGACGAGGCCGCCAACGGCCCCGCCCTCGACTTGGCGGAACGCTATGCCGCCTGGGCGCTCCACGCGTCCGCCGGAAAGCGAAAGCACCGGCCGGGTGTCCTCTTCAAGCAGCCGCACAAAGTCGAGCCGCTGGCGCTGGTGCCGGTCGAAGCCCAGACCGTGGCCGGCGTCGCCTGCCTCGGCCTTGGCCCCGACAAGGCCCGCCACCGCGAAGGTTTCGCCCTGACCGACCCGGGCACCGATCT
This sequence comes from Alphaproteobacteria bacterium, assembly GCA_009694185.1. Lineage (GTDB taxonomy): Bacteria > Pseudomonadota > Alphaproteobacteria > SHVR01 > SHVR01 > SHVR01. The sequence goes on along the minus strand of SHVR01000021.1, from coordinate 13,346 downwards.
GGTGGGCGCTCTCGACCAGGTGACCTACTGCATCTTCTGCCACAATCAGGGCAAGGATTCCTGCGCCCGCGGCCTCGTCGACCGCAAGGCCGGCGGCTTCCAGAAGTCGCCCTTCGGCGTCGTCCTCGCCGGGTGTCCGCTCGACCAGAAAATCTCGGAGGTGCATGTGGCCAAGGGCGACGGCCACAGCATCGGGGCACTTGCCATCATCATCGTCGACAATCCCATGGTGGCGGCGACCGGCCATCGCATCTGCAATGACTGCATGAAGGCCTGCATCTATCAACGCCAAGACCCGGTCGACATCCCGCAAGCCGAGACGCGCATCCTGAAGGACGTGCTCGAGCTCCCCTGGGGCTTCGAGATCTACGGCCTGCTGACGCGCTGGAACCCGCTCAACGTTCGCCGACCGCTGCCGCTCGCACCCACCGGCAGAAGCGTGCTCGTGGTGGGCCTCGGGCCGGCGGGCTTCACGCTCGCGCACCATCTGATGAATGACGGGCATGCGGTCGTCGCCATCGACGGCCTCAAGATCGAGCCCTTGCCTGAGCGGGTCTCGGGTGTCGCGGCCGATGGCGGCCATGTCGCCTTCGAGCCCGTTCGCGACGTGGAAGCGCTCTACGAATCCATGGACGACCGGGTGATGGCGGGCTTCGGTGGTGTCGCCGAATACGGCATCACCGCGCGCTGGAACAAGAACTTCCTGAAGCTCGTCCGCCTGCTCCTCGAGCGCCGCCGGCACTTCATCATGCTGGGCGGCGTGCGCTTCGGCGGCACGCTCACGATCGCCGAAAGCTTTGCCATGGGCTTCGACCATGTGGCGCTCTGCAACGGCGCCGGCCGGCCGACCGAAGTCGCCATGGCGAACCGCCTGGCACCGGGCGTACGCATGGCATCGGACTTCCTGATGGCGCTCCAGCTCACGGGCGCGGCGAAGCGGGAGTCCGTCGCCAATCTCCAGGTGCGCCTGCCGGTCGTCGTGATCGGCGGCGGCCTGACCGGCATCGACACCGCGACCGAGGCACTCGCCTATTATCCGGTGCAGGTCGAGAAATTCCTCGAGCGCTATGAGAAGCTCGCGGCCGAGCGCGGCGCGGCTCGAGTGAGAGCGAGCTGGTCGCCGGCCGAAGCCGAAGCGGCCGACGAATTCATCGCCCATGCCAAGGCCATCCGCGCCGAACGCGCGCGTGCCACGAGCGCGGGCCGCCCGCCCGCCTTGCGCGCCCTCCTCGATAGCTGGGGCGGCGCGATGCTTGCCTATCGCCGCCGGCTGATCGACTCGCCGAGCTACACCCTCAATCACGAAGAGGTGGCGAAGGCGCTCGAAGAAGGCATCCGCTTCGCCGAGTGCCTGGCCCCGGTCGCGGTCGAGGTGGATGCCTTTGGTCGTGCCCAGGGACTGACGCTCCGGCGTACACTCTCGAATGAAGCGGGCGCGGAAGGCGATCTGGTGACATTGCCGGCACGCACGGTGCTGGTCGCCGCCGGGACCCAACCCAACACCGTGCTGGCCCGCGAGGACGGAAGTCTCAAGCTCGATGGGCGCTATTTCCAGGCGGTTGACGAGGCGGGCCTGCCGGTGACGCCCGAGCGCATCGTCAAGCCCAAGACCTCGCATGTGCTCATGTCGATCGAGGCGGACGGCCGGGCGATCAGCTTCTTCGGCGACCTGCATCCGACCTATGCCGGCAATGTGGTCAAGGCCATGGCCGGCGCCAAACAGGGCTATCCGGTGGTGAGCCGCCTCTTGGCCCGGTACCACGCGCGGGCGAGCGCCCGCGAACTCATGGCGCGCATGAACGGCGATTTCCGCGCCTTCGTCGACCGGGTCGAGAGGCTGACCCCAACCATCGTCGAGGTCGTGCTGCGGGCACCCGCAGCCGCCCGCGCCTTCAAGCCCGGCCAGTTCTTCCGGCTACAGAATTACGAGGCGCGGGCCAGGCGGGTGGGTGGCACGCTCCTCGCCATGGAAGGCCTCGCCATGACCGGCGCCTGGGTCGATGCCGAGCGCGGCCTGGTCTCGCTGATCGTGCTTGAGATGGGCGGCTCATCCGACCTGACGGCGCTCCTCGAGCCGGGCGAGCCCGTGGTCCTGATGGGGCCGACCGGGAGTCCCAGCGAAATACCGGCGGGCCAGACCGTGCTGCTGGCGGGTGGCGGCCTCGGCAACGCGGTGCTGTTCTCGATCGGCCGCGCCATGCGCGAGGCGGGTTGCCGGGTGATCTATTTCGCGGGCTACAAGCAGGCGGCCGACCGCTTCAAGGTGCGGAACATCGAGGCCGCGGCCGATCTCATCGTCTGGTGCTCGGACACGCGGCCGGGCTTCACGCCGGGTCGCCCTCAAGACCTGGCGTTTGTCGGCAACATCGTCGACGCCATGGCGGCCTACGCCACCGGCGCGCTTGGCCCCGCCCCCGTCCCGTTCGGCGAGGTGGACCATCTCTTAGCCATCGGCTCGGACCGCATGATGGCGGCCGTCGCCAAGGCGCGCCATGGCGTGCTCGCCGCATATCTCAAGCCCGGCCATGTCGCCATCGGCTCGATCAATTCGCCGATGCAATGCATGATGAAGGAAGTCTGCGCCCAGTGCCTGCAACTGCATCGCGATCCCGCGACCGGCGAGGAGCGGATCGTCTATTCCTGCTTCAATCAGGACCAGGCGCTCGACCGGGTGGATTTCACCGTGCTCGCCCAACGCCTCGCCCAGAACGGCACGCAAGAGAAGCTGACGGCGCTCTGGATCGACCGCTGCCTGCGACAGATCGGCGCGCGGTAGGCCGAATAGCCTTGCGCCCGCCCTTGTGCTCATAAAGACTATAAGGGCGGTCGCCGGGGCCGCGAGCGGGGCCACGCAACGAGAGGGCGAGACGATGGCGGGATGGGCATGGATCGGGGTTCTGGCGGCCTGGCTTGCCACTGGCGGCGGGGCGCGGGCGGCGGAGCCGATTCGCATCGGCGAGTTCAACAGCTATACGAGTTTCGCCGCCTTCACCATTCCCTACCGCAACGGTTGGCAGCTCGCGGTCGAGGAGATCAACCGGGCGGGTGGCGTGCTCGGCCGTCAATTGGAAGTGATCTCGCGCGACGATGGCGGCAAACCCGCGGACGCAATCACGGTTGCGAATGAATTGGTCGCCAAGGAGCGGGTGGTGCTTCTGGCCGGCACGCTTCTGTCGCATGTGGGTCTCGCCGTCTCGGACTTCGCCAAGCAGCACAAGGTCATCTTCATCGCGGCCGAGCCCTTGACCGACACCATCGCCTGGTCGCAGGGCAATCGCTACACGTTTCGCCTCAGGCCCGGCACCTATGTCCAGGCCGCCATGCTGGCCGAGGAAGCGGCCAAGCTGCCGGCCAAGCGCTGGGTGACGGTGGCGCCCAACTATGAGTATGGCAAGTCGGCGGTGGCGGCCTTCCGCGAGCTGCTGCAAAAGCGGCGCCCGGACGTGGCGTTCGTGGCGGAGCAGTGGCCGGCGCTCGGCAAGATCGACGCGGGCGCCACGGTCCAGGCGCTCGAACTGGCGGCGCCCGAGGCGATCTTCAATGTGACCTTCGGCGCCGACCTCACCAAGTTCGTCCTCGAGGGCAAATTGCGCGACCTCTTTAAGGGGCGCGAGGTGGTGAGCATCCTGGGTGGCGAGCCGGAATGGATCGACCCCCTGAAGGACCAGGCGCCGGAGCGCTGGATCGTCACCGGCTATCCCTGGTACGCCCTCGACACGCCGGCTCACGGCACTTTCCGTAAGGCCTATGAAGCCAAGTTCAACGACTATCCGAGGCTCGGCTCCATGGTCGGCTATGTCACCTTCAAGATGATCGCCCAGGCGATCGCGGCGGCCAATTCGACCGAGACCGAGAAAGTGATCACAGCCCTCCGCGGCCTCAAGATGGAGACCCCCATCGGCCCCATCACCATGCGCGCGGCCGACCACCAGACCACCATGGGCACCTATGTCGGCCGGCTGACGGTCAAGGATGGCATGCCGCGCATGATCGATTGGCGCTTCGGCGACGGAACAACCTATCTGCCGAGCGAGGCCGACGCCCGCGCCATGCGGCCGGCCGACTGACCCGACGGGCCGGCGGGCAGCCCGCTCGCTGGCCGGCCCGCGCCCGTGAGCTTCTTCGTCAGCCAGGTCCTGACCGGGCTCGCCGGCGCCGCCACGCTGTTTCTCGTGGCGTCGGGATTGAGCCTCATCTTCGGCGTGACCCGCATCGTCAACTTCGCCCACGGCTCGCTCTACATGCTGGGCGCTTATCTGGCCTATCTCGCGGTCGCATTCCTGCGCCCACGGATCGGCATCGAGATCGGCTTCTGGCTTGGCATCGTGGTGGGCGCGCTGGCCGTGGGTTTGATCGGCGTCGTCCTCGAACGCGCCGTCCTCAGGCGGCTCTACAGGGCGAGCGAGCTCTTCCAACTGCTCGCCACCTTCGCAATCGCGCTCGTGGTACAGGACCTGGCCTTGGCCGCCTTCGGCCCGGAAGACCTGCTCGGCCCGCCAGCACCGGGCTTCTCAGGCGCGGTGCGCATCATGGGCCGCGCGGTGCCCGAATACGATCTCTTCCTCATGGTACTCGGACCCCTGGTGCTGATCGGCCTCACGCTTCTCCTCCGGCGCACGCGCTGGGGTATCCTGGTGCGCGCCGCGACCGAGGACCGGGAGATGACGGCGGCCTTGGGCGTCAATCAGTCCTGGCTGTTCACTGGCGTCTTCTTCCTGGGTGCCACACTCGCCGGCCTCGGCGGCGCGCTGCAACTGCCGCGTCAGCCGGCTAATCTCGGCATGGACATGGCGATCGTCGTCGAGGCGTTCGTCGTCACCGTGGTGGGTGGCATGGGCAGCATCGCCGGCGCCTTCGTGGCGGCCATCCTGATCGGCCAATTGCACGCGTTCGGCATCTTGGCGTTCCCCAACATCACCATCGTCCTGTTGTTCCTCTTCATGGCGGCCGTCCTGATCGTCAGGCCCTGGGGCCTCTTTGGCCAACCGCCCAGCCGTGGCCGCCGCGCGCCGGCACCCGCCGGTCCGCTCATTCGCCCGCTGGAGAAACGCGCGCGCCTGGCCACCCTCGGCCTCGTCGCGGTCCTGCTCGCGGCACCGGCGCTTGTGGGCGCCTATTACCAGGCGATGTTGACGGAGATCCTGATCTTCGCCCTCTTCGCGGCGAGCCTGCAATTGCTGACCGGCATCGGCGGCATGGTCTCGTTCGGCCATGCCGCCTATTTTGGCCTCGGCGCCTATGGCGCGGCGCTCTCGGTCAAGCTGCTGGCGCTTCCCATGGCGGCGGCACTCTGGATGGGGCCCTTGCTCGCGACCCTCGGCGCCATGCTGTTCGGCTGGTTTTGCGTGCGGCTTGCCGGCGTCTATCTCGCCATGCTGACGCTGGCATTCGCGCAGATCTGCTTTGCGATCGCCTTCCAATGGTACGGCGTGACCGGCGGCGACAATGGCCTGCTCGGCATCTGGCCCAGTGCCTGGGCAGCGTCGCCAGGGCGCTATTATTATCTGGTGCTGGGCCTCGCCGGACTTGGCATATGGGGGCTCCGCCAGAGCGTGCACGCGCCGTTCGGATATGGGCTCAGGGCCGGCCGCGACGCGCCCCAGCGCGCCGAGGCGAGCGGCATCGACTTGCGCCGCCAGCAATGGCTCGCCTTCGTGCTGGCGGGCGCGGCGGCTGGCCTGGCCGGCGGTCTGCACGCCTTCTTCAAGGGCAGCGTCTTTCCCGATACGGCCGGCATCGCGCTTTCGGTCGACGGCCTGGTGATGATGCTGCTCGGCGGCATCGAGACCTTGTCCGGGCCGCTCGTGGGCGCCCTCCTCTACAAGGCACTGCACATCTTCATCGTCAGCCAGACTGATTATTGGCGCCTCATCCTGGGTGGCATCATCCTGGCGCTGGTGACGGCCTTTCCCCATGGCGTGGTGGGCTATCTGGCCGGTGCCTGGAGACGGCCCACCTGGCGGCGGCCTTCCTGGAGATGGCCCACCTGGAGATCGCGATGACGCTCTTGGCGGTGCGCGCCCTCGCCCGCGCCTTTGGCGGTGTCCGGGCGGTCGACGGCGTCGACTTCGACGTGGCGGCGGGGCGGCTCACCGCGCTCATCGGCCCGAACGGCGCCGGCAAGACCACCTGCTTCAATCTGTTGAACGGCCAGCTTCGGCCCGATGCCGGGAGTGTCAGCCTCGACGGCCAGGAGCTGGTCGGCCGCGCGCCGCGCACGATCGCCCGCCTCGGCGTCGGCCGCACCTTCCAGATCGCGGCGACCTTCGCCTCCATGGACGTGCGCGAGAACGTGCAGGTGGCGCTCCTCGCCCATCGGCGCCAGATCACCCGCCTCTGGGGCCAGGCCAGAGGGAGCCACGCGGGCGACGCGGACCGGCTGCTCGAACAGGTCGGTCTCGCCGACCAGAAGGACCGCCCGGCCGGCGTGCTTGCCTATGGCGACGTGAAACGCCTGGAACTCGCCATGGCGTTAGCGGGCGAGCCCCGGCTCCTCCTCATGGACGAGCCCACCGCCGGCATGGCCCCCGCCGAGCGGGCCGGCCTGATGCGTCTCATTTCCGCCATCGTCCGGGAGCGGGGCCTGGGGGTGCTCTTTACCGAGCATGACATGGACGTGGTGTTCCGGGCGGCCGATAACATCCTGGTCATGGACCGGGGCCGGCTGATCGCCGAGGGTCCGCCCGAGGCCGTGCGCGCCAATCCGACCGTGCGCGCCGTCTATCTGGGTGGTGAGTGAGCGTGGTCCCTATCGCAGCGGGGCCTATTGCAGCAGGGCGAGATGGCGGGCGTGGCGGAGCTCGCCCCGGCCAACCATGGGGGCGGTCGCGACCCTAACCGACTGGGCCTTGGCCTCGATCTCGCGCCGCCAATGGTCGAGGAAGCGGTGCAGGATGGGAAACCGGGGTGCCAAATCGAGGGTCTGCCAGGTGAAGGTCTGGAGCAGACGCGGGTGGTCCGGAACCCAGTAGGTGATCTCGGCCAGCGTCAGCCGATAGCCCCGAAGCTCTAATTCCAGATCGCCCATGCCGGCAACCCTCCGCACTATCCGCTACCCGATATTGCGTCAACGACCTCGGTCGGGCAACGGGAATATTTATAAAAGAACTTTCTTATCAATATGTTAACAGCATGACGGGGCGACTGCTGCCAACCCGGTGCGGGGCTGGCGGCAATTTTGCTAGCACTCGGTTTACCTGAGTGCCAAAAAAACCCTTGACGGTGGTGCGGCGAGTGCCTAAATCCTGTGTCAACCCGGGTGCTTCCCCGGAGTACAGCAGCAAACCGAGTGACCCCAGGAGGGACCGAATGAGCTTCAGGCCATTGCACGACCGTGTACTCGTCCGCCGTGTCGAGGAAGAAACCAAGTCGTCCGGCGGGATCATCATCCCCGACACCGCCAAGGAAAAGCCGATGGAAGGCGAAATCGTTGCCGCCGGCCAGGGCGTGCGCAACGAGAAGGGCGTGCTGACGCCACTCGACGTCAAGGCCGGCGACCGGGTGCTGTTCGGCAAATGGTCGGGCACCGAGGTCAAGATCGACGGCGAGGACATGATCATCATGAAGGAATCCGACATCCTCGGCATCATCACCGGCGCCGTCTCGAAGAAGAAGGCCGCCTAAGTCACCGACCCCGGATCAGTCAGCGATTAGAAGGACCAAGACACCATGCCAGCCAAAGACGTTAAGTTTTCATCGGACGCGCGCGCGCGCATGCTGCGCGGCATCGACACACTCGCCAATGCCGTCAAGATAACGCTCGGCCCCAAGGGCCGCAACGTCGTCCTCGACAAGGCGTTCGGCGCGCCCCGCATCACCAAGGACGGTGTGACGGTCGCCAAGGAGATCGAGCTCGCCGACAAGTTCGAGAACATGGGCGCCCAGATGGTGCGCGAAGTCGCATCGCGCACCAATGACGAGGCGGGCGACGGCACCACCACGGCGACCGTGCTGGCGCATGCCATCGTGCGCGAGGGCGCCAAGGCGGTTGCCGCCGGCATGAACCCGATGGATCTCAAGCGCGGCGTCGACATGGCGGTCGACGCGGTCGTCGACGACCTGAAGAAGCGCTCCAAGAAGGTCAAGACCAACGAGGAGATCGCCCAGGTCGGCACCATCGCGGCCAATGGCGAGGTGGCGATCGGCAAGATGATCGCCGAGGCCATGCAGAAGGTCGGCAACGAGGGCGTGATCACGGTCGAGGAGGCCAAGGGCCTCGAGACCGAGCTCGACGTGGTCGAGGGCATGCAGTTCGACCGCGGTTATCTGTCGCCCTACTTCATCACCAACGCCGAGAAAATGACCTGCGAGCTGGAGAACCCTTACATCCTGCTGCATGAGAAGAAGCTCGGCAACCTGCAGCCCATGCTGCCGGTGCTCGAGGCGATCGTGCAGTCGGGCCGGCCGCTCCTCATCGTCTCGGAAGACGTCGAGGGCGAGGCGCTCGCCACCCTCGTCGTCAACAAGCTGCGCGGCGGCCTCAAGGTGTCGGCCGTGAAGGCGCCCGGCTTCGGCGATCGTCGCAAGGCGATGCTGGAGGACATGGCGATCCTGACCGGCGGCGAGCTGATCAGCGAGGAACTCGGCATCAAGCTCGAGAATGTCGCGCTCAACATGCTGGGCCAGGCCAAGAAGATCACGATGAACAAGGACAACACGACGATCATCGACGGCGGCGGCAAGAAGACCGCCATCCAGGCTCGCTGTACCCAGATCCGTCAGCAGATCGACGAGACCACGTCGGACTATGACCGCGAGAAGCTGCAAGAGCGGCTGGCCAAGCTCGCGGGCGGCGTCGCCGTTATCCGCGTCGGCGGGGCCACCGAGATCGAGGTGAAGGAGCGCAAGGACCGCGTCGACGACGCCATGCACGCGACCCGCGCGGCGGTCGAGGAAGGCATCATGCCGGGTGGCGGCGTGGCGCTCATATTCTCGATCCGCTCGCTCGCCAAGCTGGTGCCGGAAAACAACGACCAGCGCGTCGGCATCGAGATCGTGCGCAAGGCCCTCGAGGCGCCGGCCCGCCAGATCGCCGAGAACTCGGGTACCGACGGCTCGATCGTCGTCGGCAAGCTGCTCGAGAGCAAGGACGGCAATTGGGGCTACGACGCCCAGACCAGCAAGTATGTCGACCTGGTGAAGGCCGGCATCATCGACCCGACCAAAGTGGTCCGCATCGCCTTGCAGGACGCGGCCTCGGTCGCCGGTCTGTTGATCACTACCGAAGCGATGGTCGCCGAGCGGCCGGAGCCGAAGGGCCCGGGCGGCGGCATGGGCGGCGGCGGCATGGGCGGCATGGGCGGCATGGGCGACATGGACTTCTAGTCCACGCCTCTCACCGACTGAATCGGCCAAGGGCGGCACCCAGCGGTGCCGCCCTTTTCTTTTCGCTCAGACCGGCTTGTCGCCCTGGAGCATGACCCGGTAGAGATAGCGTAGCTGGGTCATGTCATAGTCGCCGTTCGCCTTGTGCAGAAGCGAGCGATTGTCCCACATGACGAGATCGCCCGGCCGCCAGCGATGGCGATACTCGAAGCGCGGCTCGCGCGCATGGGTGATGAGCTCGTTCAAGAGAGCGAGTGCCTCCGCCTCCGCCATGTCGACAATATCGTCGATGCGGATCGGGTTGATGTAGATCGAGCGGCGGCCATTCTCCGGGTGCGTGCGCACCAGCGGATGGATGACCGCCGCCGGCACCTGGGCGCGCGCGGCCTCGGAGAGTGCCATCAGTTGCCTTGCGCTGTGGCGGCTCTGATAGACGTGGATCGCCTGGCGACCGTCGATCCGCGCCTTGAGCGCCGCCGGCAATTCCGCGTAAGCGAGCTGCATGTTGACGAACTGGGTGTCGCCGCCTCGGTCGGGAAGGCTGACGGCATGGAGCACGGTTGCCTTCGGCGGCGCGGTCGCGTTCGAATGGTCGGTGTGATAGCCCTCGCCCGGTATGTAGCGCCGCCCGTCCGGGAACTTGTCCCTGTTCGAGAGATAATGGATCAGCGGGCACTCGGGTAAAGCGAAGCGGGAATTTTGCTGCGGGAACACCTCGCCAAAAATCCGCACCGCGGCCAAGAGTTCGCCGGGCGCTAGCGTCTGGTCGCGGAACACCAGCACCGCATGGTCGACAAAAGCCTGGTTGAGAGCGGCCCGCGCCGCCGCCTCGACCGGTTGGCGGAGGTCGATGCCGGTGATCTCGGCGCCGGTATGGGCAGAGAGCGGCGCCAGGCGAAAGGGAAGCGTCGTGGTCGCAGCCGGTTGGGTCATCGATCAGAGCCCCAGCAGGCGCTTGGCGTTGCCGCCCACAATGGCGGCGACCGTCGCCGCGTCGAGACCGGCCACCGCCCGCACATGGCCGATCGGGTCATACTCGCCCATGTCGTAGGGATAGTCGGTGCCCATGACGATCTGGCCAACGCCGAACGTCTCGATCAGATAGGCGAGCTGGTGCGGCGTGAAGACGATGCTGTCGAAAAAGATCCGCCGGAGATAATGCGACGGCGGCTTGGAGAGCGCGCCATGGGCGTCGGGCCGGGCACCCCAGGCATGGTCGATGCGGCCGGAATAGCTGGCGAGATAGCCGCCGCCATGCACCGCCAGAATCTTGAGCCGGGGGTGGCGCTCAAGCACGCCGTCGAAAATGAGATGGTGCAGCGCCACCGTCGTATCGAACGGGTTGCCGATCACATTGTTGAAGTAGAAGCGGGCGAGGCGCCGCGCCTCGGTGAAGCCCGCCGGATGGATCATGACCAAAGTGCCGAGCGCCTCGGCCGCCGCCCAGAAGGGTGCAAAAGCCGGCTCCGATAATTCGTTGCCGGCGACGTTGGTCAAGATCTCCACACCCTTGAAGCCGAGCGATTTCACGCAGCGCTCCGCCTCGCGGGCCGCCGCCTCGCCGGCCTGCAACGGCACCGTGCCGATGCCAACGAACCGGTCGGGGCGCCGGGCCACATACTCGGCGATGCCGTCATTGACGCGCCGCGCGGCCTCGACCCCGATCGCCGGGGGGAGCATGTGATAACACTGGCCCGGCGCCGGCGAGACAATCTGCATGTCGAGGCCCATGGCATCCATGTCCGCCAGGCGCTCATCGATCAAGGTCATGCGCGAGTGGCGGTCGGCCGTTTGCTTGCGGTTGAGTTCGCGCGTCGCAGCCGTGCCGACGATGGGTGCGTTCTGCTGGGCGGCTGCGAGATGCGGCTGGACCCAGGCGGCCGCCGTCGCCGAGAAGGCATGCGAGTGGATGTCGATGGTGACACCGGTTGGGCGGGTGTCGCGTCCGGGCTGGCCATGAACCCGCGCTGCCGTCAGGCCATAGGGGTTGAGCTTTGCCAAGTCGGCGCCCCCCCGCTTGGAAGCGGGGCGCCCCCCCGCTCGCGGACGGGGCGCCCCGCATGTCGGATAAGCGAACCGGCTAGACCTGTTCGATGGCGACCAGCCGCCAGCTATCGCCCGAACGCCGGCTGAGGGTCCAACGCTCGCTGGCTTCCACCGGCATCCGGTCATTACCATCGACGACCCGGCCCGACGCGACGTCGACCGTATAGTCGAGCGCCCGCCAACGCATGCTGACGGTTGCCCATTCGAGGCCGTCTTCGCGCCAGGACCGGTCGAGGTCGCCTTTCACCAGCACCACGTCGGAGACGTGATTGCGCCGGCCCGCCGCCTTGTCCTCGGCGAGCTGGGCGGCCAGATGGTCGCGCACCTCGTCGCTCAGGAGATAGGCGGCCGGCGTCATGTCGCCACCGCTCCAGGCCTTCTGCACTTCGGTCAGGATTTCGGTGAAGGCGTCATAGTCGGCGGGGCCGATGACGACCGTGGCGAAACCGCCGCCGCCCGGTGCCGTATCGAGCGCGCTACGCTGGGAGAGCGGCTCGGATGCCATGTCCTGGGGCTGCTGGTAGCCGGCGGGACCCGCATAGGCGGGTTCCGCTTGGGCGCCGCGCCGGCGCCGCCAGAGCAAGAGCCCCACATAGACGACGCCGCCGATCAGCGCCATCTGCAGCAGCAGGCCCATGAAGCCCGCCGCGCCATCGCCGAAGAGGTTGCCCATATTGCCGAACAGCATCGCGCCGATGCCGGCGCCGATCAGGCCGCCCATGATGCCGCCCAGCATCGGGTTGCGCTGGAAAAAACCCGGCTGTTGGGCGGGTGCCGCCGGCCGCGCCTGCTGGGTCGCGGGCGAGGTGGCGCTGCGCTGGGCGGGCTGCGACTGCATGGACTTGCTGCCGCTGCCGACATTGTTGCCCTTGCCGGCGCGTGCGTCGGCGGGTTGGGGGGAGAGCGCGAACAAGGCAACCGCAAGGGCGGCCATCAGGGTCGTCCAGAGAATACGGTTCAACACGGGGTCTACCTCCACTGTAGGATGGGAGTGTTCTATCACAACTTCCGTCCAATGGCGAACGGCACTAAACTCCCTCCCTTAAGCGATCGTTAAGCGATCAGGAGAATGCAGCCATGCCCGTCACCATTCGCCAAGTCGGCCCCTGCTTTGCAGGTCAAGTCTCGGGTATCGACATGACCAAACCCTTATCGCCCGCGGAGGCTTCCGCGGTCCATGCCGGCATGGACAAATATGCCGTCCTGGTGTTTCACGACCAGGCAATCGACGACGATCAACAGCTCGCCTTCACAACCAGCCTCGGCGACATCGAGCATGCCATCGGCACCAGCCTCCGGGCGGCGCACGAATATCGCCTGCCCAACACCTTCGCCGACGTCTCCAACCTCGACCAGGACAACAAGCCCTTCGCCCGCGAGGACCGCAGGCGCCTCTTCGCCATCGGCAACCGGCTCTGGCATTCCGACAGCTCGTTCAAGGTGGTGCCGGCAAAATATTCGCTGCTGCATGCGCGCAGCGTGCCCGCCAAGGGCGGCAACACCGAATTCGCCTATATGCCGGCCGCCTATGACGCCCTAGACGCCGAGACCAAGGCCGAGATCGAGGACCTGATCTGCGAGCATTCCCAGATCTATTCCCGCCGCCTGATCGGCTTCACCGAATTCACCGAGGAAGAGCGGGCGCGCTTCAAGCCGGTGCGCCAAAGCCTGGTGCGCCGCCATCCGATCACCGGCCGGAAATCGCTCTATCTCTCGTCGCACGCGGGCAGCATCGTCGGCTGGCCGGAGCCCGAGGCGCTGTGTCTCTTGCGCGACCTGGTGGAGCACGCGACCCAGCGCGAATTTACCTTTGCCCACAAATGGCGGGTCGGCGACCTGGTGATGTGGGACAACCGCCAGACCATGCACCGGGCGCGGCCGTTCCCGGCCGAGGAGCCGCGCGACATGCGCCGCACCACACTGATGGGTGAAGGCCCGACCGCCGCCCAAGCGGCGGCGTAGAAGCAAGCGGCGGC
>SHVR01000020.1 GCA_009694185.1 Alphaproteobacteria bacterium | reverse complement strand
CCGTCTGGCGACGGATCGGCACGACGGCGCCGCCGCTGGTGGATTTCATCGCGTCGGCGATGCGGCCGGCGATTATGTCCGACGCGAGCTTGAGCGGATCGTCGGCCAGGTGGGCATATCTCGCCGTCGTTTGCGCCTGAGTGTGGCCGAGCAAGGCGCCGATGATCGGCAGGCCGAGGCCCGCGCCAGCGCCCACGCTGGCGAAGCTGTGGCGCAAATCGTGCAGCCGCACGTCATCGAGCCCGGCCGCCTGGCGGATACGCCGCCATGGCCGTTCAAGGTTCACCAGCGGGCAGCCCTCCCGCTGGCCGGCAATGACCCACGGGTTGCCTTCCAGGCGCGGCAGGGCCGACAAGACCTCGCGGGCAGGCGCGTTCAAATGCACCACCTTCTTGCCGGTCTTGCTGTCCGGCAGCCGCAGCGCGCCGCCCTCGAAATCGACATGCTCCCACCGGAGCCCGAGCACTTCGCCAAGCCGCGCGCCCGTGAAGATCAACAGCCGGATCGCCGCGACCACGGACGGCGACGCGGCCCCCTGTGCCTCGACCTTGGCGAGCGTGGCGCCGAGCCGCGCCAACTCGGCCGGGGACAGGAACCGCTCGCGGCCCTGTTCCTTGAACCGCTCGACATGGCGAGCCGGATTGGACCCGTCCGGCCGTTCGCCATGCCGCTCGGCCCAATTGAACAGCTTGGACAGCACGGCCAGTGTCCGGTTCGCCTGATAGGGCGTCTCGCGCAGGCCATGGTGCAGCTTGGCAACGTCGCTCCGGGCCACGTCCAGCGCGCGCCGCGCGCCGAGCGCCGGCAGGATCAATCGGTCGAACAGGCGCCCATATTCGGCCTTCGTGCGGGCCTTGGACTTCGCCCCTGTGTGTTCTGCCATGAACCGCTCGGCCAGTTCGGCGACGCTCGGTGCCTTGCGATCCGCCAGCCGCTTGCCGGCCGGATCGCGCCCCGCCCTGACCTCGGTCAGCACCAGCGCCGCCTCCCAGCGGGCTTCCTCGGCCGTCAAGGGGGCGCCATGCGGGCCGATGTTGTAGCGGCGGATGCGTCCACCACGGCCGCCCAAGCGGTATTGCACCAGATAGGTCTTGCGCCCGGCGGGCGAGACCTTGAGCCCGAAGCCGGCAAGCTCGCGATCCCAGAGGTAGGCGTCGACCGATGCCGGCGCCATTGCGTCGACCGTCCGCTTGGTGATTCGACCCTTCGCCATGGCGCGCCTCGGTGCTTACTGGACCGGCGCCAGTAAGCACCTAGTAAGCACGCGGTGTCAATCGGGAGAAAAGCCCGGAAATGCCGATCAACGAAAAACTCCATACTTTGCTGGCTTTTTCACACAAATGGCGATTGTAAGAAACGATGGGAAACGCCCGGAAACGCCCGGAAACGCCCCGTCCGCAGACTGTTAATCAGTAGGCCTCGGGTTCGAATCCCGGCGCGCTCACCAATATCGAAGGGTTACCAGCGGCCACCGCCTCGATGACCCCCGGCTCGGGCGCTAATCCGGGATGATGCCGCCATCGACATTGTAGGTCTGGCCGGTGATGTTGCGGGCACCGGGCGAGGCGAGAAAGACGGCCATGGCGGCGATGTCTTCGGGGTCGTTGGCGCGGCGAATCGGGATGTCGGCCACGCGACGGCGGTCCATTTCCTCCACCGTGACGCCGAGTTCGCGGGCGCGCACTTCGAGATTGGCGTTGGAGAGCGCCGTCCGGGTGACGCCCGGGCAGATGGCGTTGACGTTGATGTTGTGGGGTCCGAGTTGCTGGGCCGCGGTGCGCGTCAGGCTGATCACGGCGCCCTTGCTGGCGGCGTAGGCGGCGTTCGAGGCGCCGGCATAGCCCTTGCCCGCGATCGAGGCGATGTTGATGATGCGCCCGCTCTTTTGCGGGATCATCTCCCGCGCCACCCGTTGCAGGCAGAAGAAGACGCCCTTGGCGTTGACCCGGTGGATGCGGTCCCAGTCCGCTTCGGTCAGGTCCATGATGCCGGCGCGGCGCGTGACACCGGCGTTGGCCAGCAGAATGTCCACGCGGCCGAACTCGGCGACGGTGCCGCGGACCATCCGGTCGATGTCGTCCAGATTGCCGACGTCGGCGGTGATCGCGAGTGCCCGGCGCTGGAAGCCCATGATGGCGCTGGCGGTCGCTTCGGCGCCCTTGGCGTCGATGTCGGCGGCGACGACATGGGCGCCCGCCTCCGCGAAGGCCAGCGCCGAGGCCCGGCCGATGCCGGTGCCGGCACCCGTGACGATGGCAACCAGGCCGTTAAGGGTCATCGCGGTTCTCCTTCTTATGTGGCCAGGCTTATGTGGCCAGGCTTATGCGGGCAGGCTTATGCGGGCAGGAACTCGGTGATGCGATAGGCGCGCGCGGCAGTGCCCTGGAAGAGATCGGATTTTTCGCCGGCCGAGGAGCCGGCCGCGAGGCGCTTGAAGGCGTTCCAGACCACCGGGTAGGCGCACCAGCGGCGCTGGACCGGGAAATTGCTTTCGAACATGGCGCGATGGGGACCAAAGGCCTCGATGCAGGTCTCGATCCAGGGGCGCCAGGCGGTCGCGACTTCTTCCGATGAGGGCGGCATGTCGCGGTTATGGCTGCCGCCCCCGAGGCGGATCGGCAGGGCGCCGAGTTTGACCACCACATTGGGCCGGGCCGCCACCTCGGATATCGCGGCCTTCCAGTCGGCGAAGACCGCGTCCCGCCGGCTGCCATAGGGGCCGCCGAGGATCGGGCTGCCGACATGGTTCAAGACGATCGTCATGCCGGGAAAGGCGTCCGCCAGGTCGGCCACATCGGCCAATTGCGTGTGGTAGAGCCAGGCATCGAAGGCGAGGCCCTTGGCGTTCAGCACGGCCATGGCGGCGCGCACGCGTGGGTCGGCGAGGCGGTGGGGTTCGGGCACGATGGCGCGGATCTTCTCGCTAGCGTCCCAGCCGGTGGAGTAGCGGACGGCGCGGAAGCGGCCACCGGCGGCGGCGATATGGGCATCCAGCACCGCTTCCACCGCCGCACCCAGCGTCATGTCCAGCCCGCCCACGATGGCGGCGCAAACACGCGTTGGGCCGAACTGGCCGCTGTCGCTCATCGCCGCGATACCGGCAACGAACTCGGTTTCGCCCACGGGACGCAAGGCCTCCGGGCCCCGGGCGCGGTACATGGAGTGGCATTCCTCGAACACCGTGGCGACGATGTTGTGGCCGGACGCGAGATCGGCCGCGAGTTCGGGGAGAAGATAGGGCGCGTCGTCGCGAATCCAGAGATGGTGGTGCGGATCGATGATGGGTAGAGCGGGCTCGATGATGTCTTCGCTTCGTCGGGCGAGCCAGTTGTCGTGGTCGATTGCCGTGCTCATGGCTGGTCCCCTGGTCGCGGGGTGTTAGACCTTCTCGATGATCTCCATTTGCGCGCCGTCCGGGCATTCCAGAAAACAGACGCGGCGGCCGTTGGTGGGCGGCAGCTCCTCCAGGACACGCACGCCGTTGGCGCGCAGCCGCTCCATGGTGCCCGGGTAATCGGTGGTCTCCAGCGCGATATGCTCGATGCCGTAATGCTGTTCGTGGTTCTGGGTGGTGATCTTAGTGGTGATGTTGAGTTGCAGGCCGTGGAGATCGAGCTGGAAGCCATTCCCGGCCATCGGGCCCTTGATGGTGGCGCCGAAATTGTCGATGTAGAACTGGATCGTCTTGGCGGGGTCCGGGGTTTTCAGGTGCACATGCTGGACTTTGAGGGTCATGGCGGTGTTTCCTTATCCGAGGGCGGTGGCGGTATTTCAGTCGAGCTGCGTACCCAGCGCCTTGATGACGGGCCCCCATTTCGCGCGTTCCGTCCTGATCAGATCGCCGAGCTTTTCGGGGCTGGTGCCGGGCGTTGGGTCCAGGCCCAGTTCCTGTAGGCGGAGGGCCAGGGTCGAGTCCGCGAGCGCGGTGTTGATGGCGGCATTCAGCCGCTGGACGATCCGCTCCGGCGTCTTGGCGGGCGCCACAATGCCGAAGAAGTTATAGCATTCGAAGCCCTTGAGGCCCTGCTCATCCAAGGTCGGCAGGTTCGGCAGGGTCCGCTCGCGTTTCAAGGGACCGGCGCCGATCGCCCGGATGGTGCCGGCCTCAATCTGCGGCAGGGCGGTCGAGGGTGTGGGGAAGCTCATGGAAATCTGCCCGGCCGATAGATCGTTCATCACCGGCCCGGCACCTCGGTAGGGGACATGGGTGATGTCCAATCCGCCGGCCATCGACTTCAGCATCTCGGCGCAAAGATGCGGCATGGACCCGATACCGGCGGAGCCGTAGCTGTACTTGCCGGGGTTGGCTTTCATCAAGGCAATGAAGCTTGCAAGGTCGGTTGCCGGAAGCGAATGATGCACGACCAGCACAAAAGACGAGGTGACGACCTCGCCCACGGGCGCGAAATCGGTCAGGGAATCATAGGGAATATTTTTGTAGATCCAAGGATTGATCCCGAACGACGATACTTCACCGAGCAGCAGCGTATAACCGTCCGGTGCCGACTTGGCCACGAGGTCGGTGCCGATGACGGCGCCGGCACCGGGACGGTTGTCGACCAGGACCCGCTGCCCGAGCAGCTCCGACAGCTTCGGTGCCAAGATGCGCGCCGTGATATCGGTCGCTCCACCGACGGCGAAGGCGATCACCAAACGGATCGGTTTGTTCGGATACGCCTCCTGTGCGCGCGCTTGTCCGGTGACGGCCACCCAGCAGACGAGAAACCCGGCGACGCAGCGTCGCAGCATTGGCGTACCCCCCGAGCGACGGGCAAGCTCCCGCCGACGGCTAGAATTTCATCGCCATTTCGGGTGCTGTCAATCCAACGGCAACGCCCACCACGGCTTGCGACGGTCCGTGCTCAAATCGCGATGGCACCGCCATCGACGGGGATTTCGGCACCCGTGATGTAGGACGCCTCGTCGGAGGCGAGGAACAGGATGGTATAGGCCACTTCATCGACCTCGCCCGCCCGCCGCATCGGCACGCTCTGCAGCCGCTCCGCCCGGATGGCGGGATCGGCCGTGCGCCCGGACGTGCGCATCGCCGGCATCATGCCGGGATGGACGGAGTTAGCGCGGATCTTGTGCCTGGCATGTTGCACCGCCACCGACTTCGTCATCAGCCTTACCGCCGCCTTCGAGGCGTTGTAGGCCATGTGGATCCCCTCGCTGCCGATGATGCCGGCCACCGACGATAGATTGACGATCGAGCCGCCGCCGCCGGCGATCATCGCCGGGATCGCATGCTTCATGCCAAGGAACACGCCGGTCGCGTTGATCGCCATGATGCGATGCCAGGCGGGCGTGCTGTAGAGATCTTGTTCGGCGCTGCCCGAGACGCCGGCATTGTTCACCAGCACGTCAAGTTTGCCGAAATGCCGCTGGGTCGCGGCAACCAATGCCGCCCAGCTCTCCTCATCGGTCACGTCCAGTTTTTCGAACCTGGCGCCGGCGCCGATGGCATCGGCCACCCGCGTGCCCTCATGTTCGAGGACGTCCGCGATAACGACCTTGGCGCCTTCGCGGGCGAACAGGCGCGCGGTCGCCGCCCCCATGCCGGATGCGGCACCGCTGATGATAGCCACCTTGCCCGCCAATCTCATGGCCGTTCCCTCGCCGATGTGTGAGCCTCCCGGGAATGCTGACACGGGCGCCGCCCGGACGGAAGCGCCGGACTATTGTGATCGGGATCGGTCCGGACCATCATGCCGGCCGCGGCGTCGAAAGGGTGGCGGACATGTCGGACGCGGAAACCTATGACTTCATCGTGACCGGCGCGGGATCGGCCGGTTGTGTCGTGGCGGCGCGCCTATCGGAATCCGGCCGCTACCGGGTGCTGCTGCTCGAAGCGGGGCCACGTGACAGCAATCCCTGGATCCACATTCCGCTCGGATTTGCCAAGACCTACGTCAACCCGAAGATAAACTGGAAGTTCGAAAGCGCGCCACAGCCGCAACTCGGTGGGCGCCGGCTTTATCTGCCGCGCGGCAAGACGCTCGGCGGTTCCAGCTCGATCAACGGCATGGTCTATATCCGCGGCCACCATGGCGACTATGACGAGTGGCGCCAGCGCGGCTGCGAAGGCTGGGATTTCGACTCCGTGCTGCCCTTTTTCAAGAAAGCCGAACACCAGGCGCGCGGCCCGGACGCTTATCATGGCGTCGGCGGCCCGCTGCACGTCTCCGACCAGCCGGGGCGCTTCGAGCTCGCGGATGCGGCGCTCGAAGCCTGCGAACAGGCGGGGATCGCGCGCAATCCGGATTTCAACGGCGCCCATCAGGAAGGCTGCGGCTACTTTCAGACCACGACCAGCAATCGGCGGCGCTGGAGCACCGCCAAAGCCTATCTGGAACCGGCGCGCGGGCGCGCCAATCTGGTGGTACGCACGATGGCCCATGCCACCAGGGTGCTGATCGAAAACCGCCGCGCGGTCGGTGTCGAATATCAAACGCGCCAAGGCCGTCGCACGGCGCGGGCGAGCGGCGAGGTGATTGTCTCGGGGGGCGCCTACGGCTCGCCGCAACTCCTCCTGCTGTCGGGCCTCGGACCCGGGCAACATCTGCGCGACATGGGCATCGACGTTATCGCCGACATGCCGGCGGTGGGATCGAACCTGCATGACCACTTCAACACCAATCTCAACTGGCGATGCAGCAAGGCCATCACGCTGAACGATCTGGAAAATAGCTGGCCGCGCAAGATTTCGGCCGCCTTGCAATACGCGCTCTTCCGCTCCGGGCCGATGGCGAGCAACGGCATCCATGCCGGCGTGTTCGCCCGTTCCGATCCTCGCCTGGAACGTCCCGACATTCAAATCAACATCTTCGAATGGAGCACGCTCGAACGCGGCAAGGATGGCGTGAAGCCGCATCCGTTTCCGGGCTTCACCCTGATGCCCATCCACCTACGACCCGAGGGGCGCGGTACGGTGCGCCTCGGTGGTCCCGATCCGCTGGCGCCACCCGTCGTTCTATTCGACTATCTGCGCACCGAATATGACATGCAGGCGATGATTGGCTGCATTCGCCTGGCCCGCAAAATCGCGGCGCAGCCGGCGCTCGGGCCCTACATCGTGGACGAGATCACGCCCGGCAAGGCGGTGGTGAGCGACGGTGATCTGGCGGCGTTCGTGCGCGAAAGCGGCGTCTCCAATCAGCACCCCACCAGTTCCTGCGCCATGGGCCGGGGCCCGAACACCGTGGTCGACCCGCGCCTCCGCGTCCACGGCGTCGGCGGCCTCAGGGTGGCGGATGCCGCCATCATGCCGGTGGTGGTGGGCGGCAACACCAACGCGCCAACCATCATGATCGGCGAGAAGGCCGCCGCCATGATATTGGAGGATGCCGGCGCCGGTAGGGCGGAACGCGCGGCGTGAGGCGCTTTCACAATGCACAGAGGGTTGGGAAAAGGGGAAAGCGGCGATGACGAACTTCGTACTGGTACATGGGTCCTATCAGGGCGGCTGGATCTGGCAGCCCGTGGTCAAGCGGCTTCGAGCCCAGGGGCATACGGTGTATGCGCCCACGCTCGACGGCTGCGCCGAGCGGCGCCACCAGTTGCGCCCCGGGATCGACACCACGACCCACGCCACCGAGATCGCCGAGCTGTTGTTCTACGAGAACCTCCGGGAGGTCGTTCTGGTCGGGACCAGTTCGGGCGGCATGGTCGTTTGCCGGGCGGCGGAAGCGATGCCGGATCGCGTTGCCCGCCTGGTCCTGGTCGACGCCCTGGCGCTCTTTAATGGCGAACG
Source organism: Alphaproteobacteria bacterium (assembly GCA_009694185.1). Classification (GTDB taxonomy): domain Bacteria; phylum Pseudomonadota; class Alphaproteobacteria; order SHVR01; family SHVR01; genus SHVR01. The sequence goes on along the minus strand of SHVR01000020.1, from coordinate 33,682 downwards.
CGTTCGCGATATCGTCAAGCGCTCGATATCGGTGCCGGGTACCTTGGCGGCCGGCCCGTCGCGCGAGGATGCCGAAGGGCGCCTCTTTGCCGATCTTGATCCGGCGACGCGGGCCTGGGTCCTCGACCGCTACACGCCGCATCCGGTTGCCTGCTCCGAAACTCCCGTCAAGCTGACGGATTTTTGGGACAAGCCCTGGGATGCCACGGTCGTCTGGTGCCGGCGCGCCGAGAACCCCGGCGAGGCGCATCAGCGCCGCGCGGCCGAACGGCTCAAGGCCAAATGGATAGAGCTGGATACCGGGCATTATCCGATGCTGAGTGTGCCGGATGCGCTGACAAGCCTGATGGCCGGCGGCTGAGCGACGATGGCGGGCACCGGGCCGCTCCTGATCCGCTACACTGCCATGACGACGGAATAGGAGCCCCCGCCCGTGACCCATCGCCCGCGCCTGTTGCTTTGGACCGATCAGACCGCTGCCTATATCGACGCCATTGAGGCCGCTGGCCTGGCCGACCGTGTGGCGATCGACAGCTTGGCGCGCAAGGAAAAACCCTCGCCCGATCAGCTCGCCCAGACCGAGGCGCTGATGGCGGTGGGCGTGCCCCCCGGCCTCTTGCCGGCGATGCCGAAACTGCGCTGGGCCCAGGCGATGACCGCGGGGGTGGAGGGCTGGCTGGCCTTGCCCGACCTGCCGCCGCATCTCACGCTCACTTGCGCTCGCGGCACCCACCGGGAATCGATGCCGGAAAACATTATGGGCGCGCTCTTTTATGTCGCCAAACCCTACGCCGCCGCGGTGGCGAACCAGAAGCAACTGAAATGGGTCCACAGCGTTGCCCAACCGCTTACGGGCAAGACCCTCGCCATCCTCGGCCTCGGTGTCATCGGCCAGGAGGTTGCCCGCCTGGCGAACGCCTTCGGCATGCGCGTCATCGGCACCAAGCGCCGGCCGGCGCCGATGGCGAAAGTCGCCGAGGTATTACCCCCCGAGCGCACGCCCGACGTGCTGGCCCAGGCCGATTTCTTGCTCTTGCTGCTGCCGGCGACGGCCGCGACCGACAACTTCATCAACGCCGAGCGCCTCCAGATGATGAAACCCGGGGCGTGGCTGCTGAATTTCGGTCGCGGCCACTCGATCAAGGACGACGACCTGATCGCCGCCGTCAAGGCGAAGACGATCGCGGGCGCCATGCTCGATGTTTTCCGCCAGGAGCCGCTCGCCGCCGAGCATCCGTTCTGGACCACCGAGGGGATCATCGTTCTGCCGCATATCGGCGGCCCGCACCCCAGGCGCGATACGATCGTGGCACGCCTCTTGGTGGACAATCTTGGCCGCTTTCTGGAGGGGGCGCCGCTGCGGGAGGTCGTGGACCGCAAGGCGGGCTACTGAGGGGGTGCCGGCTTCCGCATCAGACATGCCAGCGGCATGGCGGCGGCGGCGACACAGGCCATCAAGTAGAACGAATTGATGTAGCCGATCATGGCCGCTTGGCGTTGTACCTCGTTGGACAGCCGCAACAACCCGCCCGTCGATTCCATACTCCACGCATCCGGCCAAATGGGCATCACCATCAGCTTGTTGTAGGGCGTGAGGTACTCCGACAGCGTCGCGTAGTTCACCTTTGTCGAATGCACCAGTGTCAGCACGGTGATCGAGATAAAGAGGCTCGATCCGAAGTTGCGCATGAGCGTGAACACGCCGCTGCCCTCGGTGATCTGGTGCTTGGGCAGGGTCGAGAAGGCCATGATGGTCATCGGCGTGTAGGTGACGCTCTGGCCGAAGCCTTGCAGCATATGGGTCCAGAATATGCCGAAGTCGGTCAGATTGATGTCGAAGCGCGACATTTCGTAAGCCGAATAGGCCTGGATGCCGAGCCCGGCGGCGATCGCGAAGCGGGGTGCTATCCGGGCCACGGGAATGATCACCAGGAAGGCCACCCAATTGCCCATCCCCCGCGCCGCCAGCAGCACGCCGATGGCGGCATCCGGATAGCCGCGCAAATCGTGCAGCAGGCTGGGGAAGAGGACGAGCGAGGTGAAGTTCAGCATGCCCATCACGAACGCGATCAGGATACCCACGGCGAAGTTCCGGTCCCGCAACAGGGCCGGATCGAGGAACGGGTGGGCGGCGGTCAGACAGTGGACGACGAAGATCCAGAATGCGATGGCGCCGAGGGCGGCCAGCAGGACGATGAACTGAGAATCGAACCAGTCGAGCCGCTGGCCGCGGTCAAAGATCAGCTGGGCGCAGAGAATGGCGACCGAGAGCGCCAGAAAGCCGGTCCAGTCGAAATAGGTCGGCTTGCTGTCGTTATGCTCTGAGAGCGCGAACCAGATGATGACCAGTGCCACGACGCCAGGCGGCACGATGATGAAAAACGCCCCGCGCCAGTCGTCGTTCGCCTCGGTCATCAGCGTGGCCAGAACCGGCCCCAGAACCGGTCCGAACACCGCGCCCACCCCCCACAGGACGAGGGCGGTCGGGTGCAAATGGCGGGGAAACGTGGCGAGCAGGATCGCTTGACCCATGGGCATGATCGGCGCCCCGAAGACGCCCTGGCCGATGCGGTAGACGACCAAACTCTCCAGGTTGTTGGCGGTGCCGCACAAGAAGGAGGCAACGGTGAAGCCGCCGATGCACCACAGCATGACATTGCGCCAGCCGAGCCGGGCCGCGAGCCAGCCGGTCATGGGTGTTGCGATCGCGGTCGCGACCAGGTTGAGGGTGATGACCCAAGAAATCTCGTCTTGGGTCGCTGACATGGTGCCGCGCACCTGGGGCAGAATCACATTGGCGATGGTGATGGTCATGCCGAAAAGCATGTTCGCCAGTTGCACCATCAGCAGGATCAGCCATAGCCGGCCACTGATGCTGAACAGCCCGCCCTCGGCCGTGGTGGTACTCATATGGCGTGGCTCCCAGGCCCCGCGTTATCCATTCCCCGCTCGCCCAACTTACGTTTCTTCTTCCTGAAACGCTTCCTGGCGCGTCCGCCTGACGGCGGGCGCGATCACCAGGGCGAGCAAGGCCAGCGACGCGATCAGCAACCCGAGGCTGATCGGCCGGTCGATGAAGGTCATCGGATCGCCGCGCGAAATCGTCATGGCACGGCGCAGATTCTCCTCCATCAGCGGCCCCAGCACGAATCCCAGAAGCAGGGGTGCCGCCTCGAACCCGAGCTTGACGAACAAATAGCCCATGACCCCGAAGCCGGCCGTGAACAGCACATCGGTGACGGAATTATTCAAGCTGTAAATGCCGATCGAGCAAAAGATGATGATCGCCGGGAACAGCATGTTGTAAGGCACCTTCAGGAGGCGGATCCACATGCCCACCAGCGGTAGATTGATGATCACCAGCATCAAATTGCCGATCCACATCGAGGCGACAATGCCCCAGAACAAGGCGGGTTGCTTGGTCATCACCTGTGGCCCCGGGGTGATGCCCTGGATCATCATGGCGCCGACCATCAGCGCCATCACCGCGTTGGACGGAATGCCGAGGGTCAGCATCGGAATGAACGACGCTTGCGCCGCGGCGTTGTTAGCCGATTCCGGACCCGCCACGCCCTCGATGGCACCCTTGCCGAAGCGCGACGGATCCTTGGCGATCTTCTTCTCCAACGTATAGGCGCTGAAGGAGGCGAGCACGGCGCCGCCGCCGGGCAGAATGCCCAAGAGCGTACCCACACCCGTGCCGCGCAGGATCGCCGGCCAGGCTTGGCGCAAATCCTGGCGGGTTGGCATCAGGCTGTGCACCGGCTGGATTAGGTCGCGGCCATGCTTGCTGGCGCGTTCGAGATTGGTGACGATCTCGGCAATGCCAAAGAGGCCGAGCGAGACGGTGACGAAGCCGATGCCGTCCGCGAGTTCCGGTATGCCGAAGGTGAAGCGGCTTTGGCCCGAGGTGACATCAAGGCCAATAAGGCCCAGCAGCAGGCCCAGGATGATCATTGCCACCGCCTTGATCACCGATCCCGACGCCAGCACCACGGCGCCGACAAGACCAAAGACCATCAACGAAAAATACTCCGCCGCGCCGAATTTCTGCGCGACGCTCGCGAGCGGTGGGCCGGCGACGGCGATCGCGACGGTGGCGACACAGCCGGCGAAGAAGGAGCCGATGGCGGCGATCGCCAGCGCCGACCCGGCTCGGCCCTGTTTGGCCATGGCGTGCCCATCCAACGCCGTCACCACCGACGAGGACTCGCCCGGCACGTTGATCAGGATGGACGTGGTCGAGCCGCCATATTGCGCGCCGTAGAAAATACCGGCGAGCATGATCAGGGCACCCTCCGGCGGTAGCTGGAAGGTGATCGGCAGCAGCATCGCGAGTGTCGCCAGCGGGCCGATGCCCGGCAGCACGCCGACCAGCGTGCCCAGCATGGCGCCGATGAAGCAGTAGGTCAGATTGTTGAGCGTGCCGGCGACAGCGAAGCCAAGCGCCAGGTTGTGAAAGAGATCGCCCATCAGCCGGCGAACTCCGGCCAGAGACGCAGCGGCAGGCCAAGCCCGACGACGAACAGCAACGCCGACATGAGGGCGAGTCCGCCGCCGAGCAACAGCGACTGGATCGGCCTGATCCCGGCGGCCGCGAGGCCGGCCACGCCCACCGTGACGACGATGCAGATCACGAGGCCCGCCCGCTCCAACAGGAAGGCGAACACCAGGATCGAGGCGGTGAGCGCCAGCAATGGCCGCCATGCCCATTCGGTCAATGGCGGAACGTCAGCCGGCGCATCGGCGGTGAAGGCGCTCAACGCCACGATCACCCCAAGCCCACCCAGAATCCAGGCGAGAGCGCGCGGCACATAGCCCGGCCCCATATTGACCAGCCGGCCGATCGGCAGATGGTCGCTGAGTATGAGGGCCAGCGCGGCCACCAGGATCAGAAACAGACCCGCGGCCAACTCCCTGGGATCGCGGATGCGCGGCACCGACGTTTTCCTACTCCAGCTCCAAACCGGTGGCCTTGGCGACCGGCGTCCACTTCACCAGTTCCGCCTTCACATGGGCTTCCAGCATCGCCGGCGTCTGTTTCGGCGTCGGGTCGATGCCCACTTCCTGTAGTTTTTTGAAGGTTGGCGGATCGTCGACCAGCCGTTGGATCGCCGCGTTCAGCTTGGTGACGATGGCCTCCGGCGTTTTCGGCGGGGCGAAGATGGCGTTCCAGGTGTAGCAGTCGAACGCCGGATATCCCTGTTCCGCCATGGTGGGCACGTCCGGCAACTGGCGGGCGCGCTTCTGGGTCCCGGTCGCCAGGACCCGGATCGCCTTGGCCTCGATCTGCGGCAGGGCACTCGGCGTGCCATCGAAGACGATGGGAATTTGCCCGGCAACAAGGTCGTTCATCATCGGCGCCGAGCCGCGATAGGGGACATGCACGTAATCGATCCCACCGGCCAGGAGGCGGAAATGCTCGCCGCAGAGATGCAGGATCGAGCCGAGGCCGGAGGATCCGTAGGAGTATTTCCCGGGATTGTTCTTGAGCAACTCAACCAGGCTCTTGAGGTCCGTCGCCGGAACGGACGGATGCACCACGAGCACAATAGGCGTGTTGCCGACCTGGCCGACGGGGGTGAACCCGGTCACCGGATCATAGGAAATCTTCTTGTAGAGCAGCGGATTGGTGGAGTGCGTGGAGACGGTCGCCATGAGCAGCGTGTAGCCGTCGCCCGTCGCCTTGGAGACCATGTCCGCGCCGATATTACCACCGGCGCCGGGGCGGTTTTCCACAATGAACTGCTGGCCCAGATACTCGGTCAGCTTGGCCGCGACCACCCGCGCCACCAGATCGGTTGGCCCGCCGACGGCGAAGGGGACGATCACGCGCACCGGCTTGGTGGGATAATTGCCCTGTGCGTTGGCGCCGCTGGCGAGCAGGCCAGAGGCCAGGATCAAGGCGGCGATAACACCTCTGAGCATCGTCAACTCCCTGTGGCGGTCCGGATTCCGGGCGATTGTCGCGGGGCCCGTCGAATTTGGCGTATGCGGGCGTCGACGTCGCAAGCCGCGCCGTCATGCTCCCGCGAGCCCGGGCGCGGCGCGCCTGCCGGGCTTCGCCGGGGGAGCACTCGTCGAACGGCGGCGGCCGGGACTTACGCCACACGCTGATGCGCCGGCACGTTGAGGCCGAAGAAGCGCGCCGCGTTGAGGCCCAGTATCTTCGCCCGCTGGGTTTCGTTCAGCATGCCCATGGTGCGCTCGATCGCCTCCGCCGAGTGCGGCCAGGTGCCCTCATGGTGCGGATAGTCGTTGGCCCACATGAAATTGTCGGTCAAGCCAAAGCGTTCGGCGAGATGGAGGCCGACCGGATCCTCCTGGAACGTCGCCGCGCCATGCTCGCGGAAATACTCGCTGGGGAGCTTCTTCAGTTTCGGGCGCACCCACATGTGATGCTTGCGGTAGGCCTCGTCCATGGCCTCGAGCAGCCAGGGGACCCAGCCGATGCCCGCCTCGATGGTGGCGAAGCGGAGCTTGGCAAAGCGCTCGAGGACACCCGAGGCGCAGAGATTCGCCACCGGCTCGATGGTGGGCGAGAGCGAGTGAGTGACATAGTTGATAATGGCGCCGCCATTGCCGCGCGCGGCGCGCGGGTCGCGGCCGGTCGAGACATGGAAGGTGATCGGCAGGTCGCAGTCGGCGATCACCGCCCACATCGGGTCGAAATGCGGCAGGTTGTAGTTGACATGGTCGACGTCGTGGCCGCCCCAGATCGGCTTGCAGGGCAGCGAGAGCACCCGGAAGCCCATCTTCGCGACGCGCTTGATCTCGGCGATGGCGCACTCCAAATTGCCGGTCGCGATCGCCGCCACCGGCACCATCTTCTGGCCATAGGGGCTGAACTGTTCCCAGGCCCAATCGTTCCAGATCGCGCATTGGGCACCGGAGAACACCGGGTCGGGCGTGGCCCACATGGCCAGGCCCTTGTTGGGGAAGATGATCTCGACGTCGATGCCGTCCTTGCCATTATCGGCCAAGCGCTCGGCCGGATCGGCGCCCGCCTTGGCGCGCACCCAGTCCTCGCCCTCGAAGCTGCTGATGCGCACCCGGTCCGGGCGATAGCCCTCGCAGTAGCGCCACTGCACGTTGTTCTCGTCGGTGATGATGCGCGGCACGCGCTCGCGATATTTCTGGTCGATCCGCTTTTCCCAGAGATCGGGCGGCTCGTTGGCGTGGCAGTCGGTCGAGACCATGAAATATTTCCCGGCGTCGTCGGCGCGGCCGGTGCGTTGCCAGCCGGCATGGCCTGGCGTTTCGAGACGCCAGAGGTTGGGGGCGTTGATCGGCGTGTCGTTCATGGCTGGCTTCCTCGGGTTGGGAGTCATGCTAGGCGCCAATGGGCGAGGGTAAAGGGCGGATCGGCGTCCGCGTGATGTTCGAAGGCGACCGCCACGGACGCCCCGATCGACACGGCCTGGTGGGGATCGCCCAACAGATTGCCAATCATGCGGACATTGTCCGCCGCCGGCAATTCTACCAGTACAACCACATAGGGTCCATGATCCTTGAGCGCTGGGTGCACCGGGTGCCAAACCCGTTCCCAGCTATAGATGCGGCCTTTGCCGGCGACCTCGACCCAGTCGAGGTCGAAGGACCGGCAGCGATGGCAGATCCATTCCGGACCCCATTGCCAACCCTGGCAGGCCTTGCAGCGTTGCACCAACAGCCGGCCTTGGCGGAGGCCTTCCCAATAGGGCTGGCTCAGGCCGTCCGGCTCGGCTACGGGAATCGGCAGGCCGGGCGAGAGGTAGGGCTTGCCGGTCGCCATCACAGGGTGGCCTCCGAGCCCAGGATCATGCTGCTGACCGGCGTCACCATAGGGCCGGAAATGACCATCGAGACATCGGCCTTGGGTAGCTGGGCGGTCGACTGGCCGCGCACCTGGCGCACGCCCTCAAGCTGCAATTCGAGGCCGTGCATGTAGCACTCGGCCAGATTGCCACCGCTGGTGTTCAGCGGCAGCTTGCCCCGGGGCGCGATCAGATTTTCCAAATGTAGGAAATCGTTGGCCGCCTCGGGCGCGAAGAAGCCGTGCTCCACCAGGCTCATCAGCACGCCGCCGGTGAAATTCTCATAGGACTGCACCACGTCCACGTCACCCGGTTTAACGCCGGCCATGGCGTAAAGATGGGGCGCCACGCTGGCAAAAGTGGCGCTCGCATAGTTCGGTACATTGTGGCTTGGAGCCCCCGCGCGATGATCGGAGCCGCCGGAGGCCCCCAGCAGATAGACCGGCTTGTGGGGCAGGTCCCGGGCGCGCTCGGCGGGTACGACGATCAGGGCGGCGGCGCCGTCATTCTCCATGCAGCAGTCATAGAGATGGAACGGCTCGACGATCCAGCGGGAATTGTCGTACTTGGCTTCGTCGAGCGGCCTACCATACATGACGGCGCGTGGATTGGACTGGGCATGGTGATACGACGCCAGCGCGATGGCGCGCAAGGCTTCCTGCTTGACACCATGCCGGTGCATGAAACGCATCACCTTCATGGCGTAACGCTGGCCCGGCGACATCAGGCCATAGGGCGCCTGGAAGGCCATGTCGCCGGAGATCGTCTTGGCCTGGGGTCCCTGGCCGAAGCGCGCGAACTGGCCCTGGGCCAGTGCCCGGAAGACGACCACGCAATCGGCGAGGCCACCGGCCACGGCCGCCGCCGCGCTGCCAACGGCGGCCGAGCCGCCACCGCCACCGCCGCCCCACTGCATGTTGGAGAATCGAAGCTCCCGCGTGCCGAGCGCCGCGGCGATGCGCGAGGGATCGTTGCGGTCGTTGCTGTAGGAGGCGAAGCCGTCGATGTCGCGGGGATCGATGCCGGCATCCTTGGCGGCATTGAGGATCGCCATGAGCGCCAGTTTGAACTCGGCGTCCGGCGCCTGGCCGTGCTTGTAATAGGTGGTCTCGCCGATGCCGACGATCGCCACCCGGCCGCGCAGGGTTCTGGGCGCCATCACAATATCGCTCCATCGCGGGTGGGCATCGGCGATCCTCTCCGTATCGTTGCGTCGCTTATGCACAAAGCGCTAATCGTAGCAGCGTCCGGGTCTTCGTTTACAATGCTAAAATCTTTTTCCTGTACAAGAGCCGTCTGGACATTGGCCGTACCCAACTTGTTCCAATATCAGGCGCCTGTTATATGGCGGACCCCAGCCCGGCCGCCTTTGGCGGACCCCAGCCCGGCCGCCTTTGGCGGACCCCAGCCCGGCCGCCTTTGGCGGACCCTAGCAAGGAGCGATGAATGACCATGGCGCACGACTATCACGACTATAAGGTGGCCGATATTGCGCTGGCCGACTGGGGGCGGCGCGAAATCGCCATCGCCGAGACCGAGATGCCCGGCCTGATGGCGCTCCGCAAGGAATTTGGCGCCTCCAAGCCCTTGAAGGGGGCCCGGATTATCGGCTGTCTGCATATGACGATCCAGACCGCGGTCCTGATCGAGACGCTGATGGCGCTCGGCGCCACGGTCCGGTGGAGTTCCTGCAACATCTTCTCGACCCAGGACCATGCGGCATCGGCCATGGCGGCCGGCGGTGTGCCGGTTTTTGCCTGGAAGGGCGAGAGCGAGGCGGAATATTTTTGGTGCGTCGAGCAGACCGTTCGCGGCCCGGATGGCTGGACGCCCAACCTGCTGCTCGACGATGGCGGCGATCTCACCGTTTTGATGCATGAGAAATATCCCGAACTGCTGAAGGCCGTGCGCGGCGTCTCCGAAGAGACCACGACCGGCGTGCATCGCCTGTACGAGATGGCCCGGGACGGTAAGCTTCTGATTCCCGCCATCAACGTCAACGACTCGGTCACCAAGTCGAAGTTCGACAATCTCTATGGTTGCCGCGAAAGCCTGGTGGACGGCATCAAGCGGGCGACCGACGTGATGGTCGCGGGCAAGGTCGCGGTCGTGTGCGGCTATGGCGATGTGGGCAAGGGCTGTGTGCAGAGCATGCGCAGCCAAGGGGCGCGGGTGCTGGTCACCGAGATCGACCCGATCTGCGCCTTGCAGGCCACCATGGAAGGCCTCCAGGTCACCACCATGGACGAGGCCGCGGCGATCGGCGACATCTTCGTCACCGCCACCGGCAATATCGACGTCATCTCTCTCGATCACATGCGGCAAATGCGCGATCGGGCGATCGTCTGCAACATCGGCCATTTCGACAGGGAAATCGACATCGACGGCCTGCGTAATCTCAAATGGCACAACGTCAAGCCGCAAGTCGACGAGGTCGAATTTCCCGACGGCAAGCGCCTGATCCTGCTGGCCGAGGGGCGCCTGGTGAACCTCGGTTGCGGGACCGGCCATCCGAGCTTCGTCATGAGCGCCAGCTTCTCCAACCAGGTGCTGGCCCAGATGGAGCTCTGGACCCGGCCGGAGGCCTACGAGAAGAAGGTCTATGTGTTGCCGAAACGCCTCGACGAGAAGGTGGCGGCGCTGCACCTCGACAAGCTCGGGGTCAAGCTCACCCGGCTGACGGAGAAGCAGGCGGCTTACATCGGTGTCTCGCCGGCCGGCCCCTTGAAGCCCGAGCATTACCGCTACTGAGCCGGGTGGGCGCTTGACGCCATGTTGACGACCGCCGCGACGATTGCTTTCGGCATCGTTGCCGCCGGTTTCGCCGTGGCACTCGTCCTGGTTCTCAACCGCGGCCGCCGGGCGCTGGCCGTCGAGCGGGCCGAGACGGAGCGCCTCCGGAGCCAATTCGGCGCTGCCACCGCCATGTTGGATGCGAGCCCGGTCGAGTTTCTCGCCTGGGATGGCCCGGGCCAGGGTGCGCGATGGTCGCCGGGTTTGGCCGGGATGCTGGGTGTGGCACCCGACTCGCTCTTCGACCCGGCGGCGCCGGCGGCATTGGCCGACGGCGACGCGGCGGAGTTGGCGGAGCGATTGGCGGCGCTCCGGGGCCATGGGACGCCGTTCGCCCTGGTCGTTGGCTGCGGCGGCCGGAGCTTGGCGCTCTCGGGCAACCGCATGGCGAGCTCCGACATTCTCTGGTTCCAGGACGTGAGCCCGATGGCCGGCCGGATCGGCCGCGCCGACGCCGATCGTGCCGCCGCCCAAGCCGACGCCCTCAGGCTGCGCCAACTCGTCGATCGTTTGCCGCTGCCGGTCTGGCAGCGCGCCCCCGATCTCGAACTGATCTACTGCAACCAGGCCTATGCGGAGGCGGTCGAGGCGGCGAGCCCTGCCGCGGCCGCGATGGCCGGCCTGGAGATCGCGGCGAGCGTGATCGGTCAGCGTGGCCGGGCGCTCGCCGATCGGGCACTCCGCGCCCAGGCGCCCCAATCGGAGAGCCATCACGTCGTCTTCGGCAAGTCCCGGCGCCTCTTGGAGTTCACGGAAACGCCGCCGGACCGTGGCGGCTACATGACCGGCTTCGCGTTCGACATGACCAGCCTCGAAGTCGTCCAGGGTGAACTCGGCCGGCTTGTCGATGCCCATGCCGAAGTCCTCGAACGGCTTGGTGCCGGCATCGCCGTCTTCGGTGCCGACGGCCGCCTGCGCTTCTTCAATTCCGCCTATTCCGACCTCATGCGCCTCAGCCGGGACTGGCTCAAGGGCGAGCCCGACATGGGCGAAATCATCGAGCGGCTGCGCGAGCAACGTCGCCTGCCGGAAGTGCCGGACTTCCGCGCCTATAAACGCGAGCGGCTCGCCCTCTTCACCAACCTGATCGAACCGCACGAAGAACTTCTCCAGCTTCCCGACGACACCACGATTCGCAGCCTGACGGCGCCGCACCCCTTCGGCGGCCTCATCGTGGTCAACGAGGACGTGACCGATCGCCTGGCGTTGGAGCGTTCCTACAACACCCTCATCACGGTGCAGCGCGAGACCCTCGACGAACTTCAGGAAGGCATCGCCGTCTTCGGCAGCGACGGCCGGCTGAAGCTCCATAACCCGTCCTTCCTGCGCATCTGGCGGCTCGACGAGAGCGGCATGGAGGGCGAGCCGCACGTCGGCGAAGTGGCGGAAAAGGCCAAGACACTGCATGTCTATGTGGGAAGCTGGGAGGATCGTAAGCTGGCCGTGATCGCGAACGAGATGGACCGCACGCCCAATCGCGAGCGCTATGCGCTCGCCGACGGCACCGTGCTGGACCATGTCCGGGTGCCGCTCGCCGATGGCAGCGTGTTGAACAGCTATCTCGACGTGACCGATAGCGACAATGTCGAGCGCGTCCTCATCGAGCGCGCCGAGGCGCTCGAGGAAGCCGACCGGCTCAAGACGGAATTTCTCGCCAACGTCTCCTACGAGCTGCGCACACCGCTCAACACGATCATCGGGTTCGCCGAAATCCTGACGCAACGATATTTCGGCGAGATGAATACGCAGCAGCTCGAATATTGCAGCGGTATCCTCGAATCCTCGAACCGCCTCATGGAGCTCATCAACGACATTCTCGATCTCGCCATGATCGAGGCGGGGCAGTTGCCGTTGCACCTTGAGACGGTCGATGTCGAGGCCATGCTGGCGGCGGTGCTCAATTTGGCGCGGGAACGCGCGCGCAGCCAGCAGCTCGCCATCATGCTCTATTGTCCCGCCACGGTCGGCGAGATCATCGGCGACGATCGCCGCCTCCGGCAAGTGCTGTTTCACCTGATCAGCAACGCGATCCGTTTCACTATGCCGGGCGGCACCATCACCGTCGGTCTGCGGAGCGACGGCGACGACGTCGCCATTGAGGTCTCCGACACCGGCGTCGGTATTCCCGAGGCGGAGCAGCTCAGGGTCTTCGGCGCCTTCGTGCGCGGCCGCGCCATCGAGCAGCGCAAGCCCGGCGCCGGCCTCGGGCTCACCCTGGTCAAGCGCTTCATCGAGATGCATGGTGGGCGGGTCGAGCTGGTCTCCGAGCCCGGCACCGGCACCCATGTGACCTGCTGGTTGCCGCGTGGCGGGCCGCCGCTGGAGGCGCCGGCGACGGCCTAGCCCGCCCCGAGAGAAGTCCAGAACGAAGCCAAATGCAAAGCCAATAACTCGTTGATTCAAAAAGATTCTCATATTTTATCGAAATTTATTTTATTTATCGTATTATATTGTGAATATCTCTATATGCGATCTATCGCGGTTTGTCCCGCGTCCAAATGGTCGCCTGGCCCAAGGAGCGGCCCCGCTTGGCCTGTTCACGCCGAGAAACCCGCATGGGAAGCCCGCCATTTGAAATCATCTTAGCCGAACGTAATGCCAATGTCATTACATAATAACCGGCCTCAGCCGAGTTCGCGCACGCCCTTATTGGTGGAATATTCGAAATGCAGCACCTGGTTGGGAAACACCAGCGCGTAGGCGGCATGGGCCGCCTGGGCCGCCTCGGCGAAGCCCGTCAGGATCAGCTTCAGCTTGCCGGCATAGGTTGCGATATCGCCGATGGCGAAGACGCCCGGGGCACTGGTCTGGCAGGTCGCGGGCTCGACCGGCACATGCTGGCGTTCGAGGCCGAGGTTCCAATCGGCGATCGGACCCAGATGGGAGGCAAGCCCGAACAACGCCAAGAGGCAGTCCGCACGGAGGTGCCGCCGCTCGCCCGCCAGCGTCTCGACGACGACCGCATCCAGCATGCCGTCGCTGCCTTCCAGGCCGGCAAGCTGGTAGGGGATGACGAGGTCGAGCTGGCCCGCCGCCGCGAGGGCTTCGAGGCGGGCGGCACTCTCGGGCGCGGCGCGGAACTTCGCCCGGCGATGCACCACCATGATCCGCTCCGCCACGTCAACCAGCGAGAGCGCCCAGTCGACGGCCGAATCGCCGCCGCCCGCGATCACCACCCGCTTGCCCCGGAACTGCTCGCGCCGCGCGACCAGATAGAACACGCTGCGGCCCTCGTAATGCTCGATGCCGGCAAGCGGCGGGCGATTGGGACCGAAGGCGCCGACGCCGGCCGCGATCATCACGGCCGGCGCCTCGATGCGGGTGCCGGCCGAGGTCTCGATCAGCCAGCCGCCGTCCCGGCTTGCCAAACGCTCGACCCGCTGGCCCAGATGGTAGGTCGGGTGGAACGGCGCCGCCTGCTCCGATAGGCGTTCGATCAGGTCGGCCGCGTCGATCCGGGGATAGCCCGGGATGTCGTAGATCGGCTTTTCCGGATAGAGGGCGGCACATTGGCCGCCCACCACATCCAGGGCGTCGATCACATGGCAGCGCATGCCCAGCATGCCGCACTCGAAGATCGCGAACAGGCCAACCGGTCCCGCGCCAATGATCGCAACCTCTGCGGCAAGCGGGATTGACATGATGACTCCGGAAACCGACAGTCCGCCGGCGCGGCGCGAGACGGGCGAGGGGCAGTGTTGCAGACCGGGGCCTCCTATGTCGACACGCTCGGCGACTTGGCGGCGACCCAGAGATTGGCGGTGCGTCTGGCGGCGCTCGCCCGGCCGGGCGACGTGATCCTGCTCCATGGGTTGCTGGGTGCCGGCAAGACGGCGCTCGCGCGGGCCTTCATCCGCGCTCGCGCCCGCATGGCTGGCGCGCCCGATGTCGCGGCCGAAGTGCCGAGCCCGACCTTCACCCTGGCCCAGCTCTACGAACTCGACGACGCGCCGATCTGGCATTTCGATCTGTATCGGCTGGAGCGCGCCGAGGAGGTCTGGGAACTCGGTCTCGAAGCGGCGCTCGCGGGCGGCATCGCGCTGATCGAGTGGCCGGAGCGGCTCGGTCCGCTGCTGCCGGCGGAGCGCCTCGACGTGACTCTCGAATTTGGGCCGGAAGAAGACGCCAGGCTCGTTCGCGTCGTTGGACATGGCGGCTGGGCGGCGCGGGTGGCGGCGCTCGCCCGGCCATGACGCGAGACGGCGGATCGGACCGGGCGCGCCGTATCAGGGCGTTTCTCACCACAGCCGGCTGGGGCGCGGCCACCCGCGCGCGGCTCGGTGGCGACGCCTCGTTTCGCCATTACGAGCGTCTTCTGGACGGCGAACGCCGGGCACTCTTGATGGACGCGCCACCGCCGCTGGAGGATGTGACCTCCTATGTCCGGCTCTCGGCGCACTTGCTGGGTCTCGGCTTGAGTGCGCCCAGCGTGTTCGCGGGCGAGCCGGCGGCGGGCCTCCTCATCATCGAGGATTTTGGCGACGGGACTTACGCGCGGGTACTGGCGGCGGGCGCCGACGAGGCGGCACTCTATGCGCTCGGCGTCGATGTGCTGATCGCCTTGCATCGCCACGAGAATGCGACGCGCCTGGTACTGCCCGCCTATGACGCCGAGCGCATGGCCAACGAAGCCCTGTTGTTGACCGATTGGTATCTCCCGGCCATTCGCGGCCGTGACACGCCCGCTGCCGAACGCGACGCTTATCTTGCCGCGTGGCGCGAGGTGGCGCCGATTGCCGGGTTGGCACCAACCACCCTCATGCTGCGCGACTATCATATCGACAATCTGATGTGGCTCCCGGATCGGTCGGGGGTTGCGGCCTGCGGCTTGTTGGACTTCCAGGACGCGGCGATCGGGCCGGCGAGTTACGATCTGGTCTCGCTCTTGGAGGATGCGCGGCGCGACGTGGCTCCCGCCCTTGCCAGTGCCATGTGGCGGCGTTATCTGGCTGCTTTCCCCGCCGTGGACCGGGCCGGTTTCGAAGCGTCGGCGGCGGTCGCCGCGGCGCAGCGCCACTGCCGCGTCATCGGCGTGTTCGTCCGGCTGTGGCGGCGCGATGGCAAGCCGAGCTATCTCGCGCATATCCCGAGGGTTTGGCGGATGCTGACGGCGCGCCTCGCCCATCCGGCCCTGGCACCGCTTGCCCAATGGTTCGACCGGTCGCTGCCGGAGGCGGACCGGCGCCGGCCGCATGTGGGGGACACGCCATGAACGATGGCCCGCCGACCGGCGCGACCCCTGCCGCCACGGTGCCCGGTGTCGCCATGATTCTGGCGGCGGGCCGGGGGTATCGCCTCGGCCAGCTCACCGAGGCTCTACCGAAGCCGTTGATGCCGATCGGCGACGGGGCCTTGATCGACCTGGTGCTGGCCCGCCTCAAGGCGGCCGGCGTCGAGCGGGTCGTGGTCAATCTCCACCACGAGGCGGATCTGCTGGCGGCCCATCTCGCCCGCTACTCACCCTTGCCGTTTGATGTGTCGAGGGAAGCGGCGTTGCTCGATACGGGTGGCGGCGTTCGGCGCGCGCTCCCCGAACTGGGCGCGGCGCCGTTCTATGCCATCAACGCCGACGCCGTCTGGCTCGACGGCTACCAACCGGCGCTCGCCCGCATGGCCGCCCTCTGGAACGCGGCGACCATGGACGCGTTGTTACTCCTCTTTGAGACGACCCGCTGCCGGAATTATGGTGGCATGGGCGATTTCATGTGCGATCCGGCCGGCGTCCTGCGTCGGCGCGGCGAGCATGAGGTGGCGCCGTTCATTTATACCGGGTTGCAAATTCTCCATCCGCGCCTGTTCGACGGCAGTCCGGAGGGCGCCTTTTCGCTCAACCGGCTCTATGATCGGGCGAGTGCCTCGGGCCGCCTCCATGGCTTGGTGCATGATGGCGAATGGTTGGACGCGGGTACGCCCGAAAACCTCCGGGCGGCGCGTCGGATGATCGAGCAGGTTGGTCGAGTGATGGATTGCTGAGCGGCGGCCGCATCTACACCATCCCGGCGAGCGTGCCATTCCTCGGCGCGCTGGCGGCGGGCCTCATTGGCGAAGCGGGGGACGACCCCCTGGCGCTTGGCGCCATGACCGTGCTCATGCCGACGCGCCGGGCCTGCCGCGCTTTTGCCGAGGCGGCGCTCGCGGCGAGTGGCGGCCGGCCCTTGTTGCTGCCCCGCCTGTTGCCGCTCGGCGAGTTGGACGAAGCGGACGAGGTCCGCTTTGGCGAGGATGCGTTCGATCGGCCGCCGCCGATCGGGCCGCTGCGCCGCCAGATGCTGCTCGCCCGCCTGATCATGGCCGCCGCCGATAGCGAGCCGATCGCCGCCGGTCAGGCGGCCCGGCTCGCGGCCGAGCTCGCCCGCCTCCTCGACCAGGTCGAGACTGAACGGCTCGATTTCGGGGCGCTCGCGAGCCTGGTGCCGGAGGATTATGCGGTCCATTGGCAGCGCACGCTCGGCTTCCTCCGGATTTTGACCGACGCCTGGCCCACCCTCCTGAAGGCCGAGGGATGCGACAACCCGGCCGCCCACCGGGATGCGGTCCTCACGGCCCAGGCGGAGCGCTGGCGCCGTCATCCACCCGCCGGCCACGTCGTGGCCGCCGGCTCCACCGGCAGCATTCCGGCGACGGCGGCGCTCATCTCGGTGGTCGCTCGCTTGCCGCAAGGTGCCGTCGTGCTGCCGGGTCTCGATCAGCGCCTCGATGCCCAGACCTGGGCGGCATTGGAGGCAAGCCACCCGCAATATGGTCTTGCCCGCCTGCTGGAGGCGCTCGACGTCGAGCGGGCGGATGTCGGCCTCTGGCCTGGCGTCGGCCAGCTCTCGGCGAAGGCGAGGGCCCGCCAGGCGCTGATCAGCGAGGCCATGCGGCCGGCGCTCACCACCGATACCTGGCGCCGGCAGGGTCTGGCGATCGAGGCGGCACTCGACGGTGTCCAACGCCTCGACTGCCCCGGTCCCGAAGAAGAGGCCCGGGCGATCGCGCTCATGCTGCGCGAGACCCTGGAAACGCCCCAGGCCACGGCCGCGCTGGTGACCTCGGATCGGGCGCTGGCACGGCGGGTGGCGGCGGAGATGCGGCGCTGGCGGATCGAGATCGACGACTCGGCGGGCTTCCCGCTAGGAGAGACGGCACCGGGCGGCTTCCTCCGCCTGATCGCGACGTTGGCGGCGGACGATGTGGCACCGGTCGCGCTCCTGGCACTCCTCAAGCATCCGTTGGCGGCGGGCGGGCTGGCACCGGGCGAGTTTCGCGGCCGGGTGCGGCAACTCGAACTCGCGGTTCTGAGGGGTCCGCGCCCGGCACCCGGTTTCTCGGGCCTTGGTGCCAGTCTCGAGATTGCCGCCCGAGAACAACTCGCGTGGCGCGCGCTGCCGGCCTGGTTCGACGGTATTGCGGCGGCGGGCGAGCCGTTCCTCAGGGCAGCCAGCGCCGAGCATCAGGACGCGGCGGATATGCTTGCGGCCCACGTCGCCTTCGCCGAGTGGCTTGCCGCGAGCGTCGGCGAGTCGGGCGCCGAGCGCTTGTGGCTTGGCGAGGCCGGCGAGGCGGCAGCCAGGTTTGTCGCCGACCTCTTGGCCGCCGCCCAGGGGTTCGGCCGCCTGGACGGGCGCGACTATCGGGGCCTGTTCGATGCCCTCATGACCGGCGCCGTGGTCCGGCCAAGCCATGGGCGCCATCCCCGCTTGGCCATCTGGGGACCGCTCGAGGCGCGCCTGCAACAGGCCGACCATCTGATTCTGGGTGGCCTCAACGAGGGCACTTGGCCCGGCGATCCGGGTACCGATCCCTGGATGAGCCGGCCGATGCGCGAGCGCTTCGGCCTGCCGGCGCTGGAGCGCCGCATCGGCCAGTCGGCGCATGATTTCGCGCAGGCGTTTTCGGCGCCCCGCGTCACGCTGACCCGGGCCGAGCGGGTCGCGGGTACGCCCACCGTGCCGTCGCGCTGGCTGTTGCGCCTCGATGGCCTGCTCGCGGCCGGCGGCCGGCGGCAACGGCCGGGCGATCCCGGCCGCTGGCTCGCCTGGCAGGCGGCGCTCGACCGACCGGCGGCGCAGCGTGTCATCGAACCGCCCCGGCCATGCCCGCCGGTCGCCTGCCGGCCGCGCCGCCTCTCGGTTACCCAGATCGAGACCTGGCTGCGCGACCCCTATGCGATCTATGCCCGCCATGTGCTGGGGCTCCGGCCGCTCGATCCCATCGACGGCGATCCCGGTGCCGCCGAGCGCGGCACCCTTATTCACCAGGCGCTCGACCGGTTTGTTGGCGCCGTGCCTGGCCCCTTACCGCCCGACGCGCTGGACCAGCTCATGGCCATCGGCCGCGCGGCGTTCCGGCCGCTCATCGCCCGGCCGACGGTCTGGGCCTTCTGGTGGCCGCGCTTCGAGCGCATCGCCCGCTGGTTCGTCGAGATCGAGGGCGAGCGGCGCGCCGGCATCCTGCATTCGGCGACCGAACTCAGGGGCGAGTTGGCGATCGAGGCACCGGGTGGGCCGTTCCTGCTGACCGGTACCGCCGACCGGATCGACCGGCTGTCGAACGGCGCCTTGACCATCATCGACTACAAGAGCGGCCAACTGCCGAGCAAGGGCGACGTCGAAGAGGGTGCGTCGCCGCAGCTCCCGCTCGAGGCGGCGATGGCCGCCGCCGGCGGGTTCGCCGGCCTCGCCCCGGGGCTGGTCGAAGAGATCGCCTATTGGCGCGTTTCGGGTGGCGATCCGCCGGGCGAGGTACGGCCGGCCGGCACGGGTACGGCCAAGGCGGCGGCGGACGCGGCGCTCCAGGGCCTTGCCCGCTATATCGCGGCCTTCGACGACCCAACCATGCCCTATCTCGCGGTGCCACGGCCGGACATGGCGCCGGCCTATAACGATTATGCCCATCTGGCCCGCATCGCCGAGTGGTCGCGCCAGGGCGGCGGCAGCGAATGATGGCGGTCAAACGCGTAAGCAATCCGGCGAAAGAGGAGGCTGACAAGCTCCAATGGCGAGCGGCCGACCCGGCATGCTCGGTCTGGGTCGCGGCCTCGGCCGGCGCCGGCAAGACCAAGGTGCTGATCGACAGGGTGCTGCGTCTCATGCTGGCCGGAACGCCGCCGCCCAGGATTCTCTGCCTCACCTACACCAACGCGGCGGCGGCCGAGATGGCCAACCGTCTGAATGAGCGCCTGGCCGGCTGGGTGTCGATGGCCGACAACGATTTGATCCGGGAACTCAACGATTTGATCCTGGGACCCAACGATTTGACGGGCCCGAACCTCGCGACGGCGAAGATCACCCCGGCACGGCGGCTGTTCGCCTCGGTTCTCGACGCACCCGGCGGCATGCGCATCCAGACGCTGCACGGCTTCTGCCAGACGGTGCTGCGCCGCTTTCCCATCGAGGCGGGCGTGCCGCCGCATTTCGAGGTGATGGACGAGCGCTCGTCGGCCGAGATGCTGGCGGGTGCCCTCGCCGCCGTGCTGACCCGCGCGCGCCAGGGCGCCGATGAGGCACTCGCCGCCGGGCTCCGGGAAATCTCCGGCCTCGTCCAGCAGGACCGCTTCACGGCGCTGCTGGCGAGCCTGCTCGGCGAGCGCGGCCGGGTGCGGCGTACGCTGGTCCATGCGGGCGGCGTGCCGGGCCTGGTGGCGCAACTTGCGGCCAGGCTTGGCGTCGCACCCGGCCTCGACGATGCCGGGATTATCGCCGACGCATGTTCGGAGATTGCCTTCGATGGACCGGGTCTCCGGCATGCCGTGGCGCGGCTCGCGGCCGGCAGCACAAAAGACCAGGAGCGGGCCGCCGTTATTGCTCATTGGCTTGGCGATCCCGACAGCCGTGTCGCGAATTTCCCCAGCTATCGGATGGCCTTTCTGACGCAAAAAGGCGTGCCCTTGGCGCGGCTCGCGACCAAGGTTGTCCGCGACGCCGAGCCGGTGCTCAGGATAGAGGCGGAACGGTTGGTCGAGGTCGAGGTGCTGCGCTCGGCCTCGGTGGTGCTGCGCGCGACGGCGGCCCTGCTTGCCATCGGTGCCGCCGTGCTCCAGGTTTATGACGAGCACAAGCGGCTCCGCGGCCGGCTCGACTATGACGATCTGGTGCTCGAAACCCGGGCCCTCCTGGACGACCTGGGTGCCGCCTGGGTGCTCTACAAGCTCGATGGCGGCATCGACCACATCCTGATCGACGAGGCCCAGGACACCAGCCCCGATCAATGGGCGGTGGTCGAGGCGCTGGCCGGCGAATTCTTCGCCGGCCGCGGCGCCAGCGATCGCATCCGCACCTTGTTCGCGGTCGGCGACACCAAACAGTCGATCTTCAGCTTCCAGGGCGCGGCACCGGCCCAGTTCGAGGCCATGCGGCGGCAGTTCCGCCAAGCCGCGACCCAGCTCGATCCGGAGGGTGGCCTCTGGTCGGATGTGCCGATCAACATCTCGTTCCGCTCGACCGAGGCGGTCTTGAGTGCCGTTGACCGCGTGTTCGCCGGTCCCGCGCGGGCTGGCGTGGCGGATGACGGCGACCCGATTCACCACAGCCTGTCGCGCCTGGGTCATGCGGGCCGCGTGGAAATCTGGCCGCCGGTGGGTCCCCTGCCGGTCGTCGCCTCCTCGCCGTGGGAGGCGCCCCGCGACTATGGCCCGGCTGCCTCGGGCGAGGTTCGTCTCGCCGGGATCATCGCTCGGACCATCGGCCATTGGCTGTGCGCGGGCGAGATGCTGCCGGCGCGCGGGCGGTCGATCCGACCGGGCGATGTGATGGTGCTGGTGCGCCGCCGCACCCCCTTCGTCGAGGAACTGGTGCGCGCGCTCAAGGACCTGTCGATCCCGGTCGCGGGCGTCGATCGCATGGTGCTGACCGACCAGCTCGCGGTCATGGACTTGATGGCGCTCGGCCAGTTCCTGCTGCTCCCCGAGGACGATTTGACTCTGGCGGTGGTGCTGAAGAGCCCGCTCGTCGGCCTCGATGACGACGATCTCTTCAAGCTCGCTTACGACCGGGGGGGGCTGAGCCTCTGGCGGCGCCTCGTCGAAAAGGCGGCGGCGCCAGGCGAGGCGCGGTTCGCCGCCGCCCGCGCCGCTCTCGGCGATCTCATGGCACGAGTCGATTTCCTCCCACCCTATGAACTCTATGCCGAAATCCTCGGCGCCCGGCGCGGACGCAAAAAGCTGGTGGCGCGTCTTGGACTGGAGGCGAACGATCCCATCGACGAGTTCCTGGCGCTGGCGCTCGACTATGGCCAGCTTGCCGCGCCGTCGCTGCAAGGCTTCCTGCACTGGCTCCGCGCGGGCGAGGGCGACATCAAGCGCGACCTGGAACAGAGCCGGCGCGACGAAGTCCGAATTATCACGGTCCATGGTGCCAAGGGCTTGCAAGCGCCGATCGTCTTCCTGCCGGACACCATGCGGACGCCCAGGCACGATGGGCCGGCGCTGATGTGGTGGGGCGAGGGCGAGGCGGCGCTCCCCCTATGGGTGCCGGCGGCGCGCTTTGAGACTCTGGCGTTGGCGCCATTGCGCGAACGCCAGAAGGATCGTCGCCTCGACGAGTATCGCCGCCTCTTATATGTGGCGCTCACGCGTGCCGAAGACCGGCTCTACATCGCCGGCTGGCGCGGGCGGCGCGATCCGCCGGAAGACTGCTGGTACAATCTCGTCACGTCGGCTCTGGCGCCCATTGCCACACCGACCCCGCTCATGGCTCTGCCGGCGGGGCATGATTGGGAGGCACCGGGTCTCCGGCTCGACGGCGCCCAGACGGCGGCGCCCTCGCTTGAAGAATGGCCGCCGCTGGAGACGGCGGCGGATGCGGGCTTGCCGCCCTGGGCGCGCCAAGTAGCGCCGGCCTTGCCCCCGACCCGGCCGCTGGCGCCGAGCCGGCCCGACGACATCGAGCCGGCAATCCTCTCGCCCATGGCCGGTGGCGACGGCCGGCGGTTCCGGCGCGGGCTTTTGATCCACCGTCTCCTCCAATCGCTCCCCGATCTGGCCATGGCGGAGCGCGCGACCGCTTGCCGCCGGTACCTCGCGAGCCCGGCTCATGAGCTCGAGCCCACCGAACAGGCGGAGATCGCGTCGGTGGTGGACGCGGTCTTGAGCGATTCCACCTTCGCGGTCTTGTTCCAGCCGGGCTCGCTCGCCGAGGTCGCGGTCGGCGGCCTGGTGGGCGACCAACTGATCCAGGGGCAGATCGACCGGCTGGCGGTGACGGAGGAAGCCGTCTGGATCGTCGACTATAAGAGCCAGCGCCCGCCACCCGCCTCGCCGGCGGCCGTGTCGCCCGTCTATCTCCGCCAGATGGCCGCCTATCGGGCGCTCGTTGCCGGCATCTATGGCGATAGGCCGGTGCGCTGTGCCCTCCTTTGGACCGCGGCGCCCAGCCTGATGGCCCTCGACGATGGCCTGCTCGACCGCTACGCGCCCTAGCGCACCGGCAATCCGGCTTTTCAGCGCCGCCACTTTCTGGTTTGCTCCCGGCCAACGTTTCTAGCGATAAGGACGGAACCACATGAGCATGTTCGATCTGAGCGGCAAGGTTGCCCTCATCACCGGCTCGACCAAGGGCATCGGCAAGGCGGTGGCGATGCGCATGTGCGAGGCGGGCGCCAAGGTGGTGGTCTCGAGCCGCAAGGCCGATGCCTGCGACCAGGTGGCCGCCGAAATCAATCAGCAGCACGGTCGCAATGGCGCCGAGGCCATCGCGGTTCCCTGCAACATCTCCGACAAGGACCAGCTTCAGGCCCTCGTGGACAAGACCATGGCGAAATGGGGCAAGATCGACATTCTTGTGCCCAATGCCGGGGTCAATCCCTTTGCCGGCCCGGCCGCGAAGATTCCCGACTCGGCCTGGGACAAGATCATGGAGACCAATGTGCGCAGCACCTTCTGGCTGTGCATGATGGTCATGCCGGGGATGGTCGAGCGCAAGGCGGGTGGCTCGGTCACCATCATCGCCAGCGTCTCCGGCCTCAAGGGCAATACCGTGATCGGCGCCTATGCCATCTCCAAGGTGGCCGAACACCAGCTCGCCCGCAATCTCGCGGTCGAATACGGGCCGCACGGCATCCGGGCCAACGCCATCGCGCCCGGCCTCATCAAGACCGACTTCGCCCGCTATCTCTGGGAAGATCCGGTGCGCCGCGACAAGATCAACCAGAGCCTGCCGCTCCGCCGCTTCGGCGAGCCGGACGACATTGCCGGCGCCGCCCTGTTCCTCGCGAGCGAGGCGGGCGCCTATGTGACGGGCCATGTGCTGAACGTCGACGGCGGCTCGGCGGTGATCTGAGCCCTCCGATAAGGAACGCGGGCGCCATGCAACGCTGCCCCACTGCCATCGCTGAGATTGTCAAGCTGGTGCCGAAGCGCCATGGCGACGAACGCGGCTGGTTCATGGAAAGCTATAATCGCCGCACGCTCCAGGGCCTAGGGATCGACGCCTGCTTCGTGCAGGACAATCAATCCTTGTCGCGTCCGACCGGCACCGTGCGCGGCCTGCACTTCCAGACGCCGCCCTTTGCCCAGGCGAAGCTGGTGGGCGTGCTGGCGGGCGCCATCCTCGACGTGGTCGTGGACATCCGCCGGGGCTCGCCCAGCTTCGGCCGCCATGTCGCGGTCGAGTTGACGGCGGCGGAGGGCGAGCTGCTCTATGTACCGGAAGGCTTTGCCCATGGTTTCGCGACACTCGAGCCGGACAGCAGGATCTTCTACAAGGTGACGAACTATTACTCGCGCGAGCATGACCGGGGCATCGGCTGGAACGACCCGGCGCTGGGCATCGACTGGCGGGTGGCGGCCGGCGCCGCCACGCTCTCGGAAAAAGACCGCGCCTGGCCGACACTTGCCGAGAGCCCGACCTATTTCGAGTTCGCCTGATGCGCGTTCTCGTGACCGGCGGCGCCGGCTTCATCGGCTCGGCCGTCATCCGCCTCCTCGCCCGCGAGACCGATTGCCGGATTCTCAACCTGGACAAGCTCACCTATGCCGCCAACCCGCTCGCCATCGAGGCAGCGGCGACAAGTTCGCACTATGCTTTCGAACGGGCGGATATCGGCGACCGGGGGGCGGTGGGCCGCATTCTGGGTGCGTTCCGGCCGGACGCCATCATGAACCTCGCGGCCGAGACCCATGTCGACCGCTCGATCGACGGGCCCGCCGCTTTCGTCGAGACCAATGTGGTGGGGCTGGTTTCCCTGTTGCGGGAGACGACTGACTATTGGCGAGCACTCGACGCATCGGCGCGCCGGGACTTCCGGTTCCATCACGTCTCGACCGACGAGGTGTTCGGCGCGCTCGGCGACCTCGACCCGGCTTTCACCGAGACCAGCGCCTACGACCCGCGCTCGCCCTATTCGGCGAGCAAGGCGGCCTCCGACCATTTCGTGCGCGTCTGGCATCACACTTACGACTTGCCCGTCGTGATCAGCAACTGCTCGAACAATTACGGGCCCTGGCAGTTTCCGGAAAAACTGATCCCGCTGATGATCGTCAAGGCATTCCGGGGCGAGCGGCTGCCGGTCTATGGCAAGGGCGCGAATGTGCGCGACTGGCTGCATGTGGACGACCATGCGCGCGCCCTCTGGGCGATCTTGAGCCGGGGGCGCGTCGGCGAGAGCTACATCGTTGGCGGCAATGCCGAGCGGCGTAACCTGGCGGTGGTCGAGGCCATCTGCGACAGCCTCGACCGGCTGGCGGGTATGCTGCCGACGGGCCCGCGCCGCGGCTTGCTCGCCTTTGTCCAGGATCGGCCGGGCCATGATTTCCGCTACGCCATGAACCCGGCGAAAATTGCCGGCGAGCTGGATTGGCGGCCGACGGTCACGTTCGAGGCCGGCCTCGAGGCGACGGTCGCCTGGTATCTGGAGAACAGCGATTGGTGGGCGGGCCTTGGCAACAAGGTCTATGGCGGCGAGCGGCTCGGCCTCGCCACCCCCTCGTCGAGCCCCTAGCCCATGCGTGTCTGCCTTGTCTTCGGCGGCGGCGGTCAGGTCGGCCGGGAACTCGCCCGCGCGATACCGCCCGACGGTTGGCGGGTCGAGGCCCTCGACCGCGCCACCGCCGATATTACCGACGCGGCGGCCTTGTCGGCGATCCTCGACCGCCTTCAGCCGGCGGCGGCGATCAACGCCGCCGCTTACACTGGCGTAGACAAGGCCGAAAGCGAGCCCGAACGAGCCTACGCCATCAATGCTGTCGGCGCCGGCCATGTGGCGGCGGCGGCGGCGAAACACAAAGTTCCGCTGGTCCATCTCTCGACCGATTTCGTCTTTCACGATGCCAAGGGCGGGGCGTTGGCCGAGGACGCGGCCGTCGATCCACGGGGATATTACGCATCGAGCAAGCTCGCGGGCGAAGTCGAAGTCCGGCGCCGGGGCGCCAGCCATGCGATCGTGCGGACATCCTGGGTGTTCGGCGTCTTCGGGGGAAACTTCGTCAAGACCGTGCTGCGGCTCGCCCATGAGCGCCCGGAGCTTGGCGTCGTCGACGACCAGCGCGGCGCGCCGACACCGGCGGCCGACATCGCCCGAACGGCGCTGGCCATCGCCCGGCGGCTCGCCGGCCCAGACGTTGGCAGCGAACATTTCGGCACGTTCCATTATTGTGGCGCGCCCGCCACCACTTGGCACGGCTTCGCCGAGGCCATACTGGCGGCGGCGGCGACTCATGGCCATCCATGCCCGCCGGTGAGAATAAACAACGAATACCGGACCACTGCGACGCGGCCAGTCGACTCGACGCTCGACTGCGGCAAGCTCGCCCGGCTTTACGGCATCGCCCAGCCGGACTGGCGGCAAGGCCTTGCGTCCGTCCTCGGGGAACTGCTAGCTGGCGGCCGAGGACCATGACGGGGGAAGCGGACGCGATGAAAGGCATCATCCTGGCGGGCGGCGCGGGTACGCGGCTCCATCCCGTGACCCAAGTGGTCAGCAAGCAGCTCTTGCCGGTCTATGACAAGCCGCTGATCTATTATCCCTTGTCGATCCTGATGCTGGCCGGCATCCGCGATATTCTGGTGATCACGACGCCGGAACAGAACAGCCAGTTCCGGGCGCTCCTGGGCGACGGGTCGCAATGGGGTCTAGCCATTTCCTATGCCGAGCAACCCAAGCCCGAGGGCCTGGCGCAAGCCTTCGTCATCGGCCGGACGTTTGTCGGCCAAGACCCCGTTTGCCTCATTCTGGGCGACAATATTTTCTACGGTCACGGTCTGGAGCCCATCTTGGCCAGGGCCGCCGCTCGGCGGGAGGGTGCGACGGTCTTCGCCTATCATGTCCACGACCCGGAGCGCTATGGCGTGGTTGCCTTCGATGCCAAGGGGCGGGCCGTCAGCATCGAGGAGAAGCCGGCCCGTCCCAAATCGAATTACGCGGTGACCGGGCTCTATTTCTACGACAACGGCGTGCTCGACATCGCGAGCCGGGTCCAGCCCTCGGCGCGCGGTGAGCTGGAGATCACCGACGTCAACCAAGTCTATCTGGAGCGCGGCACGCTCACGGTCGAGCCGCTGCCGCGCGGCTTCGCCTGGCTCGACACGGGCACCCATGAGAGCCTGATGCAGGCGGCCGAGTTCGTGCGCACCATCGAGCAGCGCCAGGGGCTCAAGATTGCCTGCGTCGAGGAGATCGCCTACCGCAAGCGCTTCATCGACCGGCCTCAATTGCTCGCCTTGGCCGACCGGTTGAGCAAGAACGATTACGGCCGCTATCTCGTCCAGGTGGCCGACGAGCAATCATAATTGCGCCCGCTCCTCGGCGAGGCCGCTTTCGTAGCGGCCGATATCCTCGGCGAGATAGACGTTGTTCGCTTCGCGGATATTGGCGCCCGCGTCGTCATAGAGGAAGGGCAGGAAGACGTAGCGCTTGCCCGCCCGCATCTCCAGCACCTCGTGCAGCAGCGAGCAGGAGAACACCAGCGCGCCGCCGGTCGGCGGCCGATAGCATTGGGTACCGAACTCTGGAAAGCGCAGGTCGCCGCCCTCATAATCTTCCGAATTCAAATTGAGGCTGACGGCGAACCGGCGATGCGCGGTCCCTTTGGTGGTGTTGTCCCGGTGGGCGCGGAAGATGCCGACTTCCTCGGCGGTGTAACGGGCGACGATGTAACGTTCCATGCGCGTGGCGGTGAACTGGAATGCCTTTTGGATCGCCGGGATAAGGCGTCGCGCGACTCGCCGCTGGCAGGCCTCGCGAATGTCCGGCTCGGCGATCGCATAGTCGCTGCGGCGTTTCATGCCGGGATCGTTGATGCGCTCGGTCTTCTCGCCGATCTGGCGCATGAAGCCCGAGGCTTCGCCGCCATGCTGTTCATAAAGCTCGATCAGCCTATGGCATAGGGCCGGCTCGAACACCCGGGGTACGATGAGGACCGGCGCCTGAACGCCGGCCGATGCCACGGGCGGCAATCGCGGCAGGGTGGCGAGGCGTGCCACGATGGCGTCGGCGTGGGCCACGGGATCGGTGAACGGCAGGACCTCCAGCACCCGCAGGCCCGGATCCAAGAGGAACGTCGTCCGCCGATAGGGGATTGCCGCCGTCGTCTGCTCGGGCGTGTCGGTGGTCAACCCATAGAGGCGGCTTGCCGTGCGATCCACGTCGAACAGGAAGCGGATTCCGGGTGGCTGGTTGACGAGGCCGCGTTCGCGTTCGTCGGCCGGATCGACACTAACGCCGAAAAAGCTGGCCTGGATGTCGTCGAAGGCGGCGCGCCGCTCGGCGATCGCCTTGAGGAACGCCTGGCCTGGCGCGTCGCCGGCCGTGCCGAAAAAGCTCAGTACGATGTGCCGGCCGGCCACGGTATGGAACTTGTAGGCCCGGTTAACCGGGCTCGGCACTTCGAACCAGGGGACCGGATCGCCCGGAAAAAGCTGCGTCATGCGCCCATTGCCCGCCGGCGCCATGCCGGCCACGGCCGCAAGTCTATCAGAGGCGCGCCCGGTCCGCATCCCGCAGGCGCCGCTCAAGCCGGGCCAGCAGACGGTCGATCTCGGCCAGGTCGTCGCCCGTCAGGATCGGCGCCGGATAGCGGGCCTTAGCCGAGGCCATGGCGCCCCGCCGGCGCAACACTTCCTTGCGCACGGCAAGGCCGTAGCCCGGCTGCTGCTCATAGCGCACGAACGGCAGATAGAGGTCATAGAGGTCCTCGGCCGCCTGGGCGTCGCCCGCCCGATGGCGGTCGTAGACGCCGACCAGCATTTCCGGGAAGGCAAAGCCGGTCATGGCGCCATCGGCGCCGCGCTGGAGTTCTTGTGGGTAGTAGAGGCCGCCATTGCCGACCAGGATGCTGACTCGCCGCCGGCCCGGCGCTTTCTCGTCCGCCCGGATGCGCGAGAGCTTGGCGAGCGCCGGGCAATCCTCGTGCTTCAGCATGACGAGGCTGGGGAGGGCCGCCACCAGTCGATGCCAGACGGCAATGGGCAAGGCGACGCCGGTCGACTGCGGATAATCCTGATAGACAATGGGTATGTCGGGGCCGAGCGCGGTCGCCACGGTTTCCATATAGGTGACGAGCTGGTCGTCACCCTTGAGGCCCAGTGTGGGTGCCACCATGACGCCCGCCGCACCCGCCGTCATGACGGTCTTCGAGAGGCCGACCAGATTGACGAGCGCCGGCGCACTCACGCCGACAACCACCGGGACGCGGCGGTTCACACATGCCAGCACCCGGCCGGCGAACGCCTCGGTCTCCTCGGCCGTCAGCTTGTTGGCCTCGCCCATCATGCCGAGGATGGTGATGCCATGCACGCCATGGCCGAGATAAAAGTCGACCAGGCGCGGAACACCGTCGAGGTCGAGCGCGCCATCGTCGCGGAACGGCGTCGCCGCGATGATATAGACGCCTTTCGCCGCTTCGCTCAGCCGTTCGGCCATCGCCGTCTCCTCGCCGTGGTGACAGGATTTTTTCAGTAGCAGGTCGCGGAGACCCCCGCCAGCACGATACCATCCGGGCGATCTTATGCGGGAGGCAAGACATGGCTGAGGTCGCGGACGATCGCCAATCCCCGGTGCTGTTGCGCCTGGAGGAGCGGGAGGGGGGTCGCATCGCCTGGGTCACCTTCAACAATCCGGCCAAGCGCAATGCCCTTGGCCTCGCCGGCAAGCAACGCCTGGTGGAGATCCTGACGGGGCTTCGCCATGACGAGGCGTTGCGTGCCTTGGTGCTGACCGGCGCCGGCGACCGGTCTTTCATCGGCGGCACCAACCTCGCCGAGATGAAGGATTTCGACTTGGCCGCCGCTGAGGCCTCGGCCACCAAGACCCACCGCATGTGCGACGCGGTGCGCCAGTTTCCGGTGCCGGTGATCGCCCGCATCAACGGCTATTGCTTCGGTTCGGGCATGGAGCTGGCGGCCTGCGCCGACATGCGGGTGGCCGCCGGCCATGCCCGCTTCGGCATGCCGGAAGTGCGTTTCGGGATTCCCTCGGGCATGGAGGCGAGCGTGCTGCCGCGCCTGATCGGCTGGGGCAAGGCTTGTGAGTTGGTCCTGACCGGCGACCATATCGACGCGGACGAGGCCTATC
Organism: Alphaproteobacteria bacterium; assembly: GCA_009694185.1. GTDB lineage: Bacteria > Pseudomonadota > Alphaproteobacteria > SHVR01 > SHVR01 > SHVR01. Next base: position 3,608 of record SHVR01000020.1, on the reverse strand, counting down.
GGATCGGCTATCTGGAGCGCCTGGTGCCCTATGCCGGGCTCGATGCCGCGGTCGAATCCTGGCTCGCATCGATCCTGGCCTCCGGTCCCCGGGCGGTCCGCCTCCAGAAACGGCTGATCATGGACTGGGATCGCATGGGTGTGACCGATGGGGCGCGCGCCGGCATCCAGGCCTATGTCGACTCCTATCGAAGCGACGAGCCCACCCGCATGATGACCGCCTTCTTGAACCGGCGCCGGCCGGCTTGAGGCCCCCGGCGGCGCTCCTCTCAGGGCGGGCCGTCGCGCGGCTCATAGGCCCCGGTCTTCGGGTTGCGGACGAGCTCGATGGTGGCGTCCCGGTCGCGCTTCGAGCGACGCGGGACGGGCACTTGGCCACGCGCGCGCGTCAGCCAACGGGCCAATAGCAGGACCGCGATCACCGCGAGGATCAGGAACAGAATCTTTTGCAGGCTCCAGCCGAACATGGCTACAGCCCGTAGCGCGCCCAGAGGGCACGCTCCTCGATCGCCGCGACGAGACCCGTTGCCACATCGCCAATCCCGGTCTCGCCGGGCCTCCAGAATCGGCGGAGCAGCGGCGGCCGTGGCCCCACCCGGCGGAAGCGTGTTTTCTCGCCGAAGCGCCGGCGCAGCACGCTTTGCATATCGCCGAGGCCATCGACGAGACCGAGCGCCAATGCCTGGCCGCCGGTCCAGAAGGCGCCGGAGAAGAGTTCGTCCTCGCTCGCCCGGAGCTTGGCTCCCCGGCGCGCCCGCACCATGGCCTTGAAGGTCGCGTGGATGTCCGCCTGGATGCGGCCGAGATGGGCGACATGGGCAGGCTCCTCCGGCCGGAAGGGATCGAGCATGCCCTTGCTCGCCCCCGACGCGTGCAGCCGGCGTTCGATGCCGAGGTGCCGGATCAGGCCCTCGAAGCCGAAGCCCTGGGAGATCACGCCGATCGAGCCCACGATGGAACTCGCGTCGGCATGGATTTCATCCGCGGCGCAGGCGAGCCAATAGCCGCCCGAGGCGCCCACATCCTCGATGAAGGCATGCACCGGCACATCATGCTCGTCCGCAAGCGCTCGGATACGCTGGTGAATGAGCGCCGATTGCACCGGCGAGCCGCCGGGCGAATTGATCTCGAGGGCAACGGCGCGCACACCGTCGAGTGTAAAGGCACGCTCGATGGCAGGTGCCAGCGCGCCCAGGGCAAGCCCGCGCGAGACCGGCAGCACCCGTCCGATGGCGCCGGCGAGGCGGAGGACGGCAACCAGCGGCGGCGACGGCCCGAAGAGGGCGGCGCGGGCGCGCGTCAAGGAGGCGGCGAATGGCATCGGGGGAGACTAGAGCAAGTGGCGCCGGAATTGAAACCGCGGGGTTCCTACACCAGATAATTCGCGGCGATAAGCATACCGAGCGCCGCGTCACCGGCGAGGCCGAAGACCGAGTCCGGGCCGGCGGTAATGAACCCTGTCGCCGTATCGATCCGGTCGGCGCCATTCGTTCAAAAAATGTTCCCGCTGGGGCTTCGCACGGTCATTTGACGCTCTCGGCATTATTCGTCCGCGCGAGGGCCAAGGCCTCGCCGGCGCGCAGCACGGCCAAGGCCGCCGCGCTGTAGCCATTGCCCGGGCCATGCACGACGAGGCCTTGTGCGAGGCGAAGCGGCGCGCGGCTGCCCTTGATCGCCTGGACGATGACCCGGTTGGCTGGCACCCGCTTGGCGTCGGCTATGGCGGCGCGCGGCCAGAGCGGGAAGACGACAATGCCGCCGCCCCGGCCGGCCAAGCCCGCGAGGACGGCATCGAGCCGGTCGGCGCGCTGGATGAGGGTCAGGGTGCCGCCGGACCTGAGAGCGTGCAAGCCGGCGGCGATCCAGGCATCGAGGTCGGCTTCATGGTCGGCCAGGTCGGCACGGGCCTTGCCCGCCAGTGGCGAGGACGTCGCATTGCCCCTGACAAGGAACGGCGGATTGGCCATGACATGATCGAAACTGCCGGCCTTGAACGGCAAGGCCATGACGTCGCCCACCACGACCCTGACGGCGAGGCCGTTCAGCCGCCCATTCTCTTCAGCGAGGTGCGCGAGGTCGCCTTGGACCTCGACACCCACCACCTCGGCGCCACGCGCCCGCCAGGCCAGGCAGAGCGCCGCCGCGCCCACGCCCAGGCCGAGATCGAGCACGCGCTCGCCGGGCCTCGCCGGCACGGCGGCCGCGAGATACACCGGGTCGGTTGCCACGCGGTAGCCTTGCTTGGGCTGGCGGAGGCGCACCCGGCCGTCGAGCAGGGCATCTTCCGTGGTGCGATCGCCCGCTCGCTCTTGCATTGCCGCCCCTACCGCCGCCCGCCCGGGCACGCTTGACCCATTGGGCGGCCCCCCTATGCTGCATAGCATGGGATCACAGGCGACGGTACGGGGCGGGGCATTGATGCCCCAGGCCATGGCGGCGGCGGCCGACACGCCGCCGCCGGGCACGGCGCTCGATCGCCTGCGTGACTTGGTCCTGGCGGATCTCAACAAGGTCAATCTCCTGATCGTCGAGCGCATGCAGAGTCCGGTAGCCCTTATTCCGCGGCTTGCGAGCCATATCGTGGCCGCCGGCGGCAAGCGCCTCAGGCCGCTGCTCACGCTCGCCACCGCCCGGCTGTTCGATTACACGGGCGAGCAGCATATCCATCTCGCCACCTCGGTCGAGTTCATCCACACCGCGACATTGCTGCATGACGATGTCGTGGACGAGAGCGACTTGCGCCGCGGCCTGGCCACGGCAAACGTCGTCTGGGGCAACAAGGCCAGCGTGCTGGTTGGCGATTTCCTGTTCAGCCGCGCCTTTCAGCTCATGGTCTCGGTCGGCTCGCTCGAGGTTCTCGACATTCTGTCCAATGCGGCGGCGACGATCGCCGAGGGCGAGGTCCTGCAACTGACAACCGTGTCCAATCCGGAAACCGAGGAACGCGATTATCTCCGCGTCGTCGACGGCAAGACGGCGGCTTTGTTCGCGGCGGCAACGCGGGTTGCCGCCATCATCGCCAACCGGCCGGCCGAGGACGAGGCGGCGGTCGACGAGTTCGGCCGCAATCTCGGCATGGCCTTCCAGCTCGTCGACGACGTGCTCGACTATTCGGCCCACCAGGCGACCCTCGGCAAGACGATCGGCGACGATTTTCGCGAAGGCAAGATCACGCTGCCGGTGATCCTCGCTTACCGGGCGGCCGATGCCGACGAGCGCCTCTTCTGGCAACGCACGGTCAGCGACCTCGACCAGCGGCCGGACGATCTCGATCGTGCGATCCATCTGATGGCGCGGCACGGCGCACTCGCCCAAAGCCTGGATCGTGCCCGCGCCTATGCCGGCGTCGCGCGGCGCGCCCTCCTCGCGCTCCCCGACAGGCCGGAGCGCCAGGCGCTCTTAGACGTGGTCGATTTCTGCGTCGAACGGGCTTATTAATCTCGCGGACATAATACTTAATTAAAACGTAACAGCCCAGGTTGGGCGGCTATTTTTAGCGGATTTCCCTGGACGGCGGGGTCGGATTTCGATTCAAGAATCGGATGGTTCTCGAACCCCCCAACGAGCTGTCCCGGGAAGAGCTAATCGCGCTGGTCATAGCGCAAGCGA
>SHVR01000019.1 GCA_009694185.1 Alphaproteobacteria bacterium | reverse complement strand
AATGGTGCTCACCCTCGAACGCCAAGGCCTGATCCGACGACAGCCGGGCGTCGCCCGCAGCATCACTGTCCTGGTTGATGCCCAGCACCTCCCGGCCCTACGATCCGCACACGACCAACCAGTCAAAACCTCTGTGCAGAGGTACTAGGATGCAAACTATTGTTGCAACGCTCGCGGGGACGGAATGGCCAGCATCCTGCTTGCCGAAGACGAGGATTCGATGCGCGCCTTCCTCGCCCGCGCGCTGGAGAGGGGGGGCTACGACGTGCATACGGCCGGCAACGGCTTGGACGCGCTGACGGCCCTCTTGGCACGGCGCTTCGACATGTTGCTCGCCGATATCGTCATGCCGGGCCTGGACGGCATCGAGCTCGCCCGGCGCGCCGGTGCCGCTTACCCCGACATGCCGATCATGCTGATCACCGGCTTCGCCGCCGTCGCCCTCCAGGCCCACAATGCCAAACTCAGCCGGACCCGGGTCGTCTCGAAGCCGGTGCATCTCAGATCGCTCGTGGCCCAGGTGAACGAATTGCTCGCTCCCCGGACGTGAGTCCGGACCGACTGCTTGTAATCGCCCATTGTGGCCATTGCGGCTCCCGTGCAGCATCGCGTGTCCTTGGCAGGAGACGCGGCATGACCATCCCACCGGTGAAGGCCCTCCTTTTCGACGTGTTCGGCACTGTGGTCGATTGGCGGTCGAGCGTGGCCCGCGAGGTCGAGGCACTCAATCGGGCCAAGGGATTCAATCTCGATGCCACGGGCTTCGCCGTCGCCTGGCGGGCGCTCTATCAGCCGGGCATGGACACGATTCGCAAGGGCGAGCGGCCATGGGTCAAGCTCGACCTGCTGCACCGGGAAAACCTCGATATCCTGCTCGACCGCTTTTCCGTGCGGGGATTGCCCGAGGCCGAGCGCGACCGGCTTAACCGCGCTTGGCACCGGCTCGATCCCTGGCCCGACAGTGTCCCGGGCCTGACCCGCCTCAAGGCCAAGTTCATCCTGGGCACCTGCTCCAATGGCAACGTGGCGTTGATGGTCAATATGGCCAAGCATGCGGGCCTGCCCTGGGACGTGATCCTGGGCGCCGAGCCCGCTCAAGCCTACAAACCACAACCGGAATGTTATCTGCGTAGCTGCGCCTTACTCGATCTGCCGCCCGATGCGTGCATGATGGTGGCCGCCCACAACAATGATCTGGTGGCGGCGTCGAAATGCGGCCTTCGGACCGCATTCGTTCTCCGGCCCCATGAGCACGGGCCCAGCCAAACCACCGACCGGAAGGCCGAGCACGCCTTCGACGTGGTGGCCGAGAGTTTTGTCGATCTGGCGGACAGGCTCGGCTGCTGATCGGGTTTACACGAAGAGGTGATGGCAAGTGAACGTCTCGAAAGTGGAAAGCGCCCACCCTTCGGATTATCTTCCATTCCGCCCAGAGGGGCCGATTGTCCAATACCCAGGAGAGAACGCGATGAAGAAGACTTCCGGTATTATCCTTGCCGCCGCCGCCGCCGCCCTGTTCGCCGCCGGCACCGTCGCCGCCGTGTCGTCGCCCGCATACGCCGCCGGCGTCAAGTGCACCGGCGCCAATGCCTGCAAGGGTACCAGCGCCTGCAAGACCTCTACGAGCGCCTGCAAGGGCCAGAACGCCTGCAAGGGCAAGGGCTACGTCGAGACCAAGGACGCCGCCGAGTGCACGACGAAGGGTGGCAAGGCCGGATGAGGCTGATCGCCAACCGCGTTAGAAATTGAGTTGGTGGGGCGTCGCGACCGGTTGGTATCGCGGCGCCCCACACGTTTCGAGGCCATGCCAGCGAACCAAGCCGTCATGCCGGGACGCCGCGCCGCCCGGAGCCAGTCGAGGCTGACGCGCCCCGCGCTTGGCTTCGGCCTCGGTCTCAGAGCGGATCATTACGAGACCATCCTGGACCGGCGTCCGCCGGTCGACTGGTTCGAGATCATTTCCGAGAACTACATGGTGGGTGGCGGCAAGCCGCTCGATTATCTCGACCGCATCCGCGCCGACTATCCCCTGGTCATGCACGGAGTTTCGCTCTCGATCGGTGGCAGCGACCCGCTCGACCGCGACTATCTCGGGGGCCTCGGCGAGCTGGCGCGACGGATCGAGCCAGCCTGGATTTCCGACCATCTCTGCTGGACGAGTCTCGGTGGCATCAACATGCACGATCTGCTGCCCCTACCCCACACCGAGACGGCGCTCAAACATGTGGTCGACCGCATCGGCCAGGTTCAGGACGCGCTTGGCCGCCGTCTCGTCATCGAGAATGTGTCGAGCTATGTCAGCTACGTCGACTCGGCCGTGCCCGAATGGGAGTTCCTGGCAGAGGTCGCCAATCGCGCCGATTGCCTGATCCTGCTCGACGTCAACAACATCTATGTGAGTGCCTATAATCACGAGTTCGACGCTTTGCGCTATCTCGACCATGTGCCGGCCCATCGCGTGCAACAGATTCATCTCGCCGGGCACAGCAACGAGGGCGCCTATATCGTCGACACCCACGATCATCCGGTGATCGATCCCGTCTTCGCACTCTATGGCGAGGCGGTCCGGCGATTCGGACCCATCTCCACCATGATCGAGCGCGACGCCAATATTCCGCCCCTCGACGAACTCCTAGCCGAACTCGACCGGGCGCGTGCCGTCGCGGCGGCTGCCCTCCCCAAGGTCCGGACATGACCGGTCTCCGCGACCTTCAGGCCGACTTCCAGGCCTACCTCATGGGTCGCGCCAATGGCATGGCGGCCCGGGTACGGGACTCCTCGAGGGCCGATGCGGCGACTCTGCTGGCGGTTTATGGCGATGCCTATGTGGCGCGGCTGATCGAGGCGCTCGGCATGGACTTTCCGGTGCTCCAGGCGTTGCTGGGAGAGGTCGGTTTCGCGGACCTCATCGGTGCTTATGTGCGGGCGCATCCATCCACCCACCCGTCAATCCGCTGGGCGGGCCGCCATCTGCCGGGTTTTCTGAGCGCGGCGGCGCCATGGCGCGAGCGCCCGGCGCTCAGTGAATTGGCGGCGCTCGAAGCCGCGCTCCGCGATGCCTTTGATGCGCCGGGCGGTGGCGTCGCCACCCTCGATGCCATCGCCGCGGTCCCGAGCGAGGCGTGGCCCTCGCTCACCTTGGCGCTGGTGCCGTCATTCCGCCGCCTCACCCTCGCCTGGCAGGTTCACAACGCCTGGGAAGAAAGCGAGGAGGGGGCGCACCAGCCGGCCGAGCCCAAGCCGGCAGAAGCCGCGATCGAGTGGGCGGTCTGGCGCCAGGGTCTGGTCACGCAATATCGCTCGCTTGAAGTCGACGAGGCGTGGGCGCTCGATGCGGTGGCGGAGGGCCGGAATTTCGCCGATCTGTGCGAAGGGCTCTGCCGCTGGCATGGTGAAGACGGGGTGGCGGCCCGCGCCGTCGGCCTGATGCAGGCCTGGCTGCAACAAACCATGATCGCGGCGATTGCCTGGGACGAGGCCGGTACGCGGGTCTGGCGGGGCACGCCACCCGAACTTTAGATGGTCTCAATCGAAGGCGCCGGGAAAGCTCGCTCGGAGGCCCGCCACCAGGTCGTCGACCATGGCAATCAATAGCGCCGTGCCCTTCTCCGGCGTCGCCAGCGTCGGATCGCCGTCGCCGCCGGTCGCGCGCATCTCGCCCTCGGGCTCGGCCGTGGGCGTATAGCGTACCGGCCGGTGGAACACATTGCGCGGCCGGGGTGGTTCGTGGTCCGCTCGCGCCCGGTCGAGCCGCACGACCTCGGGTGCGATCGCCAGCATCAGCGACGTTTCCGCCTCGTCGGCATGGCCGCCACTCGCCTGTTGCCAGAGATGCCGGACGCCATGGCCGAGGGCGCGATAGTCGGCGGTCGCGACGGCGACCCCATGGCGCTCGAAGACCGCGCGGACGGCGAGCCGAAGCGGCGCCTCGGTCGAGACACCCGTATTGATGAGAGCCAGCCGCCGAACACCCTGCCGGATGAAGCCATCGAGCAGGTCGGTCACCAGCGCCTGGAAGGTCGCCGATTGCAGATGTTGACTGCCCGCATACCGGATGAAGACCGGGTAATACCCAAAGGCGATCGTCGGCGCGATGACGATGGGCAACAGGGTGCCGACGCGCTCGGCCAGCGCCTCGGCGATCCGCCGGTCGGTGTCGAGCGGCAGGTGTGGGCCGTGCTCCTTCGCCGCCGCGCCAATGGGCACGACCACCACCGCGCCCCGGGCGAAGCGCTCGCTCGCTTCGGCCCAGGTGAGGTCTGAGAGGCGGGCACTTGTTGCGGCCCGAGCCATCATCGCCGGTCGACGGTTCTGATCATCCCGGGCACCCCGGTTGCCGCGAAGACCGGTAGCGAACAGAGCTTGTTGGCGCAGGCGAAGGCGGCGGGCTCGTCGAGTTCGGGATATTGCACGTCGCTGTTGGCAAGCGGGCCCTCACGGCGATCCCACCATTCGATGCGCAGATAACGGGCGGGATAGCGCCGTGCCTCGGCATAAAGGGCTTGGGCGCGGGGGTCGTCCTTGGGTCCGACGATCGTCACATGGGCGGGCTCCCGGGCGAGTTCGCCGTCGGCCATCAGGGCACCCGGTTGGAAGGGGATGTCGTCCACGATGGCGGCGAGATAGCCCATGCCATGGTCGGCCGCGGCGCGGAACGCCGCCTCGCCGGTATAGTGCGCCAGCAGGTTGAAGAAGCGGGTCGCGGCCACATTTTCCTCGGCATGGCGCACCGGCTTGGCGAACACGCCGAGCGCGTCGGCGGGCGCCGGCGCCACCATGAAACCGCCGCGCGCGTCGTGGAACGATGTAGCGATGAAGCGGCCAGCCTCGATCGCATGGTCGAGCCAGCGCCGCTCGCCGGTCGAACGGTGGAGCGCCAGGAACGCCTCGGCCATGGCGATATTGTCGACCAGCACCGGGTTCTCATCCGCCGCGCCGCCATGCCGGAAGCCGCCCTCGCCGACGCGCCGGTTGGCCAGCGCCCAGTCGGCCGCCTGCATTGCCGCCGCCAGCAATCCGGCCTCGCCGGACTGGTCGTAGAGCGTCGCCAGGCCGGCAATGGCCCAGCCATTCTCGCGGGCATAGAGGTTGCGGTCTATGGCGGGCTGGCCCAGGGCGCGCCTGGCCGCATCGTCGAGCTGGTAATAGGCGTGGCCATCCATGCTGGGGCTGAGATCGGCGTCCTGGCTCGCATGGAAGGCACCCTCGGGCGAACGCATGAACGCGAGGAGATAGCCGGCGACGGCTTGGGCCGCCTTTAGGTCCGCCGGATCGCCCCAAAGGCCATGGGCCAGGCTGTAGGTGCGGAGTGCGGCGAGCTGCGAACTCATGATCTTCTCGTAATGGGGTGACGACCAGTCGAGGGCGTCGGAATATTGGTACATGCCGCCCCACACCGGGTCGATGAGGCGGCGGGCGCCAACCAGCGTCTTCACCGCCAATTGGCGATAGCCCGCCTCGCCGCCCGCGGCGCGGTGGAGGGCATATTCGAGCGCTTCCGGCAGGATGAATCGGTGAGTGTCGCCGAAGCCGCCCCGGTCGGTGTCGGCCAGGAACCAATAGGCGTTCAGGACGGCGTTCCGCTCGCTCGCTTGCAAGCGGACCCTGGAGGGGTCGATGGTCGCCTCGCTCGCCGCCGGCGGCAGAGCCGAGGGATCCTCGATCACCGCTTGCAACAAGAGTTCGAACACCGCCGGCGCCCAATAGCCGCGGCGGCGCAGGATTTCGTTGCCGTCCTTGTCGAGGATGATGGTGCCCGGCCAGCCATAATTCTCATAGCGCGCCGCGAGTGCCGGGTCGGCGTCCTGATCGACACGGACCGGGATGAACTTTTGGGCGATCAAGGCGAGCACATCGGAATCGCGATAGGTGGTCCGCTCCATGACATGGCACCAATGGCACCAGACGGCGGCCATGTGGAGGAGGATGTAGCGGTCCTCGCGGGCCGCGCGTTCGAACTGGGCGTTCGACCAGGGCTGCCAGGCGACCAGGGACTTGTCGGCCCGGGCAGGGGCGACCAGGGCAAGGGCGCCCAACAGGGCAAGAACGATCGGTCGCGGCATGCGGTTTCCTGTGTGGGCGGTGCCTGAGTATACGCCAGGTCGCGGGCTTCGGATGCCGCCGTCACGCGCATGTGATTGCGGGCGAACGCCCGGTCCGCGTAGCGTCGGCGCATGGGTGTGACGTGGCGTGCGGCGGTCCTGGCGGCGGTGGCGTGGTTGGCGGCGGCGAGCAGCCCGGCCAGCGCCGAAGGCTGCCGCTATCTTGCCACGGCCGCCGATGCGGCGGCTTCGAGCCTCGATGTCGAAGTCGAGTGCGCTGGTGACGGGCCGCATGGCTTTCTGCCGTGGCCGGCGGTGCATGGGTCGTACCTCACGGGACTGGCCGGACAGGCTGGCAGCCGGGTCGACAATGAAGGGGGGCGGATCGCCGTAACGGGTGCCGGCGGTCTAAGCCGCTTCGCCTACCGGATCGATCTCGACGGTGTCGCCCGCGACGGCCGTTGGCGCTATCAGGCGATCCGGGTCGACCAAGCGCTCGCGGCACCGCTCGCCGTCTGGGTATTGCAGCCGGAGCGCTCCGACGTGGCGCTCACCCTTGCCGTCGCCTCCGACCATGGCGCCGGCTTTGCAACGGCGCTCCAGCCGGGCGCGGGCGGCTATCGTCTCTTGAGCCAGGACGTGACCCATGCGGGTTATGGCGTCATCGGCCGGTTCCTCACCCGGCGCATCCCGCTCGCGCCGCCGCCGGGTGCGGGTGGTGTTCCGGCCACCCTCGATGTGGCGATCATGGCGGACCGCTTCGCCGTGGGCACTGACACGCTGATCGACTGGTTCGGCGAGTCGGCCGGCGTCGTCGCGGACTATTTTCACGGCTTTCCCATGGCGCGCGCACTCCTTGTCCTGGAGCCGGTGGCGGGGCGATCGGGCGTGGTGTTCGGCCGGGTCATGTCGGGTGGCGGCGGCAGCGTGCTGATGCGCGTCGGCGAACGGGCGACCCGCCAGGAGCTCCATGGCAGTTGGGTCCTGGTGCATGAATTGTCGCATCTCGCCATGCCATTCCTCACCGATCGGGCGATGTGGTTCATGGAGGGCATGGCGACCTATGTGGAGCCGATCTTGAGGGCGCGCGCCGGCTGGATAATGCCCGAGGCGGTCTGGGCGGAATTCGCCGAAGGCATGGTGCGCGGCGTCGCCGGCATCGAGACCAAGAGGGTGGCCCAGCCGGCCAGCCTTTATTGGGGGGGCGCCCTCTTCATGCTCATTGCCGACATCGACATGCGGCGGCGATCGGCCGGCCGGCTTGGCCTCGAACATTGCCTGCGCCGGGTGCTCGGCGAGGGCGGCGATTCGACTCGGCGCTGGCCCCAGGCGCCCATGATCGACGCCTGCGACGCCCTGACGGGCGGCCGGGCCATGGCCGATCTGGCGGCGGACTTTCTTGCCAACCGCTTGGCCGTCGATCTCGCCAGCCTATGGCGCGAACTCGGGGTCGAGATAGCCGCCGGCACCGTCAAATTCGACGACGGGGCACCGCTCGCCTCGATCCGGCGGGGCATCGTCTCGGGAAATTAGCCGGCCGCCTCGCGGATCGCCGGACGCAGCCAGAGGGCGAGCGGCAGGGTCAGCAGCACGGCGGTCGCGACGGCAATCATCATACTGTCGATGCCCACATGGTCGCTGAACGCGCCGAACAGGATGGGTGCCAGGGCGCCGGCGCCAATGCCGCCCGTATAGAAGACGCCGAAGGCGCGCGCGCGCCGGGCCGGCTCCACCAGTTCCGGCACCGTGCCATAGAGCACCGACGAGGTGCCGTTGAGCGCGATGCCGATCACCGGCAACAGCGCATAGGCGGCTTCGAGCGACAGCGGCAAAAGCGCCAGGATGCCGATGGCGGTCGCCGCCTCGGTCAGCAGCACGGTCGGGAAAACACCGAGATAGGCGCCGAGATAGCCGCAGGCAAGCTTGCCGGCCGCACCACCCGCGAACACCAGAGTGAGGGCGATGCCGATGGCCGGAAAATCCGCACCCTTCGCCGTCAAGAGGAACGGCAGGAAGGTGAGGAAGCCCATGCGCGTGGCACTGTCGATCATGGATATCGCGAGCAGCAGGGGAAAGCCGTGCCGGCCGCGGCCTGGAACAGGGAGGCCTGCCCGTCTTGTCGCACCCGCCACCGTTACGGGCTTCGCCGGTGCCGGCCCCAGCGCCGGCAATCGCGGCAGCACGAACAGTATGGCCAAGGCGCCGGCGAGACCCAGCAAGCCGAACAGCGACGTCACCGGTCGCCAGGCGATGACGGTCAGCATGGCCGCCGTCGCCGCCGGCAGCGCCATCTTGCCGATGTCGCCCGCGAAATTATAGGTGCCAAGCGCGATGCGCGAGCGGCTGCCATCGAAGGCGCGGGCGATCAGGCTGGCGCCGAGCGGGTGTTGCACGCTGGAGCCCATGCCGCCGATGGCGAGGCCCGCCGCCAGCATGAGGAAGCCCGTGCTGGCGCCCGCGACCAGAAAGCCGACGCCCGCAAGCGCCGTGCCAAGCACCAGCAAAGCGCGTTCGCCGAAGCGCTCGGCGAGCAGGCCCGCCGGCACTTGCAGGCTCGCCATGGTGCCGGAATAGAGTGCGCGCAGCATGCCGACCTCGGCATAGCCGAGGCCGAACTCCGCCTGCCAGACCGGCAGCAGCACATAAAGGAGGTCCGTATAGCCGTCATGCAGCACATGCGCGCCGCAGCAGCCGCCGACCGTGCGCCGCTGATCGCCGGCATCGGCGAGCGGCGCGGTCGCATTGGGAAGTGTCGCCCCGCTCATCCGACCACCGCCCCCTCCGGTGCGCGTACAAAGTCGCCCGCACTGTAACAGAAGCGTCACAGGGGGTCATCGGCACCCGCCAGCTCCGGCGCCAGCGCCAGGCGGAGCGCGTCCTGGTGGGCGGTCACGGTCTCGATCTCGAAGCCTTGGCGCGCCCTGGCCCGCGCCTGGAGCTGGGCGAGACGGTCGGGGTCGGCGATCAACGCCTCGAGGGCTTGGGCGATGCTCTCGGCCGAGGGATCGGCGAGCAGGATGCCGGCCTCGCCCAGGGGTTCGGGGATGCCACCGCGTTGGCTCGCAATGACGGCCGAGCCGCTCGAAAGCCCCTCGATCACGGTGCGCGAGAAAGGCTCGTCCCAGAGCGAGGGCACCACGGCGATGGCGGCGCGCTGGAAAAGCGCCATGACGTCGCCATGCGGCATGAAGCCCCGGAACTCGGCCCGGGGGCCGAGTGCGGTGAAGCGGTCACGGATGGCCTTGGCATAGCGGCTGCCGGCTTCACGGCCGCTCGGCAGATGGCCGCCCACCAGTACCGCCCGCCAGCCGGGATGGCGTGGCAAGACCTTGGCCAGGGCGTCGACATAGAGATGGGCACCCTTGTCCGGGTTCAGGCGGCCGACGAAGAGGATCAGCTTCTCCTTCGCCGCTACGGGCTCCCGCTGCCAGGCGATGCCAATGGGCAGCACATGCAGCTTTGCCGATTCGGCCGGGTCGAGCCCATCCAGCCCATGGCGGAATCGGCGGCGGATGAAGTCGCTGACGCAATAGATGTGGGCCGCCTGGGCGAGGAGCCGGCGGCGCGCGCTGGGCATGCGGCTAGCCGTCATCGCCAGCGGGTCGTTGTGGAAATGCAGGGTGAGGCGCAATCGCGGATCGCGCCGGGCAAGCGTGACAAGCATTCCCGGCCGGTTATGCACTTCGACGAGCGTCGGCGGGTCCCGGCCGAGGCGTTCTGCGAGCGCCGCCCCATAGACCCCGGTCTTCGAGCGCCACCAGGCGGCCTCGGCCGCGACCGGCTGGAAGGTCACGCCCGGCAAGGGGTTGGTGACCGGGCTGCCGAATACCCGGATCCGGCTCCGGTAGCGGCTCGACCGCGCCGCCGCGTGGACCGAAAGCGCGATCGCGCCCGCTTGGTCCGCCTGGAAGCGTTCCGCATGCGGCAGGATCACGGCGATGGTGGGCGCGGCGTTGGACATCGGCGCTAAACGGTCCCCCGAGGCGGCTCTTGTAGCGCCTTTGCGGCGGCCGGGGCGCGGCAATTCCATATCTCGGCGAACTGCACTATGGTCTCACCGCTGAGCGAGGAGGGTAGGGGATGCGATTGTGGGGTGTCGTTCTCGCCGGAGTGCTGATGCTGCTGGCCGAGCTTGCCGGAGCCGCCGACCTGCCGGGGGCGGGCCCGCGCGGGCGTTTCGACTATCTGACGATTCGCCAGTCGGGCGGGTATGCCGAATTCAAGAACCTCGAGAATATCGGCAGCCGGCCGGGCGCCATACAGAAGGACAACACCAACGATCTGACGGCGGCCTCCGGCATCGCCATCGGCCTCGATTGGCGGAAATACAATGTTCCTGTCAGAACCGAGCTCGAATATTTTCACGACTATCGCTTCGACTATAACTCGCAATTGCTCCAGACGCTCCCCGGCACGGGCAGCGAAAACAATATCGAGGCCGATACGGTTCTAGTGAACGCCTATTACGATATCCGCCTGACCGACAAATGGGTTCCCTATATCGGCGGCGGCATCGGTTTCTCGAGCGTGCGCTCCGACAGCAACTTTGCCAACTTCGCGACCGGGCAGACCGAAAGCAAGGTCGGCAGCCGGGAAGGTTTTACCTGGGCGCTGGCGCTTGGCCTCAACTATTTCTTTTCCGAACGCTGGTCGGCCCAGATCGGCTACCGCTACACCAACCTGCCGGGCCTCACCATCGGCCAATTCCTGGATGGCACCAAGGTCGGCACCGATCATTTCGACAAGCACGAGCTGGTGCTCGGCGTTAGCTGGTGGTTTTAAGCACGGATTCGAGGGCGTCCAGCACCCGATCGGGTGCGATCCCGGCCATGCCGCCGGCCTGGCCGGGTTGGCCGCCGGGCGGCAAAATCGCCCGCAGCCGGCTGGTGTATGCGAGCGGTGGCGTCGCGCCAAAGAGCCCGAAGGCCGTTATGCCCAACGCCGCCGCCAGATTGAGGAGGCCCGAATCGTTGCCGACGAAAAAGGCGCATTCCGCCATCAGCGCCATGACCGCATCGAGCGGCAGATCGCTCACCGGCACGGTGTTCGGGCGGCCCTCGGCAATCGTTGCGACCAGATCGGCTTCGTCGGAGGCACCCAGGACGAAGCGGGTTCCCCCGAGCCGCTCGTCGAGGTCAGCCAGCAGGCGGGCGAAGGATGGGGCGGGCCAGCGCTTCCAGGTCTCCGACGCGCCGACGCCGAGCCCGACCCAGGGTCGGGCCAAGCCGGCGAAGCGGGCGAGCAGCCTGGTGCGCGCCGTTGCCGCCACGGCGAGGCGGGGCTCCAGCTCCGGCACCGGGATGGCGAGCCCTTCGAGGAACAGCCGGCTCTTCGCCAACGGGAAGGTGTTGCGATGAGCGGCACCCAGCATGGCGCCCGCGTTCAGCCAGAGAGTTTGGCGGCCGATGCCATAACCAAGGCGCTCGGGCACGCCCGCGAGCGCCGCCGCGAGCGCGTAACGCGCGGCATGGTGCAGGACATAGACGCGATCCGGCCGGTGCCGCCCGAGCAACCGAACGAGATGCGCCAAGCCCGCAAGCTTGCCCAAGGCACCCCGATCCCGGCCGAGATATTCGACATGGCCAATGGCGGGATCGGCCGCGAACAATTGCCGCGCCCGCGAGCGCGGCCGGGCGACCAGCAGGATCGGACCATGGTGACCGGCAAGGGCATGCAGGGCCGGCCCGTGCCAGACCATGTCGCCGATGCCGGGCAGCGGCTGGATAACGGCGGTGGTCGGCTTCACCCGGGCCTCGCCGGGTGATGCGCGGGCTCTTGATCGGCTGGAGCCGGCTTGGCGATGGCGTGATCTCCACGGGCGTTGCCGGCCGCCTGCTCGATACCAGGCCGGGGCTCGAATTGTCGGTCGCGGCGGGCGCCCTCGCCTTGCCTTTGTTCCGGGCCATGCCGGGGCGGGGCCGTCTGATCGAGATCGAAAAACGCCCCTGGCACGGCCATTGGTGGGAGCTCTGGCGCGACATCGCCGGCACGGGCTGGGATTTGGTGGTGGACCTGCGCGGCTCGGCGCTCGCCTATATGGTGCGGGCGGGCGAGCGCCGGGTCTTCGCCCGCACGGCCGCCCCTGTGTCGATGTACACCCAGATGGGCGCGTTCATGGGGGCCGGCACGGCGCTCGCGCCCCGGGCCTGGTGCGCGGCCGCCGATCGGGTCGAGGCGGCGCGGCGTTTCTCCACCGGAGCGCCTATTCTGGCGGTGGCGCCGGGCGCCAATTTCCCGGCCAAGGCGTGGGCCTCGGAACGGTTCGCGGCCGTGGCCCGGCGCCTGACCGGGCCGGACGGCATCCTTGCGGGTGCCCGGGTCGCGGCCATCGGCGGCCCCGGCGAGGAGGGCTTGGCCGAGGCGGTGCTGGCGGGCGTGCCGGCGGCGCGCCGCCTGGCGCTCGTTGGCGCCCAGCCGCTGGCCATGGTCGGCGCCGCGCTCGCGCGTTGCGCTTTCTTCGTCGGCAACGATTCGGGCCTGATGCATCTGGCCGCGGCATCCGGCTGCCCGACCCTCGGCCTCTTCGGGCCGAGCGATCCCCGCGTCTACGGCCCGCACGGCGCCCATGCCGCGACGGTCGGCACGGACGAGCCCCATGCCACCCTCATCGCCCGCATCCCTGACCGGCATGGCCCGGGCGCGCTGATGGCGAGCCTCCCCGTCGACAAGGTGGTGGCGGCGGCCGAGGCACTCTGGCGAAGCCAGCCGGGGCGAAGCCTGCCGGTGCCGCGTCATGGCGCCGCCGGCAGCAGCGAGGCGAGCGCTTGATCCACCGCCTCGAGGTCGAGCGCCGCCAGATCGTCGCGGGCGAGCCAGCGGCTCCCGGCGCCCCGGGGTGCCGTGCCGGCGATTTCGGTCTCGGTTGGCGACATGAGGGTCAGCACCGGACAGCCCACCCGGTCGATGAGGTGCATGGGACCGGTGTCGTTGCCGATGGCGGCGACCGCCCGGCGCGCGAGGCTCGCGAGATCGGCGAGGCTGGTCCGGCCGGCGAGGTCGAGTGCCTCGGGCGCGAGTGTGCGGATAGCGCCGATCGCGGTGGCGTCCGCGGCAGTTCCGACCAACACCGTGGCGAGGCCGCGCGCCGCCAATCGGCGGGCAAGCGCGCCGTAGCGCTCGGCTGGCCAGCGCTTGCCCGGCCGGTGCGGCGAACTGCCGGGCACCATCAAGACGAACCGCTCAGCGAGATCGAACGACCCGAGATCGCCCACCAGCCAATCCAGGTCGGCGGCCGGGACATGGGCTATGCCGGCCGCGTCGAGCTGGGCCGCCATGCGGTCGCGATTATGCAGGCCGGTCATCGCCGGCAAGGGGTGGCTGCAGCCGGGTGCGTGGCCCGACCAATCGGGCCGCCGTCCCGGCCCGAGCAGGCGGAAATAGAGGCCTGTCCGGGTCGAGCATTGCAGGTCGTAGACATGGGCGAACCGGCCGCCCCGGAGCCGGCGGCGGAGCCTGAGCCAGGCGCCCAATGCCCAGCGCTCGCGCTTGTCTTCCCAGACATCGTCGAACCAGGGCATGGTGCCGGCGAAGGCGGCGAAGGCGGGCGTCGTCAGCAAGACGACCCGCCGTTCGGGGTGATGGGCGCGAATGGCGGCGAAGCTATCGAAAGCCTGCACGATGTCGCCGAGCGCGCCATGCTTGATGACGAGAACGGCGTCGGCGGTCATGGTTGATGGTGGTGGGGCGCGCATGAGGCCCGACCTCATAACAGAATCGAGGGTCGGAGAAAAATGAGCCAGAATTCTAATCTGCCACGGGTGGACGCGGTCGAGATCCTTGCCGGGATCGAGGGCTGGGTCCGGATCGAGACGCCCACATCGGATGGCCGGTCGGTCAACAAGCTGGTCGACCGGGTCGAGGGCGATCTCAAGGCCCTGGGTGCCGCCATCGAGCGCATCCCCGGCCGCGACGGCTTTGGCGACATCGTGGCGGCGCGCACGCAATGGGGCGGCGAGGGACCCGGCATTCTGGTCTTGAGCCATCTCGACACGGTGCACCCGCATGGCATGCTGGCCCGGAACAGCTTCCGGCGCGAGGGCGACAGCGTCTTCGGCCCCGGCATCTACGACATGAAGGGCGGCGCTTATCTCGGCTTCTACGCCTATCGCCATCTGGTGCGCACGGGCAAAACCACGCCGCTGCCGGTCACTTTCCTCTATGTCTCGGAAGAAGAAGTGGGCAGCCCGATCTCGCGCGAGATCATCGAGCGCGAGGCGAGGCGCGCCAAATATGTGCTGGTGACGGAGCCGGCGCGCGACGGCGGCAAGATCGTCACGGCGCGCAAGGGGACGGCCCGCTTCGATATGACGGCGCGCGGCATAGCCGCCCATTCCGGCGCCCGCCACGAGGACGGGCGGAGCGCCATCAAGGAAATGGCGCGCCAGATCCTCGATATCGAGGCGATGACCGACTATGGCCGTGGTGTGACCACCAATGTCGGCACCATCCAGGGCGGCACGGTGATCAATGTGGTGCCGGTGGATTGCGCCATCGGCGTTGACCTCCGCGTACCGACGCCGGAGATCGGCGCCGAGATGGTGGCCTGGTTTCTCGCCCGCAAGGCCTATGACCCGGACGTGGAGCTATGGGTCACCGGCGGCATGAACCGGCCACCCTATGAGAAGGACGCCGGTATCGCCGCGCTGTTCGAGCATGCCAAGGGCCTCGCCGCCGAGATCGGCTTCGCGCTCGAAGGTGTTAAGACCGGCGGCGGCAGCGACGGCAATTTCACCGCGGCGCTCGGTATCCCCACCCTCGATGGCCTCGGCGTCGACGGCAAGGGCGGCCATACGGATTATGAGCAGCTCTATTACTCGTCGCTCGAGCCGCGCGCCCAGCTCATGATCCGCCTGTTGGAGACGCTGACATGAGGCGGTCGGAAATCTGGTCATGAGGCCCTATCGACTATTCCTCTGGTTCGCCATCAACTTTGCGGTGGCCGGGTCCGCGAGCGCCGCGGAAGTGAGATTCTCCCCGGTCGGCATGGCGGCCACCCCGGGCGTGGTCGCCCCGGATTCGATCCCGGCGCCGCTCAATCTGCCGGCCCTGCCGGCCGGCCGGGTGCCGGCGATTGTGATCGTGCATGCGAGTGCCGGGCTGATGGCGACCGGACCGGAGAGGGACTATGCCGCGGCGCTCAATGCCGCCGGGATCGCGACCCTGGTGATCGACATGTGGACGCCACGCGGTATGCCGTCCGGCCCGGCGGCGTTCGGCGGCGCGGGCGGCGCGGTGCGAGTCACGCCGAACGCCGAGCTGACCCGGCGAGCGCGTGCCGAAACGGTCGCATTTTTCCAGCGCGCGTTCGCTCGTTGACGTTCGTGCCTTCGGATTCGGCGGCGCTGGGCGCCCACGTCCCAATAGGGGCCGCAGCCGCCACCCCTGCACGGGGTCAGCCGTGTGGCTCCTCTGGCTCGTCGATCATGTTTGTTATGGCAGTCCTGAACGGTCCGAGATCACTCTGGACGGTGTTCCAGATGGCCCGGTCGTCCACAACGTCATAACCATGCCTGAGGACGTTGCCGATACCGGCGATGCTGGCCCAAGGAATTGAAGCGTGGCGTGCCTTGATTTCATCTGGGATGTGCCGGCTGGCTTCGGAGACGATTTCGATGTTGCGTTCGACGGCACCGCGCAGGAGGGTATTTTCCGCGTATTCGGCGAAAGACTTATCAGCGACGAAGTCAAGGCTTCTGTCGATCGCGTCGCGGATGTCATGCAGGCGCTGTAAAATGCCGCGCGGCGGCAGCAGAATACCCTGACCTCGTCGGCCAAAATCGCCTCCTTGAGCAGCGGCTTGATATTGCGGCGGATGGTCACGTCGGCGGGCGTGCGCAAGATACCGGTCAGGTAATCCTTGAGCCCCACAAGGTCGATCAAGGTGAGACGATGCTCGTCGCCCAAGTCGATCAGGACGTCCACGTCGCTATCGGGTCCCGCTTGGTCGCGCACGGTAGAGCCGAACAACGACAGCGACTTTACGCCCCGAGACCGAAGTTCCTGGGCGTGGTCCGACAAGATGCGGAGCGCGGTGTCGCGATTCATGGCGCCATTCTCGATATTGTTCGCCTGTCACGCAAGTTTGAGCGGCTTCCGCTCCGGCGCCTCGCCGGCGCCGATGTCCCAATAGAGGCCGGCCATGATGGCGAGGCCCTCGCGGTACAAGGGCGCCAGGCCATGCTCGTCGGGGCCGTGCTGGCCGCAGCCGGCATAGGAATTGGGAATCCAGATGGTCGGCGTGCCGAGCGCCTCGACGAACATCAGGCTCGGATTGCTGCCGCTTGAATTGACGATCACATTGGGCGGCCGGCCGGTGGTTCGGGTGAGCGAGGCGATGGCGAACTTGACCCAGGGATCGTCCGGGTCGGTACGCGAAGCCGGAAAATTCTCGCGCTCCGGCACCGGCACGATGGTCGCTTCCTTGAAGCCTTCGGCGTCGAGATGGCGGCGGAGCGCGGGCACCAACACGTTCGCCGCCACGTCCACCGTATGGCGGACTTGTAGGCGGGCGCTGGCCTCGCCCTGCACGGCATTGACCGGCCGTTCCGGCGTGCCGCTCGTGTGGGCCAGCACGATGACGCTGGTCCAGGCGAAGATCTTCTCGGCCTTGCTGAGGCCGGGCTCGCCCCAGTCCGGGTCGATCTCGGGTAGGCCCGGCAGGTCCTCGAACTCGATCGTGGCGCAGGCGGCGCGCACGGAATTGGGGATGCGCGCCGGCGTCCAGCCGGGCACCAGGATCTTGCCCTTGGCCGAGACGATGCGGCTAAGCGCATGGCCCAGGATGAATCCCGGGTCGCGTAACAGGCCCCCCCAATGGCCCGAATGATGCTGGGCCTCGCGCAAGCGAACCACCAGATCGAAGCTGACCCCGCCCCGGCCGCCCAGCTTGATCTCGGGGCGGGTCAGGGTCTGGCGCGGGCCGTCGAGGGCGATGAACACATCGGCGGCCAGCAGCGCCCCTTGGTCGTCGAGGAACTGGCGGAGGCCGCCCGAGCCGATCTCCTCGCCGGTCTCGACGATGAACTTGGAATTGAAGCCGAGCTTGCCGCCGCGCGCCCGCGCCACTTCGTCCAAGGCCCGCATGGCAATGAGATGCTGGCCCTTATTGTCGACCGTGCCGCGGCCATAGACGCGCTCACCCTCGATGGTAAGCGTCCAGGGATCGAGGCCCTTTCGCCATTGCTCGGCCAGGCCGCGCACCACATCGCCATGGCCGTAAGTCAAGACAGTCGGCAGGCCCGGGTCTTCGATCCGGTCGGCGACCAGGAAGGGGCCGCCCGTCGGCACGCTGTTCTCGAAATATTGGGTGCGATAGCCCATGGCCGCGAACATCGGCCCGACACCTTCCCGGAGATAGCGGTAGAGCTCGGGCCGGCTCTCCGGTTCCTGGCTCTCGCTGCGGATCGCCACCAGCCGAACGAGTTCGCCGAGGAAGCGGCCCTCGTCCCATTGGCGCTGCGTGGCCGCGACCGCCCGATCCCGGGTCATGGCGTCAATTTCCCAAGGCCTTCAACTTGCCGAGCAAGTCCTTGCCGGCGCGCGTCAGCTGGACGATCTGATCGGCGCCGCCAAAGCGCAGCACCATATGGCTCACCCCTTGGCCCGCGAACCGGTCGAGCCATTCCAGTGCGGCCTCGGGCTCGCCCGCAAAGCAACCCTGGCGCTTGGCGATCGCGTCATAGGGCAGGCTGTAATACCGCTCCATGAATTGCCGCAACTCCGCCTCGGCCGTGTTGGCGGGGCCGAGATTGACGGTCGTATAAAGTGTCTTGGCAACCTTGGTCGCGGCGCGGCCAGCGGCGGCAGCCGCGACGCGCCGCCAGTCGGCCGCGAATATCTCGGGCGTGGCACTGTTGGGGAACCAGCCGTCGCCGATCTCGGCCGCGAGCTTGATGGCGAGCGGGCTGCTGCCGCCGATCCAGATGGGCGGTCCTTCCGGGCGGACCGTGGGCGGGAGTAACCGGATATCGTTCATGCGCCAGAACTCGCCATCGATGCTGGTCTGCTCGCCTCGCCAGACGGCACGGCAGATGGCGATCTCCTGGCGCAGCCGCCCGACGCGCCGCTCGAAGACGGCGCCCGCCGCTTCGAACTCCTGCTTGGCGCCAGCACTGTTCTGGCCGAGACCAATTCCCAGAATGAGCCGGCCTTCCGCCACCCGGTCGAGGGTGGCCGCGATATGGGCCAGCACGAGGGGTGGCCTGAGCCCGGCCAGCAGGACGGCGGTGCCGAGTTGGACGCGTTTGGTCCGGGCCGCGGCCGCCGCCAACAGGGTGAGCGGTTCGAAGCGCGGCCGGGCGATCAGCGAATCGCCGACCCAGACGGAATCGAAACTGGCCGCCTCGGCGCGCTCGGCGAGGTCGAGCATCGGCGCCGTCTCGTAACGGCCGGACATGATCGCTTCACGGGTGGGGAGCAGAATGCCAACGCGCATGGCTTCGGAGCCTTTCCGGAATTTGTTCCAGATTAGCCGCTCGGCGCCGGCGGGCAAGCCGGTTTCCGGCCGGGGTGCTCCGGGTTATCCTGGTGGCGCCATGCGTGCCAGCCCCGTTCCCACCACCCCGCCGAGCCTCGACGATATCGAGGCGATGGCGATTGCCGCATTGCAGACGATCCCGGCGATGCTGCGCGACAAAGTGCGCGGCTTGGTGATCCGCGTCGACGAGTTTCCCGACGAGGCGACCGAGGCGGAAATGGCGCTGGAGTCGCCGTTCGATATTCTGGGCCTCTATAGCGGCGTGTCGCTCGACCGGAAGAGCGTCGATGCGACGCCCACCAACGTCGACATGATCTTCCTCTACCGTCGCCCGATCCTGGACTATTGGTGCGAGACCGGCGAGGACCTGCCGCATATCGTGCGCCATGTGCTGATCCACGAGATCGGCCATCATTTCGGCTTCAGCGACGCCGACATGGAGGCGATCGAGGAAATGGACTGTTAGAGACCATGAGCCTTCGCGAACCTCTGCCGCCCAACCGTCTCCGGCCGCTGACCGATCCGGTGGCGTTCGAATCGGACGAATACCGGGTCCGGCGCCAGGCGATCGAGGACGAATTCAAGGGGCGCTAGGAAACCGCCTTCGAGACCATGCGGCGGGCGGCCGAGGCGAAGGGCATCGCGCTCATCCGCACGCCCATGGGGTTTGCCTTCGCGCCCATGCGCGACCGCGAGGTCATGACGCCCGACGTCTTTCAGAAATTGGACGAGGCCGAGCAGGAGGAAATCCGCCGCCAGACCCGCGAGCTCGAAGCGATGTTGCAGGAAACGCTGGTGCAGTTCCCGCGTTGGGAGCGCGAGCATCGCGATAAGGCGCGCGCGCTGACCGAGGAAGTGACCCGCCAGGCGGTCGGCCATCCGATCACCGAGTTGCGCCGAATTTTTAGCGATATCGACGCCGTGCGCGGCTATCTCGACGCGGTCGAGGCTGATGTGGTGGCGAATGTGGAGCCGTTCCTTCGTGCGGGCGGGGGCGGCGCTTGCCATAAGTCATCTGCCCGAGGCGACGGTTCAGGGCGTGTGTGCGCTCGTGAGCATGGCCGATGGCGGTATCCTGGCAATCGCCGCCGGTAACCGGTTGCTTGGCGGCGAAGCGCGCCGGGAACTCCTCGAAACCATCGCCTGTCCGGTGCTGCTGGTGCGGTAGGATGCGCTTGCCTACAAGATCGGCTTGTCGCGATAGAGCGCGATAACCGAGGTGGTGTCGGCCTCGCCATGGCCATGGGCGATCATCATGCGGTGGATCTCGGTGGAGAGCGCCGTCATTGGCATCGGCGTTCCCGTGGCGCGGCCGAGCTCCATGACCATGTTGAGGTCTTTCATGATGGTCCGCAGGTGACCCGCCGGGGAGAAATCGCCGGCAACCATTTTCGGCACCGATTGCCGCAGCAACAGAGAATCGCCGCGCCCACCCTCCAGCGCCTCGGGGAGGCGGAGCGCATCGACGCCGGCGTTCATGGCGAGCTGCACCGCCTCGGCGATGACCGATTTGCACCCCCCCACGATGACCTGGTTAATGAGCTTGGTGGTTTGCCCGGCGCCGGCCGGCCCCATCAAAGTGTATTTACCGGCAAGATGCGAGACGACCGAGCGCGAGCGTTCGAATGCCGCCGCATCGCCACCCGCCATGACGGCGAGTTTGCCGGCGGCGGCGACCGGAGGCCCTCCGGACATGGGCGCGTCGATCCATTCCATGCCCGTTTCCGCATGGAGGCGTTCCGCGAACGCCCGGCTCTCCTTGGGGTCGATGGTCGACATGTCGACCAGGATCTTGGCCCGCCCGGCTCCCTCGGCGATGCCGCTCGGACCGAACACCACCTCCTTCACGGCACCTGTGTCGGAGAGGCAGACAATGACAATATCGCTCGCCCGCGCCACCTCGGCGGGGCTCCCAAGCAGCCGGGCGCCGGCCGCGACGGCATCCTTCACCTTGGCCGGCGCGCGCGCCCAGATCGCGACATTGAAGCCGGCCTGGAGCAGGCGGAGCGCCATCGGCTTGCCCATGAGGCCGAGCCCGATATAGCCGACCTTTTCCTTGTTCTCCGCCATGGGTTCCCCCATTCCTAGTTCTTGAAAAACCGGTTCGCCGGTCGGGGCAGGCCCAGATTCTCCCGGAGCGTGGTCCCTTCATAGGATGTACGAAAGAGCCCGCGGCGCTGCAATTCGGGCACGACCTGGTCGACGACATCGTCGAGACCCGCCGGCAGATAGGGAAACATGACGTTGAAGCCGTCGGAACCCTCCTCCATCAGCCATGCCTCCATCTCATCGGCGATGCTCTTGGCGGTGCCGACCATGGAGAGCCCGGCATAACCGCCAAACCGGCCGGCGAGCTGGCGGAGCGTCAGGCCCTCGTCCCGCGCCAGTCTCATGACCCGCTCCCGGCCGCTCTTGCTGGCGTTGGTTTCGGGCACTGGGGGAAGGGGGGCGTTGGGATCGAAGCCGCTGGCGTCGTGGCCGAGCGCGATCGAGAGCGAGGCGATGCCGCTCGCATAATGGACCAGGCTATCGAGGAGGGCGCGCTTGGCGCGCGCGTCCGCCTCGCTATCGCCGACGACGACGAGGGCACCGGGCAGGATCTTCATATGGTCCGGCGACCGGCCGGCCACCCGCATCCGCCCCTTGACGTCGGCATAGAAGGCCTTGCCGTCGGCGAGCGTGCGCTGGGAAGTGAAGACCATTTCCGCCGTTTCGGCGGCAAGCTGTTTGCCGGCTTCCGACGCCCCCGCCTGCACGATCACCGGCCAGCCCTGAGGCGGCCGGGCGATGTTGAGCGGTCCGCGCACCTTGAAGAACTCGCCCTTGTGGTCGAGGACGTGCAGGCGGTCGGGCGAAAAATAGACGCCGCTCTCGACATCGCGGACGAAGGCGTCGTCGGCCCAGCTATCCCAGAGGCCGGTCACGACGTCGTAGAACTCGCGCGCCCGGCGATAGCGCTCGCCATGCTCCATCTGATCGTCATGGCCGAAATTCAGTGCCGCGTCGGGGTTGGATGTGGTGACGATGTTCCAGGCCGCCCGCCCGCCGCTGATATGATCGAGCGAGGCGAAGCGCCGGGCGATCACATAGGGCGGCTCGAACGTGGTGGAGGCGGTGGCGATCAGGCCGAGATGCCGGGTCTTCATGGCCAAGGCCGGCAGCAGGGTGAGCGGATCGAATGAGGTGACGGTAGCGCTCCGCTTCAGGGCGTCCATGGGCATGTTTAAGACGGCCAGGTGGTCGGCCATGAAGAAGGCATCGAAGCAGCCGCGCTCCAGGGTTTGGGCATAGCCGACGATCGCGTTGAGATTGAAGTTCGCGTCCGGGGTGCCGCCCGGATAGCGCCAGGCCGCCGTGTGGATGCTGACCGGCCGCATGAACGCGCCGAGCCTGAGGCGCTTCGCCGATGGTAATTGCGCAGCCAATGTGCGGCCCCCTTTACGGCCGCAGCATGACCTTGCTCGCCGCCCGCTGGCGCGCGAGCTCGAAGCCCTCGATCCCGCGTGCGAGCGGCATCCGGTGGGTGATCATGGCGCGAAAGGCCTCGGGTTCGCGCGCCATCAACGAGAGCACGCGGCCGAAGGTCGCAAAGCTAGTGCCGTGCGAGGCGCGCAACTGCTGCCGGTTGCGCACGAAATCCGTCACGTTGAACGTGAGCTGCTCGGCATGGATACCGACCGCCACGATCACGCCGCCCTTGCGCAAGACGCCCATGCCGTCGGCGATGGCGGCGGGATGGCCGGTCGCCTCCAGCACCACGTCGACCGGCTCGCCGCCGGTCCGCGCAAGCACTTGCTCGCCGAGCGGCCCCTCGGCAACGTCAATGATCTCATGGAAGCCGAGTTGGCCCAGCACATCGAAGCGCGGTTGATCGCCGCGCCCGGCGACCAGGACCCGGGCGGCACCCGCCGCCCGCGCCATCAGCGCGATGCCCTGGCCGATGGTGCCGGGTCCCATCACCAGCACCGTGTCGCCGAGCTTCACCTCGCCGACGAGGACCGCTTCGCAGCCCACCCCCAAGGGTTCGGTCAGCGCCCCCAGTTCGTCGTCGAGGGTGGCCGGCAGCACCAGGCAGTTCCGCGCCGGCAGCGTGACGTGGCCCGCGAAGCCGCCATCGACCGTGAGGCCGATCAGCTCGCGCCGGGTGCAATTGCGGGCGTCGTCCCGCCGGCAGGCGGCACAAATGCCGCAGGTGATAAAGGGCGCCACCGTCACCCGAGTGCCGTCGGGGAGGCTCGTATCCGGTCCCCGCGCCACCACTCGGCCGGCAAATTCGTGACCCATGGTGACCGGCAGACGCCCGGCCATGAAGCCAAAGCCCTCGGTCCACTCATAGGCGTGCACGTCGCTGCCGCAGATGCCGACCGCCTCGACCTTGAGGGTGACTTCACCGGGACCCGGCCGGCGGGGCTCGGGCACTTCCTGGAAATCGAGGCCGAACGACGCCTTGGTCTTGCGCAGTGACAGCATGGGAAATCTTCCTCGGAACGGGCGTCAGGTTGTAGCCGAACCATCATATCGCCACGCGGCGACCTCGGGCGCGCGCAAAAACCCGCCGCTCCGCCGGACCGCTTTGAAATTCTCAGACCGTTGATTCCACTACCGAAATGGGCTCAACGAATGCGGACGCTCGCCCGCTCGCCGATGCGCCCGGGCTAGCGAGATCGCTTGGCAGGTCGCTCAGCGCTTCTTTTGCCCACCCTTGGTTGGCGTGCGCTGCGCGCCGAGCGCGGGTACCGGGGCGGTAGACTTCGCGCGCTCCGTCGCCGTCTTTTTCGGTTTCTTGATTTCGCGGTTGGATTTTTTTTGTCCTTTGGCCATGACTGCCTCCAATGGTGCGAGTT
Source organism: Alphaproteobacteria bacterium (assembly GCA_009694185.1). Lineage (GTDB taxonomy): Bacteria > Pseudomonadota > Alphaproteobacteria > SHVR01 > SHVR01 > SHVR01. Next base: position 19,631 of record SHVR01000019.1, on the reverse strand, counting down.
ATTCGCGATGGGTCATTTCACTGCAATCGCCACGCCGACTTTCCCAATGCCGATCCCGGTGCCGGTGGCGGCCGACAACGATCTGCCAATTTTTTTGGCCTGTTTTCTTGCGAGCCGGACCCGAGCCTGCGCCTGGAATGTGTGCAGTTGCATGTGGAGGCGGGGGTGTCAATCAGAGCATCCTCGCACCCGTCTGTTGGCGCATGCGTGGGTCGAGCGTGTCGCGCAGCCCGTCGCCCAGGAGATTGAATGCAATGACCGCCAACGCGATGCAGAAACCGGCAGACAGCGATATCCAGGGGTTCGTCGTGATCAGCGGGTTACCGTCCGAGATGATGTTGCCCCAGGTCGGTGTCGGTGGCTGAACACCAAGGCCGAGAAAGCTCAAGCCGGCTTCGGCGAGGATGGCCGTCGCGGCACTCACGGTCGCGATCACGATCACCGGCGGCATGGCGTTGGGGATCACATGGCGAAGCAGAATCCTGAGCTCGGTCAAGCCGATGGCGCGCGAGGCCTCGATGAAAGGGCGCGGCTTGATGGTCAGCACGACCGAGCGCATGACCGCGGCCACGCGTGGCGTGAACGCGATCGAGACGCCGACGATCACCGATTCGAGGGAAGAGCCTCGGGCCGCGACCAGCGCCAGCGCGAGCAGAAAGCCGGGGAAGGCGAGAAGAATGTCGATGATGATAACGGTGATGCGCTCAGTCCAGCCACCCGCGAACCCCGCGAGCGCGCCGACGATGGTGCCGGCACTCAAGGATAGTGCCACCACCGCGAACGCGACCTGGATGGAGACCCGCGTACCCATAATGATGCGCGAGAGCACATCGCGACCGAACTGGTCCGTGCCGAGCCAATGGGAGGTGGACATGGGCGCAAGAGTATTCGCCATGTCGGTTTTGAGTGGCGAGTGGGGCGCGATCCACCCCGCCACCAGCGTGATCATGACGAGCAGGACGAGGATCGCCGTCCCCACGGCGAGACCCGGATGGCCGAGATAGCGGCGAAGTTCCGTGCTCATCCGCTCCTCAGGCGCGGGTCGATGACACCATAAACCACATCCAGGACGGTATTGGTTACGACCACGGCGGTTGCTAGAATGAGGACGCCCGCCTGTACGAGCTGGTAGTCGCGCGCGAGGATAGCCTTCAGCAGGGTCGAGCCCAATCCCGGTCGGCTGAATACGACTTCGATCAGAATGGCATTGCCAAGCGACCAGGCGAACGTCACGCCAATGACGGCGAGAATCGGAATGAGGGCGTTGCGCAGCGCCAACTTATAGAGGATTCGCCGTTCCGGTATACCCATCGCCCGTGCGACGCGCACATAGTCTTGACCCAGCACTTCGAGCATGGCCGAGCGAGTCAGTCGGGCAATGTAGGCCGAAACCGAAAAGCCAAGCACCAACGCCGGCAGCGCCAGATGGTGGAGCCGCGTCAGGAGGTCTTCCGACCCGCTTGAGCCAAGCGCCGGAAAAAGATCGAGCCCGTGCGAGAGGATGAGAATCGCCGCAAGACCCAACCAGAACACCGGGAAGGAGATGCCCGCGAGCGCCGCCAACATGATTGCCACATCGAGCCATGTGCCCTGGCGCACGGCCGATGCGATGCCGAGCGGCACGCCGATCAGGATCGCGATCAGAAGGCCCAATACGGCGAGAGCGGCCGATGCGGGCAGGCTATCGAGGATCTCGGTCAGGGCGGCCTGTCCCGTGACCACCGAGCTGCCGAGGTCGCCACGCACGGCGCGCGCGACGAACAGGGCATATTGTTCGAGCACCGACCGGTCGAGGCCAAGCTGCCCCCGCAAGCGCGCCAGCGCGTCCGCCGTCGCATAGTCGCCCAGCATGTAGGCAGCCGGATCGCCCGGAATCGCCCGCATGAGGAAGAAGGCGACCGTCACAATCCCGGCAACCGCGACCGCCAGATGGACGAAGCAGCGCCCGAGATGGCGGAGCACCGGCTAGCTCACCCCTTGCGCGAGACCGAGTAGGTATCGACTGTGAACAACGAATTCTGTACCAGGCCCTCGACGTCGTCGGTGTGCGCAAGGAACAGGCGATCGCCATAGAGCGGGATCACGGGCACGTCCGTCATTACTTTTTTGAGGATCGCCTTGTAAGCCGCCGCCCGTTCGGCGGCACTTTTCGCGGTGCCGGCCTTGCCGAGCAAATCCTCGACCGCATCGTATCGGGCCGTGTTGAGACCCGGTGGGAAGGATTTCTTGGCATAGAGCGAAACCAACGGGGAATCGGGGTCGGGCGGACCGACGACGCCCGTCATGCAGGACTGGACGTTGCCGCTGTTGCGCGCCTGGGTGTAGGCGCCACGCTCGAGCACCTTGATGGACGTGTCGATCCCCACGGCACTTAGATCGTCGGCCATGGGCACCACGATCTTGTCATACGGACTAAGGCCGACCGAGGTCAGTTCGAACTTGAAGGACGGATGACCCGCCTCCTTGAGCAGGGCCTTGGCCTTCTCGGGATCGTATCCGTATTGCGGCACATCGTCGGTGAACTCGGCAAACGAACTGGTCAATACCGAGTGCGCCATCGACTTGGTGCCCTTGAAGAACCCGTCGATCAGGCCCTTCCGGTTTAGGGCATGGGCCATGGCTCGGCGGACACGCGGGTCGTCGAGCGGTTTCACCGTGGTATTCAGCACGAGATTGATGGTGTGATTGGCGTCGCGGCTCAATACCTGGACACCGCCCAACTTCTTCAGCCGGTCGATCATCTCGGGCTGTTGCAGCGCATAGAAGATATCGATTTCCCGCTTCTCCAGCGCGATGGCGGCGGCGGTCTCATCCTTGATAACGCGGAGCAACAGCTCGTCGAATTTCGGCGCGCCCCCGAAATAGGCCTTGTTCGCCACCAGCCTAACCTCACTGCCGGCGGTCCACTTCTCGAACATGAAAGGCCCGCTGCCGATCGGATTGAGCTTGAACTTCTCGCCCATCTCGGTGACCGCCTTTTTCGAGACGATCCAACCCTGATTGAAGGCCGTCAGCTTGTGCAGGAATCCCGAACTGGGGGCCTCAAGGGTCAATCGGACGGTGCCGGGATCGGCGGCTTCGACCGTCTTGAGGCCTGCGAGTTGGCCCGTGTACTTACTGGCGCCGTTTGGATCGAGAACCCGGTCCAGCGAAAACTTCACGTCCTCGGCCGTGAGGGCGCCAAAATTCTTGTGAAACGCGATGCCGCCACGCAGCTTGAAGGTATAGACCGTTCCATCGCCGGAGATGCTCCATTCCGTCGCCAGGTCCGGCACGATCTTGTTCGTCGCCTGGTCGTATTTCACCAGGCCGTTGAAGATGTGGGCGCAGACGGTCTGATTCTCGATCTGGAAGATATGCGCCGGGTCGAGGACCGAGATGTCGGAACCCAGTCGCACGCGCAGAGCCTTGGCACCCTGGGCAAGCGCTACCTTCGAGAAGTCGAGCGGCAGCGCCGTGGCGGCACCCACGCCGGCCATGAGTGTCAGCAGATTTCGCCGGTTGATCCCGTGAGCTTGGCCACGATTTGATTCCGCCATGACGACCTCCCTGTTATTCCCGCCTGTTATTCCCGGATCGGTGACGCGACGCGATTTCCCCAAGCGACGCTCCCGATGACCCTCTCGACGCAAGGGTGCAGTCCGTTGGCACCAACGTCAATGTCCATCCTGGCCGTGTCGGCCATCGAGTGGGCGAAAGATAGCCGCCGGTCGATCGTCCTTCGATGCCACGCGCCGGAGCGAGCGCCCGAGATCGGCCACATAGACCGCGAGTTCCGACATGCGGTCGAGATGTTCGGGGTGCAGCTTCTCGATGCCGTGGCGTCGTGCCCAACGTTCGATCTCCTGGCGGGTTGGCGCACTCGTGTCGGTCATTCGCTGTCTCCTGCTCGATCACAAGACGGGGCGGTGGTCCCGCCAGGGCGTGTCGCGTTCATAGGCCGCGGCCATGCGGAGCACCATCGCCTCGTCGCCCCGATTGGCAACGATCTGCCAGTTGAGCGGCAGGCCGTCCGGCGAGAACCCGGTGCATTGCACCAACGCGGGATGCGCCGAAAGGTTAAACGGCGTCAACATCGTTTCAACCGTGAATGCCGTCATCTCGGGCTCGACTCCGAGGCGTGGGGCGACGTGGAGCGATCCCCAGGTGACGATCGCATCATGGTCGCGGATAAGCGCGTCGATGGCGTTCGCGATGACCAGGCGTTGACGCTGGGCCGCGATATAGTCGACAGCGCGGACGAGCGAACCCGCCATCAGCTTGTCACGCAGCGCAAAACCCATGTCCTGCGGTCGCTCGCGCAATTCCGCCTCGTGGATAGAGGCGGATTCGGCCGGGCCCAGGACCCGCGTGACGTCGAAACAGTCGGAGACCGGCAGCGGCAGTCGGACGTCATGGAGCGAAGCACCCGCCGCCTCCAAGACCTTGAGCCCGGCTTCGAACGCCGTCGCAATCGCCGCGTCAGGTGCCGGAAACCGGCCGAGTGGCTCACACATGACCCCGATCCGTAGCCCCCTGATGGGGAGGCCCGTGGCTCGTCTGAGGGAAATTTCACGCCGCCGGGATGCGGGCCGATCAATCGTCGCGTCGAGCACGATCGCGGCATCTTCGGCGGTCCAGGTCAATGGGCCGGGCACGTCAAGCGAATAGCAGTTGGGAAGGATCCCCTTGAGGCTGAGCCGGCCCGGTGTCGCGATGATACCCACGAGTCCGCACGCGGCGGCGGGGAGACGCACGGAACCGGTGGTGTCCGAGCCCATGGCGAACATGGCCGTGCCGGCGGGAACGGCGGCGCCGGCTCCCGTGCTCGAGCCACCGGTGAACCGGGTGATATCCCAAGGATTGCGCGCCGGTGGAAAGGGCAAGTCAAAATACTCGCCGCCATTGCCGGTGCCATACTCCCAGGTCGATAGCTTGCCGAGCAGGACGGCGCCAGCGCTCCGCAGTTTGGCAACCAGATCGGCGTCGCGAACGGGCATGTGACCCAGGCGCAGGGCCGATCCGGCCGTTGCCGGCATGCCGACAGCGTCGTAGTTGTCCTTGACCGCGAAGGGTATGCCATGGAGCGGACCACGACTCGCGCCGGCCGCCATCTCCTCGTCTGCCTGTCGCGCGTCGGCCAGGGCGCGGTCGTGGGCTACATGGATGTACGACCGAATCTTGTCGTCCACGGCGTTGATGCGCGCGAGCGTCCTTTCAACCAGCTCGACCGACGTCACCCGGCCGGCCATGAGTGCCGCCGACGCATCGGCAATCGATCGCGGCGGCTGTGACGGGTCCCTCATGGCCCGCCTCCGCCTGGCGGTCCGGCCGCTGTCGTTGCAGCGGGTCGGCGTTCGTGGTGCGTGGTCAAACCTTGATAGGCGTGGCCAAGCCTGAGCGCCGTTGTTTCGTCGAACCAGGGCGCTGTGATCTGCATGCCCAGCGGCATCCCGTCCCGGTCGTGCCCGCACGGTACCGATAGCGCCGGAACGCCCGCGAATGACCAGCAAAAGGTAAAGCGCGTGAGCTTGCGGATGGTGCCGAACCAAGCGTCTCCTTGCAGGCCGCCTTCCGCCAAGGGCGCGCCAAACGGGGTCGCCGGGCTCAGGATGGCATCGACATTGCCAAAGACCTGCCGCAGGCGCTGCTTGAACGATTCGTTCCAGCGCAGAGCGGCCGCATATTCGTGTCCCTTGACCTCCCGGCCAAGCATGACGCGGGTGTATACGTCGCGGCCGAAGTCGCCAGGCCGGCTATCGAGGCGGTCCTTGTGCACATTGTACGCGTCGGCCAGCAGCACCTTGAAAGCCAGCAACTCGTGGCTCTTCTCGACGTCTCCCAGATCGACCTCGACAATTTCGACCCCAGCCGAGCGGAACACCCGAAGCGCGGTTTCCAGCGCGATCTCCTGCTCCGGCGCCAAATCGTCGAAAAACCAGCGCCGTTGGACTCCCAGTCGGAGCCCGGCGACCGGCCGATCGATGTCCACCATGACGTTTGGCACGGGCCGATCTTCGCTGATCGGGTCGTCGGGGTCGTGGCCGGCGATCACCGTGAAGATGCGTGCAACGTCGACGACGCGTCTCGCCATGGGGCCGAGGGTATCGAACCACGCCGACACCGGTACCGAGCCGCGACAGGACACCCGCCCGATCGAGGGTCGCAAGCCCGCGACGCCGCAGAACGCGGCCGGAATTCGAATTGAGCCACCCGTGTCGGAGCCGATCGATCCCACGCACATGCCGGCCGCTAACGACGCGCCCGAACCGCCGCTCGAGCCGCCTGGAATACGAGTCGTATCCCAGGGATTGCGTACCGGGCCGTAATGGGTGCTCTGGCTCGTTGGCCCCAACACCCATTCATGCAAGTTGGCCTTGCCCACGACCACGGCACCGGCCCGTTGCAGACGCTCGACGACAAAGGCATCGCGGTTGGCGACATTCTCGGCCAGGATCTTCGAACCGGCGGTGGTCGCCACCCCCGCCATGTCGATGTTGTCCTTGATGGACATGGTCATGCCGGCAAGCAAGCCGCACCACTCGCCCTTGTCCTGGCGGCGGTCGATTTCCTCGGCGGCCGCGAGCGCGTGTTCGGCGGTCACGGTAAGCATGGCCTTAGTGGATGGGTTCCACCTGTGGATCGCGTCGAGCGCAACCCGAGCCGCCTTAAGAGCCGAAGCAGGGTGCGCCATATCCGCCATGCCGCTCATCCCGGTTCGGGGCGGGCATCGGCGCCAAGTTCGGCGATCCGGACCCGACGGTGTTGGAGCCTCATTCGGCGGCCCGGCGCGGCGTGGCCCTGATCCGCGCGAAATAATCGACCACCTCGGCCTTGGCGATGACGTCGCCATACTTCGCATTGATGTCGAACAGGTTCGCCTCGTGCGGACCATCATGCCGGTCGCCGACGCATTCCCGCGGAACGATGACACGATAACCATACTGGATGGCATCGATGGCCGCCGCGCGCACGCATCCACTGGTCGAGCAGCCGGTCAGAACCACCGTATCCACACCCAAGCCCACGAGGGTCGACGCCAGCGACGTTCCGAAAAAACAGCTCGGGTAGTTCTTGACGATAACGAGATCCTCGGGCGCGGGCGCAATGAGCGGGTCGATCTCTGCCAGCGGTTCCCCCTCAACCAGGGTTCGGAGTGCCGGCACCTTCTTGACGAACAGGCCGCCATCGATCCCGGAGGGATGAAACAGGTTTTTCGTGTAGATGATGGGAACCGTTGCCGCCCTTGCGGCACGGAGCAGGGGCACGGTCGCGGCGACCGCTTCGACCACGCCCCGGCCGAAAAAGGCGGCCCCTTGCGTCGTGTAGGCTTTGATGAAATCGATCACCAGGACGGCCGGCCGATCGCCGAACCCCAGGCGGTTGTCGAACACGCCCCGGTAGTTCGCCTCGCGTGTCTCAGCCATCATTCGCCTCCAAGGAACTTCGTGGTCGATACCACATTTGGTTGACAAGTTCGCATAAGAACCGCGGAACAGGCAAGGTCGCATTGCGCGCTCAAGTCAGGGGCCCCGGAACCATGTCGGCTTGGCTCCCACTATCGAAGTGGCAGGCGGCCCGATGTCCCGGTTCGATTGGCGCCAGTGGCGGCTCCTGCTGGAGGCACGCCAGGGGCAGTTTCTCCGCTCCATAATCGCCGGTTGGTATCGCCCCCCTGGACGCGATCAGTCGCGCGCGCGCGCAGCGCGGGTGAAACCGGCAGCCGGAGGGGATGGCGGTTCCCGAACTGATCTCGCCATGTAAGGGGATCCGCCGACGCTCCCTCTCGGTGGCGGGGTTTGCAACAGGCACGGCGGATAGGAGGGAAACCGTATAGGGATGACGGGGGCTGCCATAGAGCAGGTCCCGGTCGGCGAGTTCGACGATACGGCCGAGATACATCACGGCGACGCGATGGCTCACATGGCGAACCACCGCCAGATCGTGGGCGATAAACAGATAGGCGACGCCGGTGCGCTGCTGAATCTCCATGAGCAGGTTCAGGATCTGCGCCTGGATCGAGACGTCGAGCGCGGATACCGGCTCGTCGAGCACCAGCAGCTTCGGCGTCAGCACCATGGCGCGCGCAATGCCGATCCGTTGGCGTTGTCCGCCGGAGAATTCATGGGGGTAGCTGTTGGCCGAGCGCGGATCGAGCCCGACGAGCCGCATGATCGCCTCGGTACGCCCTGGTATCTGGGCGCGCGAGACGCCATGGACGACCATGGGCTCCGCGATCAGGGCTCCGACGCTCATGCGCGGATCGAGCGAGCCGAACGGATCTTGGAACACCATCTGAAACGCGCCGCGGCGCCGGCGAACCTCGGCCGCGCTCAGGCCGGTGATTTCCTCACCGGAAAATGTGATGTGGCCCGACGTTGGCTCGACGAGGCGCAGCACGAGACGGCCAAGCGTACTCTTGCCGCTGCCTGTCTCACCCACGAGGCCGAGGGTTTCGCCCGGCCAAAGTTCGAAGGAGACATCGTCGACAGCCCGCACGGCTGCCCTTCTGGCGCCGAGCAGCCAACGGCCGCCACCGAATGTCTTGGAAACATTGGCGACGCCGAGGAGCGGCTGGGCGGTGGGCGAGCCGTCTCTCGCTGCCTTCATGGCCCGGCCCGACCGCTGGCCAGCTCCCGCCAATGCCAACAGCAACTCAAATGATCCGTGCCATCGATCGGCTCGAGGAGAGGTCGCCTGGTCGCGCAATCCGACCGGCCCTTGCCCAGGAAGCAGCGGGGCTCGAAGGCGCAACCCGGTGGCAGCGAAATCGGGTTTGGCGGTTGTCCTTCGATGGGCGTGAGATCGGTGCCGGCCGGCGTATCGAGATGTGGAATGCTGCGAAACAGCGACACCGTATAGGGATGGCGGGTGCGCTCGAAAATGGCATCGAGAGGGCCACGCTCCATCGCCCGGCCGGCATAGAGAACGACGACCGTCTCGGCGTATCGCGCGACGAGGCCGAGGTCATGGGTTATCAGTACCATGCCCATGCCAGACTCGGCTTTGAGGTCGGCGAGCAGTTCGAGTACCTGCGCCTGAACCGTTACGTCGAGTGCTGTCGTCGGCTCGTCGGCAATAAGCACCTTGGGTCCGAGGGCGATCGCCATGGCAATCAGCGCGCGCTGGCGCATGCCGCCGGAAAACTGGTGGGGATAATCGTCAATCCGCCGATGCGGGTCTGGGATATGCACACGTTCCAGGAGTTCGATGGCGCGTCGGCGGGCCGACGCCCGGCCGACCGCCGCATGGGCGCGCAGCACCTCGATGATCTGGTCGCCGATCGTGAAAACGGGATTGAGCGACGACAGGGGGTCTTGGAACACCATGGCGATTTCGGCGCCGCGCCGGCGACGCAATTCCTCGGGCGGCAGCCGGAGAAGGTCGGTGCCGTTGAGGAGCACTTCGCCGGCCGCCACCCGGCCCGGGTGCGGCACGAGCCCAAGGGCGGAGAGGAACGTCATTGTCTTGCCTGAACCCGACTCACCGACGACGGCCAGGGTCTCTCCGCGCCGCACCGTGAGCGAGATATCGTCGACGATGACGGTCGGGCGCGTTGCGCCTGGAAAGACCGTCGAGAGATTGCGGATCTCAAGCACCGGTGCGGCGGTTTGGGACAGCCGGCCCGCATGAGCCGACGTCGCGCCAGTTGATATGGCGGTCATGGCGCTGGCCCTAAAACCCGTGCCGAGAAACTGCCGCGCGCATATCCCCTCATGTACATCCGAGCCTTTCCGTATTCGGCGGGCCGAGATGCTCGTTCCGCACACCAACTTAGGCGATGGGCTGTAAGGGAAGGTACCATCGGCGCCGCGCTATGAGGCAATTCTTTCACTGTGGCGCGACCGGTCGGCGAAGGTAATGTCCGCATTCAAGTAACGGCGGGGAACCCAGAATATCCACCACAGCCGGCGGATTAGATCTTTCCCAGCGCGCGCAGGATTCGTTCGGGGGTCATCGGCATTTCGGTAATCTTCGCGCCGAGCGGGCGGAGCGCGTCGTTGACCGCGGTCAGGACGGCGCCGAGCGCACCCGTGGTGCCGGCCTCGCCCGCGCCCTTAGCGCCGAGCTCCGAGTGGGGCCAGGGCGTCTCGACATGGCCAACCGTGATGTCGGGAAGGTCGCTTGCCTTCGGTAGCAGGTAGTCGGCCAGCGTCGCGTTGGTGAGTTGGCCGTCCTCGGAATAAAGCAGTTCCTCATAGAGCGCTTGGCCGATCCCCTGGGCGATACCGCCGCGGACCTGCTCGGCGGCTAGCAGAGGGTTGATCAGCGTACCGAAATCGTCGACTGCCCAATGGTGCAGCAGGCGGACCATGCCGGTGCGCGCGTCCACCTCCAGATAGCTTGCCTGGATGCCATTGGTGGGAACCAGCGTCGGCCAATCATGGCCGAAATGCATGGCAACTGACAGGTTTGGCTGCGCGCCATGCTGGAAGAGTTGTGGCCGGAAATGCACCGCTTCCGCGAGCTCATCCAGGCGTACGCCCCGGCCGCCGCCACGCCGCAGGATCGTGCCATTGTCGAGCGTCAGATCGTCGGGTGCCACCTGCAGCAGCGTTGCCGCCGCCGCCAGCACATTCCGGCGGAGCGCGCGGCCGGCCTTGAGCGCCAATTCGCCGCCAACCGGCGCGCCGCGCGAAGCACGAATGCCGGAGCCGTAAGGGGTCGCCGCGCTGTCGCCGGATATAACGGTAACGCGTTCAAACGGCACGCCGAGGGCGTCGGCGATGACTTGGGCGATTGCGGTGTGGGTACCCTGTCCTTGCTCGGTCACGGTGATCGCCGCGCGCACCGAGCCCGAGGGATCGATGTGCAGCGTCACCCCGTCCTGCGCTGTCGCCTTACGGACATGGGCGTTCACCGGCACGTTGGTCGCCGTGCGCTCGATGAAGGCCGAAAGGCCGATACCGCGATAGACGCCCTTGGCGCGGAATGCCGCTTGCGCCAGCCGGAGTGCCGGCATATCCATCAGGCGAAGGATTTCATCGAGGCACTTGCGATGCGAAAGCGCGTCAAGTGGCAGCCCGGACGCACTTGTTGTCGGGTAGGCGTCGTCGGGGACATAGTTGCGCCGGCGCAATTCCTCTGGCAGGACCCCGAGCGCCTCGGCGGACCGGTCGACCATATATTCCGTCACCGCGCTCGCCATCGGGTGGCCGACGCCGCGATATTGGCCGACGATGGTCTTATTCTGGAACGCCACGTCGACCCTGCCGGCGAAGGCGTCGACCCGGTAGGGCGTCGCGGCGAGCCGCACCGTCTCGTCGCCCTCCTGCACGCTCGATCCCGGATGGGTCGAGAAGGCGCCCATGCCCAAAAGGCAGTCGACCTGCCAGGCAAGAAACCGGCCATCGGCACCGAGCGCCACGCGCGCCCGCACCCGCTGCTCGCGCGCATGAATGTCGGCCGTGAAGGACTCAAGCCGGTCGGCAATGAATTTCACCGGCCGGCCGATCAGCCGGGCGATGGCGCAAGTGGCAATTTCGTCGGGGTAGAGGTGGATCTTCACGCCGAACGAACCGCCCACTTGCGGCGTCACCACATGGATACGCCCCTCATCGAGGCCGAGATGCATGGCGTAGAGCGAGCGCAGTTGATGGGGCGCGGTGTGGCTTTGATAGACCGTTAGGCTGCCGTCGGCCGGCAGGTAACTGGCAACGACCCCGCGCGTCTCCAGCGGCACGCCGGTGACTCGGTGGAAGATGAAGCTTTCTTCCAGCACATGCGCCGCCTCTTTCCAAATAGCCGGGTCGATGTTGGCGCCGATGGTACCGCTGTAGGCGAGGTTGGAGGCGAGGTCGCCATGGGCCGGCGCGGCACCCGGCTCGAGGGCGTGGTCGAGGGCCGCCATCTCCGGCAAGGGCCGCCAGTCGACCTCGATCGCCTCGACCCCGTCTTCGGCGATGGCGCGCGTCTCGGCGGCGACGGCGGCGACCGGCTGTCCCTGATAGACGGCGCGAGTCGCCGCCAGTGCCGTCTGCCGTCGCTCGACCAGGCCCGGGAAGGTCTGCGACGATCCCCAACCGTGGCAGATGGCAGCGAGGTCACTCGCCGTCACGACCCGCACCACACCCGGCAGCGCCGCCGCCGCCGCCGTGGCGATCTTCGCGATGTCGGCATGGGCATGGGGGGAACGCAGGAACGCCACATGCAGCGCGCCGGTCACCGGTACGTCGTCGAGATAGGTTCCGCGCCCGTCGAGCAACAGCCGGACATCGTCGCGCGGGCGGGCACTGCCGATGTTCTTGGTCACGACAGAGCCTCGGCGGCACTGGCCACGGCATCCACGATGGCGTGATAACCGGTACAGCGGCAGACATTGCCGGAGAGGGCGGTGCGGATCGCATCCCGGATCGGCCTAGGATTGTCGGCCAGAAACTCGGCCGCGGTCAGCAGTATGCCCGGCGTACAGAACCCGCATTGCAGCGCGTTGCGTTCCCGAAAGGCCGTTTGGAGTGCTGCTAGCCGGCCGCTGGCCGTCGCACCCTCGATCGTCTCGACGGTGTGGCCCTCCATTTGTGCCGCGAAGGAAAGGCAGCCGCGCTGAATCCGGCCATCAACGACGATTGTGCAGGCGCCGCACACGCCATGCTCGCAGCCAAGATGGGTGCCGGTGAGACCAAGATCCTGGCGCAAGAAATCGGCGAGGCTCTGGCGCGGCGATACCGCCCGCCGCACCGCCCGGCCGTTCACCGTCATCGAGACCACCACCAGGTCATCCATCAGGCCGTCCCCTTCCGGCTGAGCTGGCCCAACGCATCGAGGATCAACTCGGCCACGATATGCGCCTTCATCGCCGGGCTTTGCTGATTGTCGGGCAAGATCTCCACATCCGCCGCCAATGCCTCTTTGAGCGCGGCGATTTGCGGCAATCTCGGCAGGGCGCCGGCCGCAAGTCTGGCAACGGACGGCAGGAGCACCGGCCGGTCGGCGATTCCGAACCCGACGAAGGCGATGTCGCCAAGCATCTCGCCCACGCGGATGGCGCTCGCCGCAATTCCGGCGAGTGCAAAGTCGCCATGCCGGCGGGCGAGTTCATGAAAGGCAAAGACAGCGTTGGGCCGCCGAGCCTGGAACTCGACCGCCAGCAACAATTCGTCGGGTTCGATTGCCGTCGTATAGAGGCCTCGAAAGAAGTCGGCGGCGGCGACCCGCCGCTCGCCCCGGAGCGAGCCGATCACCACGCTGCCGTCGAGTAACAGTGCGCATGCGGGCAGTTCCGCCGCCGGGTCGGCATGGGCAAGGCTGCCACCAAAAGTACCGCGATTGCAGATCGCGAGATGGCCAACATGCGGCATCGCCATGGCGAGGAGCGGTAGCGCGTCGGCGACCAACGTCGATGTCGCCGTCTCACGGTGACGGGTCAGCGCGCCTAGGCGGATGATATCGCCGGTCCGCGTGATACCGCCGAGGCCAGTGCAGGCGTTGATGTCCACCAGCACCGCTGGCGCCGCGACCCGAAAGTTCATCATCGGCACCAGACTCTGCCCGCCGGCAAGGATGCGCGCCTCCTCACCATGGCGTGCCAGTGCCTCCGACGCGCCCTCGGCCGAGTCCACCCGAATGAGCTTGAACGGGCGCGGTTTCATTCGGCGGCGACTCCGGTCACAATGTAATTGGCGCTGGAAAGCTAGCAGAGGGTGTCGCGATGGCACAGGGCTTCGTCACCATCCCGACCGTATCCACCATGCACTTGGCGAATGCCCGCCTGCCGGGCGCCGCGCTTGCCTCGAGCGAAGGGCTGGGGGCCCAGGACCGGGATGGTTTTGTCCGCGCCGACATCCACGTCGCCAACGGGCGGATCGCGGCTGTCGCGGCGCCGGGGATGGCTTGGCCCGGGCCTGTCGTCAACCTCGATGGCGGCCAGATCTGGCCGGCCTTCGTCGACTTGCACACCCATCTTGACAAGGGCCATATCTGGCCGCGCGCCGACAATGCGGCCGGGACGCTGGACGGCGCGCGGGCATCGACGATGGCCGACCGGGCGGCCCACTGGCGCCATGACGACGTAGAGCGCCGGTTCGAGTTCGGCTTGCGCTCGGCCTACGCGCATGGAACGCGCGCCATCCGCACCCATCTGGACTGCATGGACCTCGCGCAGTCGCAGACCAGCTGGGCCGTCTTTCGCGAGTTGCGCGAGCGGTGGGCCCCGCGGATGGCGGTCCAAGCTTGCTCACTTACCCTGCTGGACTGGTACGCGACACCCGACGGTGAGGCGCTGGCTCGGCTGGTGGCCCGCTCCGATGGCGTGTTGGGCGGCATAACCCGGCTCGCCAAACCCGACGCGACCCCAGCCGACATGGACGCGGCACTGGACCATCTGTTCACGATCGCCAAACATTTTGGTCTCGATATCGACCTGCATGTCGACGAGACTGGCGATCCAGCGGCGAATGCCTTGGCGCAAGTTGCGGCCGCAAGCCTCCGCCATGGTTTCTCGGGCAAGGTCACCTGCGGCCATTGTTGCAGCCTGTCGGTGCAGTCAGACGCGGTCGCCCGGCGGACCATCGCGCTTTGCCGCGAGGCGGGGCTGACGGTCGTCAGCCTGCCCATGGTCAACCAATTTCTCCAGGGGCGGATCGACGGCGGGACACCGCGCTGGCGTGGAGTCACCTTGCTGCGCGAGCTTGCGGCCGCTGGCGTCCCGACGGCGGTCGCGAGCGACAATTGCCGCGATCCGTTCTTCGCCTTCGGCGACCATGACATTCTGGAAGTGCTGGAACAGGCGGTGCGGATCGGCCATCTGAACAGCGAGTTCGCGGCCTGGCCGCCGGCCGTGGGCTGGATCCCAGCGGCGGCCATGCGCCTTGCCGGAGCCGGGCGGATTGCGGCCGGCGCCAGCGCCGACCTTGTGTTGTTTCGTGCCCGCGGCGTCTCCGAACTGCTGTCACGCCCGCAGGCAGACCGGGTTGTCCTGCACGCCGGCCGTGCCATCGACACGACCCCGCCGGACTATCGCGAGTTGGATGATCTGTTGGCGTGAGATACCATCACCTGAGTGGCGTCCGCCGGCCAGGTCAGCCAGACCGCGTCGCTTGCCGTCGCCGGGCCTTCGCTCGAGAGCCGGCGGATGATCCAGCTGCGCTCGGGCCGCTCGGAAAGCCGAACGGTGTAGGTGACGAAGGCGCCGTCAAACACCCGGTTGGTCACCGTTCCAGCGAGCGCCGGCCCGGCCGCGGGAGGCGTGTCGGCGAGGGTGACGCGCTCGGGCCGTACGTTGATCAGTACACCAAGGTCCGGCGCGCCGTCGAGATCCGTGGGGCGCGGGACGGCAAACGCCGACTGGCCGAGCCGGACCGTCACCTGATCGCCCGCCAGGTTGGCGATCTCGGCCTCGACGAAGTTCACCGATCCCATGAAATCAGCCACGAACGGTGTGCGGGGCGCGTTGTAGACCACCCTGGGCCCGGCGAGCTGCTCGATCCGTCCCGCGCGCATCACGGCGACGAGATCGCTGAGGCGGATCGCCTCTTCCTGGTCGTGGGTCACGAACACCGTGGTAATGCCGAGACGCCCGACAAGCGACCTGAGCTCCTCCTGCATCTCGTCCCGCAGCCTGCGGTCGAGCGCGCTGAACGGCTCGTCCAGCAGCAGCACGCCCGGATTGGAGATGATCGCGCGGGCCAGCGCCACGCGCTGGCGTTGCCCACCGGATAGCTGGTCGGGGTAGCGCCGGGCGAAGCCGCCCATACGCACCAGGTCGAGCGCCTTGCCCACCCGACGGTCCCGATCCCGCCCCGACACGCCCTCGACGCGCAGAGGGAAGGCAATGTTGTCGGCGGCACTCATATGCGGAAAGAGAGCGAGCGACTGAAACACCATGCCGACATTGCGCGCCCGCGCCTTGAGGGCCGTCACGTCTCGTCCCCCCAGGTGCACGCGGCCACTGTCGGCCGGGGTCAGTCCGGCGATGATGCGGAGCGTCGTGCTCTTACCGCAGCCGCTCGGTCCGAGCAGAGTCAGCAGCTTGCCGGATGGCAGCGACAGCGACAAGGCGTCGACGACCGCCGTCCCACCATAGCGCTTGGTGATGCAGTCCAGGACCAGCTCAGCCATTGCCGGCCCCCCAGAGGCGCTTTAGGCCGAACAGCCGTTCGAGCAGAACGGCGGCGAAGAAGGTGAAAATCACCTGCGCGGCCGAGACCGCCGCCACCGCGGGATCGAAATTGTATTCGAGGTAAGACAGCACGGCCAAAGGCAGGGTCGTTGTCCGGGCGTCGGCCAGGAACAGCGCCACCGGCACATCATCGAACGACATGATGAAGGCAAAGATCGTGCCCGCGACAATGCCGGGCCGCGCCAGGGGAAGCTGCACGCTCCAGACGATCCTGAATTCGCCGGCGCCCATGGTCCGCGCGGCTTCCTCAAGCGAAGCATCCTGCACCGCCAGGCTGGCGTATGTCGTCCGCGCGATATAAGGGAAAATCATGAGCGTATGCCCCAGGATCAGGCGACCGAATCCGATGTCAAGGCCGCTCGCCGCGACTGCCATCATGAGCGCGATGCCGATCACCAGACCGGGCACGAAGATCGGCGCCATCAACGCCGTCTCAATCGGCGCGCGCCAGGGCGACTGCCAGCGCGCGAGGGCGAGCGCGGCGGTGAGGCCGACCGGCATGGCGAGTACGGTCGACAGGCAGGCAACGATCAGGCTGATCTCCAAGCCTCGGCGAAACGAGCCGACGTCATAGGCGGCGGCGTACCAGTGCAGCGTAATCCCTGTCGGCGGGAACACCGGCACCGCATCGGTTGCGACGGAGGCGTAGACGATGGCCGCGAGCGGCAGCAGCAGCCACACCTGCAACAGCGTCGACACCCAGGCGAACAAGCCTCGGCTCATGCCGCGCCCTCCCTTGGCGTACGCGGGCGCCCAAATGCCATAGCGACCATGACAATAAACAGCACGCCAATGAGCGCGGCGAGCAGCAACACGACCGCCAGGACGGCGCCGCCGTTCCAGTCGAACGAGACCATGAACTTCTGATAGATGAGCGTCGCCATGGCGCTCAAATTCCCCCCCATCAACGCGGGTGTGATGTACGCGGACATCGCCAGCGAGAAGACCAGCGTGGCACCAACCGCCAGCCCCGGCAGCGACAGCGGCAACAGGATCGCGGCGAAGATCCGGAGCGGACCGGCGCCGGCGACGACGGCCGCCTCCACAATCTCCCAGTCAATCTTCTCGAGCGAGGCGTGGATCGACAAGACCGCGAAGGCGGTCAACAGATGGACGAGGCCGAGGACGATGGCGCCATCGGTGAACAACATGCGGAGCGGTGTTTCGATCAGGCCGAGGCTCAGCAGGCTCGTGTTGATCAGTCCGCGCTCGCCCAGGATCAGCATCCACCCGTAGGTGCGCGCGACAACGCTCACGAGCAGTGGAGCCACCACGATCAGCATCAAATAGACGCGTTGGCGCGGCCCGGCGATCCAGAGTGCAACGGCCAGGACATAGCCGACGACGAGACAGAGCGCCGTGACGATGGCCGAGAGTTTTACCGTTCGCGCCAGCATCTCGAGGTAGTAGCTGTCGTAAAACACCTCGCCGTAGTGCCTGAGCGTGAAGTCAAACGCCAACGGTCCCGGCTGGCGCGAACTGTCGACGCTGCTCGCCAGCAGAATCAAGAGCGGCAGCGCCAACAGCAGCAGCAGAACGGCAAATGCCGGCAGCAACAGGAAGGAGACTCGAACCGGCAAGAGCCAGGCGTCCGGTTAGCCGATCTCTAACGCCCGATGGTCCGGTTCCACATCTCGGTATACCGCCCCATGAGCGGAACCACCGTTGGCCAGTCGAAGATGATCAGGCCTGACGACGGCACCGCCCGTTCCGCCGCCTTGCCCGAGAGAGTGACGTCAGGCCTTGTCGGTCCACAGATGAGCGCGTTGCAGAAATCCGTCAGTCCGCGCTGGGACATGGCGAAGTCGACGAACTTTTCCGCCGCGTCGCGATTGGCGGTGTTCTTGGCGATGTGGAACGAGACGAAGGAGGGTAGGGTCCCCTCACTCGCGTGCACGACGCGAACCGGCTTACCCTGATCTTGGAGCGCGTAAACGCGGAAATCCGTGATCGGACCGACCACCGCAGCCTCGCCCGTTTCCAGTAGATTGGCTGCTTCCGTCAGGTTCTTGTAGAAGCGCTTCACCGATGGTTTCAGCTTGCCCATCGCCTCAATGCCCGGGCCGGCGTTGGTCTCGGACCCGCCATTCTGCTTGGCGGCAACCATCAGCAGTTCCCAGGCCCCTGGCGAGACGATGTCCGGGATGGCGATCTTGCCGGCATATTTCGGGTTCCAGAAATCGGCCCAGGATTTCGGCGGGTCGTCGATCATATCGGTGCGGTAGCCGATGACGAACGGCGCGTATTCGTGGCCGACGCCCGTTCCCTTGTACATCTGGCGCCAGATCGGATCGACTTTGGCGAGGTTGGGGATACGCGCCTCCGAGAGCTCAAGCAGAACGTCAGTCTCTTGGCTCGCGCGAATCGATTCCGGGAAGATCAGCCAGAGTACGTCGATCTCCGGGCGGGCACGGTTGACCATCGCACTCGTTAGCCATTCGCCGGGTGCGCCCAGCTTCGGCGTCACCTTGATGCCGGTTGCCTTCTCGAACGGCTCAATCAGCGTCGTGCGGAAAGTGCGCTCGACGACGCCGCCAAACATCGACACGACGATCGAGGGCGCCTGGCCGCGCAAGGGCAGTGGTGCTGCGAGTGTCGCGACAGTGGCGGCCATTCCACCGAGAACGGCGCGCCTCGCGATCGCCGTGGAAACCGCCGACACAGAGGGGCTCGCGCGATCCGTCATTATTGTCTCCCTTGGCACTGGCGCTCAGCCACCGATCATGGGAAGTCGAGCGTGTCAAATCGATACGGTAAACATTCCGCTAGAACGGCGCGTTCCGCAAGGCATTTGCCCGCCAGACTGCCGCACGTCGGTGCCTTATACCCCATGTTCGCTGTGCGGAAGTAGGTCGGCCCGCCTCGCGGTGTGCAATCTACGAGGATTGCGCCGGGTTGGCCGGTGCCGAGCCTCATGCACAGGAGACGGGCCGAGATGGATGATAGAATTTACGTCGGATTGGACGTTCACAAGAAGTCGATTGCGGTGGCGGTTGCCGAAGCTGGTCGCGGCGGCGAGGTCCGGTTCATGGGCGAGGTGCCCAATCGACCGGAAGCCATCGCGCGGCTGGCCGCCAAGCTTGGCGCGCACCAGCGGCGGCCGCGCTTCTCTACGAGGCGGGGCCATGCGGCTACGGGGTTCAGCGCCAGCTTGCCGCGGCCGGGCATGAATGCGTGGTGGTGGCGCCGTCGCTGATCTCGCGCCAGCTTGTTGGCCAGCGCGACCGTGACCAGGCGCTTGGGCTTGCGCGCCAACAGATCGGCGACCCAGTCGCGCAACGCCCCCTGGCGGCGGGGGACCTGCTTGATTAGCGAAGTGGCGCCGAGCACCAGGAGCTGGCGCAGGCGTCGTTTGCCCTGCTTGCTGATGCCCGCGAGCCTGGCCTTGCCGCCGGTCGAGTGTTGGCGCGGCGTCAACCCGATCCAGGCGGCGAAGTCGCGCCCCCGGTAATGCGCCGAACCACAGGCCTCCAGCGCCACCACGCACGGCTTGATCCCGGCGAAGTATTTGATCACCGCGCCGCGTGACAACTTG
>SHVR01000018.1 GCA_009694185.1 Alphaproteobacteria bacterium | reverse complement strand
GGCGAATGTCCTGCAACGCCCGCTCACCGGGCGATTTTCGGGCAGAGGGTTTTGGTCTCATCTTCGTTCCTTCGTCACTACGATGAGACCAAAACCCTCCTCTGCTCAATACCGCATATCTGTCTCATAGGTGCTGACGGGGAACAGCCAGGCTGTCACCCGTGGGCTTCACCTGCCGCTGGGATTTCGGAGCGCATCCCGATCGAGCGCCACGCCCGCGCCTTTGCCTAGGTCGGCGTCCGCAACGCGGCCAAGACATGCTCCGGCCGAAGCCCGAGGCCGATCAGGCGCGCCAGCAGCCGCCGGAGCCAGGGCGTCGCGGCGATCAGCCGGAGCAGCAACGGCGGCTCAAGGGCGCCCGTCTCGGCCAGTGCCGCGGCAATCACCCGGTTCTGCACGACCAGTTGCAGGCGCTGGGTCACGCGGGTCGGCCATTCGCGCCGTGCTTGGACGGCGGCAAGGTGAGCATCGGCAAGCCGCCCGGTTCACAAGTGTTCGGCCAGCAGATTAGCCGCCGCCACGGCGTCCTGCACGGCGAGATTGACGCCCACCCCGCCCACCGGCGACATGGCGTGCGCCGCGTCGCCAATACAAAGCAGACCCGGCCTCCACCAGCGCTGCAACCGGTTGACCTGCACCGACAGTAGTTTGACCTGCTCCCAATCCTGGATCTCGTCGGCACGCGACGCTTGGACATGCAGGATGGCGCGGAGGCTATCCCGGAAGGCGGCGAGCCCCGCGCTCCGCACCCGCTCATTGGCGCCCTTGGGGATGACAAAGGCGCATTGCCAATAGTCGCCGCGATTGAGGGCGATGAAGATGCGGCCGGCATCGAACCGGCCCTAGGTCCGGTCCGTGTCGCCGGCTTGGCGCGAGAGGCGCAACCACAAGACGTCGATCGGCGCGCCAAGGTCGTCGGCGACCAAACCGGCCGCATCCCTGAGCGTGGAATCGCGCCCATCGGCGGCAATAGTGAGCCGGGCGCGAACTTCGATCTCGCCCTCGGACCCGGCCGCGCGCACGCCCACAATTCGGCCGCCGTCGCGCATCAGGCCCGTTGCTTCGGTCTGCATGCGGAGCTGGAAACTCGGAATTGCCTGGGCGTGACCGGCGAGAAAACCGAGAAAGTCCCATTGCGGCATCATCGCGATGAAGGGTGCTGCAACCGGCAAATGCCGGAAGTCGGCCAGGCGGAGCGCCGTGACACCGAATTGGGCAATGATCTGGGGCACCTTTTGATGCGCCAATTTCAGGAACTCATCCAGCAGGCCAAGCTCGTGCATCACCTGCATGGTGGACGGGTGGATGGTGTCGCCACGAAAATCGCGCAGGAAGTCGCCATGCTTCTCGAGAACGACCACATCGACGCCGGCCCGCGCCAAGAGGAAACCGAGCATCAGGCCGGCCGGTCCGCCGCCCGCGACACAGCATGTGGTTTCAACCGAACCGGTCATGGGCCCGACCTTGCCCAAGCCGGGCACCGAGGGCAAGAGCGAGAATGGGCGGAATCGCGCGATTGCGCGGCAAGCGTGATAGAGTTGCCGCCATATTGCCGGGGATGGGGGAGGAAAACGATGGGGCGGGCGACACCGTTCATGGCCATGCTGGCCGTGTTCATGGCCATGCTGGCCGTGTTCATGGCCATGCTGGCCATCATTGGCCTCTCGGCCGCCACCGCAACTGCCCAGGGCACCCTCAACCTCTACTGCTCGGTACAGATCGAATGGTGCCAGGCGATGGCCACCAACTTCCAGCGCGATACCGGCATCCGCGTCAACATGACCCAGCGCGGCTCCGGCGAGACGCTGGCGGCGATGCGCGCCGAGGCCCAGAATCCGCGCGGCGACGTGTGGTTCGGCGGTACCGGCGACCCGCATCTGGCGGCCGGCGAGGAGAATTTGACCCAGGCCCATGAGAGCCCGAACCGTGCCCAACTGCACCCCTGGGCACTGACTCAATGGCGGCAGTCGAAGCAGCGCGCCGTTGGCGTCTATGCCGGTGCCGTCGGCTTCGGCATCAACACCGAACTCTTGGCGCGCAAGGGGCTCAAGGCGCCCGGCTGCTGGTCCGATCTGGTCGATCCGCGCTTCAAGGGCGAGATCCAGGTGGCGAACCCGAATTCCTCCGGCACCGCCTATGTCATCATCGCCACACTCGTCCAGATCATGGGCGAGGATCCGGCCTTCGCCTATCTGCGCCAACTGCATCCCAATGTGAATGCCTATACCCGCTCCGGCACGGCGCCGATCAAGGCCGTGGCGCGCGGCGAGACCGGCATCTCCCTCTCCTTCGTCCATGACGCGGTAACCGAGCGCAACGCCGGCTTTCCGGTCGCCTATGCGACACCCTGCGAGGGCACGGGCTATGAGATCGGCTCCATGTCGATCCTGCGCGGCGCCCGCAACCTGGCCGAGGCCCGGCGGTTCTACGACTGGGCCCTGACCGAGGCGGCGCAGCGGCTCGGCTTCGAGGCCGGCGGGCAATTGCAGACGCCCTCGAACAAGGCGGCGCCCATCCCGCCCAATGCGCCCGACCTCTCGAAGATCCGCCTGATCGAATATGATTTCGCCCGCTATGGCGCCGCCGCCGAGCGCAAGCGGCTGATCGAGCGCTGGGATCGCGACGTAGGCGCCCTACCGCGTTAACCGCGAGGAGCCCCACCATGGTCATCCGTTCGCTCGCCATAGCTGGCCTGCTAACCCTGTCGCTCGCCAGTCCGGCCGGGGCGCAGGGCGCGCTTAACATGCTTTGCGCGCCAGCGGCCGACTGGTGCGAGGGGATCGCCACATCCTTCCAGCGCGAGACCGGAATCAATGTGGCCATGGCACGGAAATCCTCGGGCGAGATCCTGGCCCAGCTTCGCGCCGAGGCCCAGAACCCGCGCACCGATGTCTGGTTTGGCGGCTCGACCGAGACCCACATCACCGCCGCCGAGGGCAAACTGCTGCAAGCCTACACCTCGCCCAACATGGCGGCACTGCACACCTGGGCGAAACGCTCCCACACCCAGTCGGACGGCCAATGCGTCGGCGTCTCCTCGGGCGCCATCGGCATCACCTATAACCGCGAGCTCATGGCGCGGCGCAATTTGCCGCTGCCGGCATCATGGCTGGACCTGTTGCGCCCCGAATATCGCGGCGAGATTCAGTTGCCCAACCCCAACTCGTCCGGCACCGCCTACACCATCATCGCCGGCCTCATTCAGCTCTGGGACGAGGAGCGGGCCTTCGACTATCTCCGCCGCCTGCATGCCAATGTGAACGCCTACACCCGCTCGGGGGCGGCACCCATGCAGGCCGTGGCGCGCGGCGAGACGGCGATCGCGCCCAGCTTCAACATGGAGACCGCCTCCATGCGCCAGGCCGGGTTTCCGATCGAGATCGCCTATCCCGAAGAGGGCACCAGTTACGAGGTCGCCTGCATGTCGATCGTGCGCGGTGCCCGCAACCCGGCCCAGGCGCGCCGCTTCTATGACTGGTACTTGACGCCGGCGGCGATGGACATCGGCCCCAGCGTCAATCAGTGGCATGTGCCGGCCCATCCCGGTGCCGCACCCGACCCGCGCATTCCCGACCTCTCCACCATCCGTCTCGTCGACTATGATTTCGCGGCCTTCGGCAACAGCGCCACGCGCCGCCGCATTCTCGAGCGCTGGGACCGCGAGATCGGCTCCCTGCCCCGGTGAGGCCCGTCATGGCCGCCGGCTCCTCCCTATTCTTCTGGCTGGTGGCGGCGATCGGCGGCATCGCACTTCCGTGGCACATGCAGCAGGCAGGCCTCGGCAAAGGGTCGGTGGGCGCGCTCGGCGCGAGCAACCCCGAGGCGGCTTCGGCGCTTTGGCAAGCCGTTGGCCATGGCCGGTTCTGGTTCTGGCCGGTGCTTGCGTCCCTCTTGCCGGCCCTCTTGGGCGCCTGGCCGCTCAAGGATCGGGCGCTGCGATCGCGGTTCCTGATCGCGGGCGGCGCCCTGGGTCTTGCCGCCATCGCCCTCCAGGGCATGGCCGTCGGCATCCGCGGCTGGTCCTGGATTTGGCTGACGACGCTCTTTGGCGAATTGGGCGACCGCCAATTCGGCATCGGCATCGGCGGCGCCATGGCGGTCGCGGGCTTTCTCGTCCTCTTGACCGATGGCCTGGCGTTGCGGGGGCTCTTCAAGGGCGACCGGTTCGTCGCCGGTGCCGTTGGCCTGCTGGTCGCCTCGATTACGGTCTTCACCTTCTGGCCGGTACTGACCGTACTCGCCCAGATGCTCATACCGCTCGGCGAGCTCGGCGTTGCCGCTTCGTTGGCCGAGCGGCTATTGGATCGCAAAATCTGGGGCCTCGCCTGCCTCGAATTCCGCGTCAATTGCGGCGTCTTCTGGAACACCAGCCTGCTTGCCATCTCCACCGCCACGCTGGCGACGGCGCTCGGCCTCGCCTTCGCGCTGATCGTCACGCGTAGCGGCTTTCCGGCGAAACGCTGGCTCCGCCTCTTGACGGTGCTCCCGATCATCACGCCCCCCTTCGTCATCGGCCTCGGTCTGATCCTGATTTTCGGCCGCTCGGGCGTCTTCAATCGGCTTGTCGAGGCGCTGTTCGGCCTGGAACTCGGCCGCTGGATCTATGGCTATAACGGCGTCTTGCTGGCACAAGTCTTCTCCTTCACACCGACCGCCTTCCTGGTGCTGATCGGCGTGGTCGAGGGCATCTCGCCGGCCATGGAGGAGGCCTCGAGCACGCTCCGCGCCAGCCCCATGCGGACCTTCCGCGCGGTCAGTTTGCCGTTGATGCTGCCCGGCCTCGCCAACGCCTGGCTGGTGGTCTTCATCGAGAGCCTGGCGGATTTCGGCAACCCGATCGTGCTCGGCGGCGCCTTTGGCGTGCTCTCGACCGAGATCTTCTTTGCCGTCATTGGCGCACAGCAGGATTTCGGCCGCGCCGCCGTCCTCGCCCAGATCATGCTGGCCATGGCACTCGCGGCCTTCCTGATCCAACGCCGGGTGATCGGGCGTGGCTCCTATGTCTCCCTGACGGGCAAGGGAGACGGGGGCTTGGCGACGCCACTCCCCAAACCCGTCGGCCGGGCCGCCTATGGCATCGCCATCCCCTGGGCCTGCCTCACGATCCTGGTCTATGTGATGGCGATCGTCGGCGCCTTCGTCAAAGTCTGGGGCCGGGACTGGACTCCGACATTGGACCATTTCCGCCGCGCCTTCGCGCTGGAATGGACGCCAGAGGGGGTCATCCTGTTCGCGGGCGGCGCCTGGCATTCGCTCGGCACCACCGTTGCCTTGGCCACCATCGCCGCGCCGATCACCGCCGCCATCGGCCTCACCGCCGCCTGGTTGCTCCAGCGCCAGAGCTTCGCTGGTCGCACCGCCCTCGAGTTCGCCCTGATGCTGACCTTCGCCGTACCCGGCACGGTGATCGGCGTCGCCTATATCCTGACCTACAATGTGCCGCCACTCGAAATCACCGGGACAGCGATCATCCTCATCGCCTGCTTCGTCTTCCGCAATCTGCCGGTGGGCGTGCGCTCGGGCGTGGCCGCCATGAGCCAGCTCGACCGCAGCCTCGACGAGGCGGCGGCGATGCTGGGTGCCTCGACCTTTCGCACGCTCAGCACCGTGGTCCTGCCGCTGCTCAAACCCGCCCTCGTCACGGCGCTCGTCTATGCCTTCGTACGCGCCATGACGACGGTCTCGGCCGTCATCTTCCTGGTTTCGGCCGAATATGAGATGGCGACCGTGTTCATCATCAACCGGGTCATCAACGGCGATTATGGCCTCGCCATCGCCTACTCGGCGGTGCTGATCGTGCTGATGATGGCGGCGATCGGCCTGATCCAGCTCCTGGTCGGCCGCCGCAATCTCGGCCGCCGCTCCGGCCCTATCGCCCTCACCGTGGCGGGCCGCGCATGACGGGCCCCGAGACCGGCGCCCCAAACACCGGCGCCGCCGTGCGCCTCGAAGGCATCGCCAAACGCTATGGCGCGGTGACGGCGGTCAAGCCGCTCGACCTCACAATTCTGGGCGGTACGCTGGTCACGCTGCTCGGGCCCTCGGGCTGCGGCAAGACGACGCTCCTCCGCCTCATCGCCGGCCTGGAACGGCCGAGCGCGGGCCGCGTCTTCATCGCGGGCCAAGACGTGACACGCCGCTCGGCCGGCGAGCGCAACGTCTCCATGGTGTTCCAGTCCTACGCGCTGTTTCCGCATATGGACGTGCTGGCCAACGTGGCCTACGGGCTGGTCTCGTCGGGCCTGGCCAAACCGGCGGCGCACGCGACGGCCGAGGCCGCCTTGGAGATGGTCGGCCTCAAGGGGTTCGGGAGGCGTCTCACGTCCGAACTCTCGGGCGGCCAGCAGCAGCGCGTCGCGGTTGCCCGCGCCCTCGTCCTAGAGCCCGACGTGCTCTTATTCGACGAGCCCTTGTCCAACCTCGATGCCCGGCTCCGCCGCTCGATGCGCGAGGAGATCCGGGCGCTGCAACAGCGCCTCGGCCTGACCGTGGTCTATGTGACCCACGACCAGGGCGAAGCGCTCGCCGTCTCGGACCGGATTGTCGTCATGCGCGATGGCGAGATCGCCCAAGCCGGCACGCCGGAAGAGCTCTATATGCAACCGAATTCGGTGTTCGTCGCGACCTTCATGGGCGAGGCGAACCATGTGCGCGGTACGATTGAGCGGACCCAGGACGCGCAGGCGATCGTGACGCTGGATTGCCTCCGGATGACCCTGCCCCATCGCGGCCTGCCGACGGGCGCGGTGGACATCGTGGTCCGGCCCGAGGCCATCCGCATCTCGGGTCCAGGCGGCGACGGCCTCGCCGCCCGCGTCGAACGCGCGACCTATATGGGCTCGCACACCGAATACCACCTGGCGACGGCAGTGGGCGGCCTCTTCGCGCTGGCTCCCGAGCGCCTGCATCGCCGGGCACCGGGCGATGCCGTCACAGTCACCTTCGACACCGATGGCGTCGTGCTGGTGCGGCCGTGAGGGTGGCCGGTAGCCCTTCTTCGCTAAAGCTACGAAGGGCATCCTGCTTCGCGTCAACCTTGGACACCAGTCCTGCGAAGCGCGGAACCCGCGATGCAGGATGGTGACCCCAACGGGATTCGAACCCGTGTTATCGGCGTGAAAGGCCGACGTCCTAAACCACTAGACGATGGGGCCGCGCGTCATGACCGCGACGGCCAAGGGTCTAATGGGCCGGCGGGCGAAACGCAACGATCTTGGTCCAGGCGCGTGTCAGGCCGGCCCCGAACCGGCCGGCGCCGCGTCCTCGATCATGAGCTGGGCGCCGTCGCGCCCCTCCCAGGTGTCGGCCCGGAGGCGCCCGGCCACATGCAGCGGCTGGCCACGGGCTTGCAGGAGGGCGGCGCCCAGCGGCCCGTCGGCCACCCGGAACGCAATCGCCTTGAGCCGGCCGCCGCCGCCCGAATCGGCGAGGACACAGCGCACATGCCCCTGGCCGACCGTGTCGGCGCGCACCACCCGGGCGGTGGTCACGACGAAGCAGGGCTCCGGATTGCCCATGCCATAGGGGCCGGCCTGTTCGATCATCCGGATGAGATCGCCGGTCGCCGCCGCCGGGCGGAGCGTGCCGTCGAGTTCGAGCTGGCGGCGTGCGCGCGCGCCGCTCAGCGCTTCCGGCACGGCGGCGGCGAGATAGGCCGCCAGCGCCGGCAGGCGATCCGCCCGCACCTCGAAGCCCGCCGCCATGGCGTGGCCGCCACCCTTCTCCAATAATCCCGCCGCGAGCGCGCCGAGCACCGCCCGGCCGAGATCGAAGCCCGGAACCGACCGGCCAGAGCCCTTACCCAAGCCCTCACCCAGCGCTACCACGCAGGCCGGCCGGCCGGTCCGCTCCACCAGCCGGCTCGCCACGATGCCGATCACACCCGGATGCCAGCCCTCGCCCGCCACCAGCAAGAACGGCGCATCCCCCGCCCGGTCGGCCCGGTCGAGCGCCGCTTGCAGCACGTCGGCTTCGATCCGCTGGCGTTCGCGGTTGAATTCATCCAGTTGGCGGGCAAGCGTGAGCGCCTCGCCCGGATCGCCGGTCGCCAGCAGGCGCGCTCCAAGACCGGCTTCGCCGACCCGCCCACCCGCATTGATCCGGGGGCCGAGCACGAAGCCCAAATGATAGGCGGTCGGCCGGTCCTTCAAGAGGGCAATGTCGGCAAGCGCCGCGAGCCCGGTATTGCCGCGCCCGGCCAGCCGTTTCAGCCCTTGTCCCACCAACGCGCGATTGAGCCCGGTCAACGGCACGGAATCGCAGACCGTGCCAAGCGCCACCAGATCGAGGTCCCCGAGCAAGTCCGGCTCCGGCCGGCCGCTCTGCCCAAACCAGCCGCGCTCGCGGAGCGCCCGGTTGACGGCAACCGTCAACATGAAGGCAACGCCCACCGCCGCCAGGTCGCCGAGCAGCGGCCCATGCTCACGGACGGCTCGACGGGGGTTGACGACGGCGATCGCGTCCGGCACCGGCTCGTCGCATTGGTGATGGTCGATGACGATGACATCGATGCCGGCCTGGGCCGCATCCGCCAAGGGACCGTGCGCCATGGTGCCGCAGTCGACGGTGACCACGAGCCGCCAACCCTCGGCACCGAGGCGCAAGAGCGCGGCACTATTCGGGCCATAGCCCTCGGCGAGGCGATCGGGAATGTAGGCCCTGGCCTTCAGCCCGAGCGCGCCGAAATAGCGCAGCAGCAGGGCCGTCGCGGTGGCGCCGTCAACGTCATAGTCGCCGAAGACGGCAACGCCTTCGCCGGCTTCGACGGCCACCACGAGGCGCGCCACGGCCTTGTCCATGTCGACGAGGAGGGCGGGATCGGGCAGGTGATCGCGCAGACGCGGGTCGAGCCAGGTGGCGGCGCGCTCAAGATCGACGCCCCGGCCGGCGAGGACCCGGCACACCAACTCCGGCAGGCCATGTCTTTGTCCAAGCGCCATGGCGAGGCGCTCGTCGACCGCGCGCGCCCGCCAGCGACGGCCGGTGAGCGAGTGCTCGACGCCGAGAAACGCCTCGGTGCTAGTCGGCGTCGAAGGCACTCCGGCGCTCGAAATTATGGGTCGTCTCGACGACCCTGACAGTCCCCGTCTTCGAGCGCATGACCATCGAATGGGTCGAGGCCCCGCCCGGAAACCGCCTGACGCCGCGCAACATGGTGCCGCCGGTGACGCCCGTCGCCGCGAACATGACGTCGCCGCCCGCAAGTTCAAGCAGCCCGTATTTGCGGTTGAGATCGATCACGCCGAGTTTGCGGGCGCGGGCGCGTTCCACGTCATTGCGGAACAACAACCGCCCCTGCATTTGGCCGCCGATACAGCGGAGCGCGGCCGCCGCCAGCACCCCCTCGGGCGCGCCGCCGGAGCCCATATAGATGTCGATACCGCTGTCCGGCCCGGAGGTCGCCATGACGCCGCTCACGTCGCCATCGGTGATCAGCATGATGCGGGCGCCGGCCTCGCGCACCTTGGCAATCAGCTCGGCATGGCGCGGCCGGTCGAGGATGCACACCACAAGCTCGCTCGGCTCGGTCTTCTTGGCCTGGGCCAGGGCCTTCAAATTGGCGGCCGGGCTGGCGTCCAAATCGATCAGGCCCTCGGGCAGGCCGCCACCCACGGCGATCTTGTCCATGTAAACGTCGGGTGCGTGCAGGAAACCGCCCTCTTCCGCCATGGCGATGACCGTCAAGGCGTTAGCGGCGCCCTTCGCGGTGATGGTCGTGCCTTCCAGCGGATCGAGGGCGATGTCCACCTTGGGCCCAGCGCCGGTGCCGACCTTCTCGCCGATATAGAGCATCGGCGCCTCGTCGCGCTCACCCTCGCCGATGACCACCGTGCCGTCGATGGCGAGACCGTTGAGGGCGTGGCGCATGGCGTCGACCGCCGCCTGGTCGGCCGCCTTCTCGTCGCCCCGTCCCATCAATAGCGACGCGGCCAAGGCCGCCGTCTCGGTCACGCGAACGGCTTCGAGAGCCAGGTTCCGATCCATGCCGCGTTTGCCCTCAGTGTCCGCCATTGGCGCCTCCCTCACAAAGTTTCGATGCGGATAACCGTGGGCGGCTCGACCACCGCGTCCAGGGCGGCGATGCGCTCAAGTGCCGCCAGCATCGCCTGTTCTTCCGTATCGTGGGTGATCATGACCACCGGCACCACTTCGTTCGGGTCGCGGCCGCGTTGCAAGACGGATTCGATCGATACGCCCGCTTCGCCGAGCGCCACCGCCACGGCCCCGAACACGCCCGGCCGGTCGATCACCATCAGGCGGAGATAATAGGCGCCGACATGGCGGGCCATGGGCGAGCGGCGCATGGGCGCCAGATCGACGGCGGCAACCGAGAAGGTCGGCGTCCGGCGCCCGCGGGCGATGTCGATCAGGTCACTGACGACAGCCGAGGCCGTGGGCTTGGCCCCGGCGCCGCGGCCCTGAAAGACGGTCGAGCCGACGAAATCGCCCTCGGCCACCACGGCGTTGAAGACACCATCCACATGGGCAATCGGCGTGCCGAGCTTGACCATGCAAGGATGAACGCGCTGTTCGATGCCATGGGCCGTGCGGCGCGCGATCCCAAGCAGCTTGATGCGATAGCCGAGCTCGTCGGCAAAGCGAATATCATGGGCGCTGACCCGGCCGATGCCCTCGATATGCACGCCGTCCAGGTCGACCTCGACACCGAAAGCGACGCTCGCGAGAACCGCGAGCTTGTGGGCCGCGTCGATGCCGTCGATATCGAAGGCGGGGTCGGCCTCGGCGAAGCCGAGGCGCTGGGCCTCGGCCAGCACATCGGCGAACTCGCGGCCCGATTCCCGCATGGTCGTCAGGATGTAATTGCAGGTGCCGTTCAAAATGCCATAGACGCGGGACAGCTCGTTCGCCGCCAGGCCCTCGCGCAGTGCCTTGACGATCGGAATGCCGCCCGCGACCGAGGCCTCGAAGGCGAGCGTCAGGCCGGCGGCTTCCGCGCTCCGGGCAAGCGCCGTCCCATGCTTGGCAAGCAATGCCTTGTTGGCGGTCACCACATGGCGGCCGGCCGCGAGCCCGGCTTCGCAAACCGCCTTGGCCACGCCGTCGGCGCCGCCGATCAGCTCGACAATCACGTCGACTTCCGCGCGCCGCGCCATGGCCACCGGGTCGTCATGCCAGGTGAAGCCCGTGAGGTCGACGCCCCGATCGCGGCCGCGCGAGCGCGCCGAAACATCGGTGACCAAGAGCCGCCGGCCGCAACGCCGCTCCAACAGCGCGCCATGGGCGGCCAGCAGCGCGACCGTGCCGGCCCCGACCGTGCCAAGCCCGGCGAGTGCCACGCGCAGGGGCTGGCTCACGCCCACACCTCAAAAGGGGTCAAGCTCGGATCGTCGGTCTGCATTCGGAGCCTTCTCTCGTTCGCATGACTTCCAGTCGCCCGTTTATACCGCATGGCAAACTATTCGAGATAAATCTCCACCCGGCGATTCTCCTCCTCGCCCGCCGGCATCACTTCGGCATAAAGCGGCTGGCTGTCGCCCGCCACCGTGACCGCGACACTGTCTCGACTAGCACCCGAGCGCACCAGCCCGTCCGCCACGGCGCCGGCGCGGCGGGCCGCGATGTCCCAATTGACTTTCCGATGGCGCTCGACCGGCATGTCCTTCGTCCGGCTGCTGGCATGCCCCTCGACCCTGAGCCGGCCGCCCGAGGTTCGCTGCAACTGGACGACCTCATTGAGCGCTCGGCGCCAGCCGGGCGGCAGTTCGGCCGATCCCGGCGTGAAGTAGACCGAGGCCACATGCGACCGCATCCCGCCCGCCGCAACCGGCCCGGGCACCCCGGCGATGATGGGCGGCCGGGCGGCGGGGCCGGTCCGGGGCGCCCCGGCTGGGGAGAGGGCGGCCGGGGAGAGGGCGGCCGGGGAGAGGGCGGCCGGGGGCACGGCTGAGGATCCCGGCGCAACGGTGCCGCCGGACGCCTGAAAATTCCGCCGGAGCACATCTTGCAGCGAATCACCACTCGCCGGCGGCAAGGCTGGCGCCTGGGCCACCACGGGCGCCGCGGGCGCCTGGGCCACCACGGTTGGCGCGACCGGGGGCCTAGCCCTGGGGACGGCCACCGGTGCCGCCGGCGGCGCGGCCTGGGATCGGGTCATCTGGGTGGCGGCCGGGCTGGTGCCCTGGCGCAACGCGGTATCGGCCGCTTCGGCACTGGCGCGATCGGCGGCGAGACCCTGCTGGGCCGCCTGCCGGCTCGCCGGGTTGCTCGCGACCCGCGGCGCCTCGGGAACGCTCGCCAGATTGGGGTAGGGAGCCGACGCCTGGGTCCCGGCCCGCGTCTGGTCGCGCTGGACCACGGCCGGCCGGGTGCTGGGCGGCGGGTTTTCGCCCACGATGGCGTCGCGGGCTCCGCGATACCAGGACACCGGGTTGACGGCGTTGGGAACATCGGCGCAGCCGGCGGCCGCCAGACCCGCCAGCAACAACACGGCCAGCCGCCGCGCCCCGGCGCCTTGAACCGCGCCCCGCCACGGACTAGGTATAGACATGATCACGAACCTCTCCCCGCATCGGTGCCGCGGACCATGCGGGACAGTATATACGGCAATTGGCAGATCTGCCCCTTCTCGCGACCCCATCGGGCCAGGCGATCGGCGGATCGAACAAGACGGTAGGTAAGATGAACGACGCGCCAGAGGCCGACCCGAAACCATCCGATCCGAGTGAACTGGCCAGGCGATTCGGAGAAATTGCCGAGAAAAGTCAAAAAATAGTCAAGGAGTTCCTGGCTCGCCAAGGCGACGGTGGCCCGATGGGTAGCACCGACTCGGTTGGCGTCGGCCGGGCGTTTCTTCAGATGACCGCCGACCTGATGAGCGAGCCACAGAAGCTGCTTGATGCCCAGACCCAGCTTTGGCACGACTATTTGCAACTCTGGCACCGGACCACCCGCCGCTTTCTCGGCGAGACCACGACCCCGATGGCCGCGCCCGCCAAGGGCGACTACCGGTTCCGCGACGTCGCATGGGAAGAGAACGTCGTCTTCGATTATATCAAGCAGTCCTACCTGATGACCGCGCGCTGGCTACAGGCCCGGGTCCAGGATGCCGACGGCCTGGACGAGCACACTCACCGCAAGGTCGAATTTTATACGCGCCAGTTCGTCGACGCCATGGCACCCAGCAATTTCGTCGCGACCAACCCCCTGGTGTTGCGCGAGACGCTGGAGAGCGGCGGCGAAAACCTGCTGCGCGGCCTCACCCATCTGCTCGAGGATCTGGAGGAAGGCGGCGGCGAGCTCCGCATCCGCCAGACTGACATGAAAGCGTTCTCGATCGGCAGCAACATCGCCGTCACCCCCGGCAAGGTCGTCTATCAGACCGACCTCATGCAGCTCATCCAATATGAGCCGACCACCGAGAAGGTCTATCGCCGGCCGCTTCTGATCATCCCGCCCTGGATCAATAAATATTACATCCTCGATCTTCGCCCGACCAATTCGTTCGTCAAATGGGCGACCGACCAGGGCCACACGGTCTTCATGATCTCCTGGGTAAACCCGGACGAGAGCCATGCCGATAAGAACTTCGAGCATTACATGAAGGAGGGGCCGCTTGCCGCTCTCGACGCGATGCGGAAATGCACCGGCTCGCGCCAGGCAAACGTGATCGGTTACTGTCTCGGCGGTACGCTGCTCGCCATCACCCTCGCCTATATGGCGGCGAAGGACGACCACCGGTTCGCCAGCGCTTCTTACCTCGCCTCCTTCGTGGACTTCACCGACACGGGCGAAATGTCGGTGTTCATCGACGAGGCACAGCTTGCCCAACTCGACGAACGCATGGTCGACCGCGGCTATTTCGAGGGCCGCGACATGGCGTCCACTTTCAACATGCTGCGCGCCAACGACCTCATCTGGTCGTTCGTGATCAACAATTACCTCTTGGGCAAGGACCCCTTCCCGTTCGATCTCTTGTACTGGAACGCGGACTCGACCCGCATGCCGGCGGCC
Organism: Alphaproteobacteria bacterium; assembly: GCA_009694185.1. Taxonomy (GTDB): domain Bacteria; phylum Pseudomonadota; class Alphaproteobacteria; order SHVR01; family SHVR01; genus SHVR01. The sequence goes on along the minus strand of SHVR01000018.1, from coordinate 30,088 downwards.
ATGCACAGCTTCTATCTCCGCCACATGTATCACGAGAACCAGCTGTCCAAGCCGGGCGGCATCACCATCGCCGGCGTGCCCCTCGACGTTGCCAAAATCACCCAGCCGAGCTTCATCGTCGGCACGCGCGAGGACCATATCGTGCCGTGGAAGACGGTCTATCGGGGAACCCAGCTCTACGACGCGCCGACCCGCTTCATCCTGGCCGCGTCCGGCCATATCGCGGGCGTCGTCAACCCGCCGGCGGCCAACAAATATACCCATTGGCGCAATCCCGAAACGCCGATCGACCCGGAAGCATGGCTCGCGGCCGCCGAGCAAATTCCGGGCTCCTGGTGGCCGGAATGGGCGCGCTGGATCCAGCCCTTCGGCGGCGGGAAGGTGGCGGCCCGCACACCCGGCGACGGCAAATTGCCCGTCATCGAGGACGCCCCCGGCAGCTATGTCATGCGCAACGTGTAGCGGGCGCCGAGGCGAACCGACGCGCAATATGCCGACTCGGACCTGCTTCCCGGCCTGCTGTGCGAGCGGCGAGCGGCCAAGCCGCGACGCCGCTCGAGAGCGCAATGAAGCTCCGCCGTTTCATTCGATCATCCCGTCAGCGACGTGAAGTTGACGCCGGACAGCATTGGCTCGGTCAAACGCAGGATTGGTCCATCCCCCCTCCGCCGTTCCGCACTCCGCACCAAACAACCGAAGGTGTCTGTGAACTTGTTCACAAAGCCGGATAGGTCTCTCTCGCCCGCCCTACTCCGCCGCCTTGCGGCCGAGGGTCGCCATGTGGTGGCGGGCCATGTCGGCATAGAAGGCGACCGCCTGGGGAATGCGGGCGATCCCGTCAGGCCGAACGGTCCGATCCCGGAATTTTGCCGCGGCGCACAAGCTGATCCCGCAAACGCTGGCGCGTTGTGGCATCGTCTCCAGCGGCGCGCTGGCGTTCGACATTGCGGCCCTGGGCCGTGGCCTGGTCGAGGATGTAGTCGGTCGATTGGATCAACCCCGCCGCCTCCAGCTCCCGCAAAAAATCGCCCGTGCTGATCAGGCTGACCCGTTGATCAACAAACGCGCGCCGCTGTTCGATATCGCTGTCCTCAAACAACAACAGCGCCTCGGCGGCCGGATCGCCGCGCAAAAACCGCTCCAGCGTCTCAATTGCCGCCTGCTCGCCCAACCCTCGAATCGAGCGACCTTCTTCCAGTCGCCGCTGCTGGTCGATGCCGATGTCCGTCGGCACAATCCGCACCCTATCGAGATGGGCGTTGATCCACTCGACAATCTGTTCGGCGCCGGGCGCGCCATGAACACGGGTCGCTTCGATGTAAACCGCATCCGGGATGCTCACCGCCAGACCGGGCCGAAGCAACACGTCGAGAGAACCGGCCAGAACCAAAGTGATCAGGGGAGATGTGTCGGTAACGATGAGACTGAAGGGCTTGCTCAAGGGCGCGCTCGCAAGGCTTCGCGAACGATCGCGCGTCCCCTTTCACGCGCCGCCAGGTTCGGCCCCGCCATGGGCGCGACCGGCGGCCGAAGTCCAAGCTCGCCGAGCGCGCCAAGCACTTGCACATAATCCTCGAACCCGCGCTCGCGCAGCTCATGCCAAGTGACTTTGCCGGACGCATATTGGCGGATCAGCGCCTGTCGCTCATCGGGTTGCATGAGGATACCTCTCCAACCTTAATTTATAGCATATCGCGGTGTCGCCCGCCCTACTCCGCCGCCTTGCGGCCGAGGGTCGCCATGTGGTGGCGGGCCATGTCGGCATAGAGGGCGACCGCCTTCGGGATGCGGGCGATATCCCCGGGCGTCAGTGCGCGCATGAACTTGGCCGGATTGCCGGCCCAAAGCTCGCCATGCTTGACCCGTTTGCCGGGTGTGACCACGGCGCCCGCCGCGACCATGGCGCCCCCTTCCACCACGGCGCCGTCGAGCACGGTCGCCTTCATGCCGACGAAGGCGCCGTCTTCGAGCCGACAGCCGTGCAGCATGGCGAGATGACCCACCAGCACATAGGCGCCGATCCAGGTGGGCGTATCGCTGCCCACATGGATCACCGCATTGTCCTGGATGTTGCTGGCGCGACCGATATGCACCCGGTTCACGTCGCCGCGCACCACCGCGCCATACCACACACTCACTTCGGCTTCGATCTCCACGTCGCCCACCACCACCGCCATGGGCGCGATGAAGGCGTCGGCCGCGACGCGCGGTGCCAGGCCGCGATAAGGCAGAATGAGGCCCTGCATCGTTCCTCCGTTGGTGGTGCCGGTCATCAGGGAAACATCGGCTCCTGGCGGAGCGCCGTGGTCTCCGGCAGGCCGAGCATGACGTTCAAGTTCTGCACCGCCTGGCCGGCGGCCCCTTTGACCAGATTGTCCATCACGGCCACGATGATGGCGTGGCCCGGCCGACGATCGGCGACGACACCGATGAAGCAATAGTTCGAGCCGCGCACATGGCGGGTCGACGGCACCGCGCCCAGCGCCAGCACTTTCACGAACGCCTCGCCCTCGAAGCGCTTGGCAAGGGTGGCCCGTATATCGCCCGCCGCGGCACCACCCGCGAGACGCACATAGATGGTCGCCAAGATGCCCCGGTTCATGGGCATCAGATGCGGCGTGAAGGTCGCCACCACCGGCCGGCCCGCGGCCCAGCTCAGGCCCTGGTCGATCTCGGGCATGTGGCGGTGCTTGGCGACCCCATAGGCGTGGATACCGTCCTGGACCTCGGCAAAGAGTAAATCCTCGCGCAGCGAGCGCCCGGCGCCGGTCACCCCCGACTTGGCGTCGATGATGATGCTGTCCGGGTCGATGGCGCCGGCCTCCAGTAGTGGCACCAGGGGGAGCTGGGCGGTCGAGGGATAACAGCCGGGATTGGCGACCAAACGGGCCGGCTTGATCCGGTCGCGGTGGAACTCGGTCAGGCCGTAGACGGCGTCGCGCTGGAGTTTGAGTGCCCGGTGCTCGTGGCCGTACCATTCGGCATAGACGGCGGCATCGGCGAGGCGAAAATCGGCTGAGAGATCGACCACCTTCACACGGGCCGGGATGGTCGACACCACTTCCTGGGTGGTCGCGTGCGGCAGACAGCAGAAGGCCATGTCGATGCCGGTCCAATCCAACTCGGCGATCTTGCTCAGGGTCGGCAGCGCCAGTGGCGCCAGATGGGGGAATATCTCCGCCACCTGGCGGCCCGCCTGGCGGTCGGCCGTCACCGCCCTGATCGCCACATTGGGGTGATGCGCCAGCAAGCGCAGGCTCTCGGCACCGGTGTAGCCGCTGGCGCCGAGGATGGCGAGGGAGACCCGGTTGGATATTTTGTCTGCCATGGCGTGCTCCTAACACAAAGAAAAAGGGGCGTCCCCTGGAGGACGCCCCGATGCCGATAGGACGATCTCTCGCGGGATTACCGCTTGGAGAATTGGAAGCTCCGTCGCGCCTTGGCGCGGCCGTATTTCTTGCGCTCGACCACGCGCGGGTCGCGGGTGAGGAAACCGCCGCGCTTCAAGACCGGCCGGAGGCCCGGCTCGTAATAGGTGAGTGCCTTGCTGATGCCGTGCCGGATGGCGCCGGCCTGGCCGGAGAGGCCGCCGCCCACCACCGTGCACCACACGTCATACTGGTTGTCGCGATTGGCCGCGCCGAAGGGCTGCAACAAGGCGGCTCGCAGCGTCGCCCGGCCGAAATAGACCACGCCGTCCCGGCCGTTGATGGTGAGCGTGCCCTTGCCCGGCTTGAGCCAGACGCGGGCGATCGCGTTCTTGCGCTTGCCAGTGGCATAGGAGCGCCCCTGGGCGTCGATCTTGGGCTCGGCCGGCTGCAAGGGGGCCGCCATCTCGCGCATCGGCTGGCCGGCGCCGGCGAGCGCGGTGCCCAGGTCGCCGAGTGTGTGGGTGGTCGCCTCCGCCATCTCAGCCGCTCCGCTTCTTGTTCTTGGCGTTCATGAGGGCGATGTCCAAGGGCTCCGGCTGCTGGCCCTGATGGGGATGCTGGCCGCCCGCGTAAACATGCAACTTGCGCAGCACGTCGCGGCCGAGCGGCCCGCGCGGCACCATGCGCTCCACGGCCTTCTGGATCGCCCGCTCGGGATGCTTGCCGGAGAGCGTCTGTTCCATGCTGCGCTGTTTGATGCCGCCGGGATAGCCGGTATGCCAATGAAACAGCTTGTCGGCCCGTTTGTTGCCGGTCAGGTGGACCTTCTCCGCATTAATCACGATGAAATTGTCGCCGCAATCGACATGCGGCGTGAAAATCGCCTTGTGTTTGCCCCTGAGACGCATGGCGAGGATCGAGGCGAGCCGGCCCAGCACCAGGCCGTCGGCGTCAACCACATACCATTTGCGCTCTACGTCGGCGGCCTTGGCGCTATAGGTCGTCATGAACTCTCGCTTTCCGGCGCCGGTGGGCCGGCGAAAGGGAGCGGAGTATGGCAGCGGTTTTTCGTCTGTCAATTGCGAAAACTGGCCGCGAATTCCGGGCCATAGCGCGCGGTATCATGATACCGCGCCGATTGAAAACCTGCGCCGCAAGGGCTTCGGCGGGGTATGATGGCCGAACCAGAGAGCATGAGCCGCCATGACCACCGCCCTCCAATCCAACCCAGCCGCCCCGCTCGTCCTCCGCCATGACGCCCGGAGTGTCGCGACGTTGACACTCAACCGGCCGGCGGCGCTGAACGCCCTCTCGAGTGCCATGATGACGGAACTACAGGCGGCATTCGACGCCATTGCCACCGATCCCGCCATTCATGTGGTGGTGATCGCCGGCAGTGGCCGCGCCTTTTGCGCCGGCCACGATCTGAAGGAAATCATGGCCGACCGGCGAAACGAGACGTTCCGGGCGCTGTTGGAGCAATGCGCCCGGCTCATGACCAGTGTCGTCCGCTTGGCCAAGCCGGTCGTTGCCCGGGTGCATGGCATCGCGACGGCGGCCGGATGTCAGCTCGTGGCGTCCTGCGATCTGGCGGTGGCCTCGACCGACGCGCGCTTCGCCACACCGGGCGTCAATATCGGCCTCTTCTGCTCGACACCCATGGTCCCCCTCTCGCGCGCCGTTGGCCGCAAGCACGCCATGGAGATGCTGCTGACGGGGGACGCCATCGACGCGGCGACGGCCCATCGCATGGGCCTCGTGAACCGGGTCGTCGCCCCCGCGGCACTCGATGCCGCCGTGGCCGAACTCGCCAGCCAAATCGCGGCCAAGTCGCCGCTCGTACTCGCCATCGGCAAGGAGGCCTTCTACCGCCAAGCGGAAATGGACCTCGACGCCGCTTATGCCTATGCGGGCGAGGTGATGGCGCTCAACATGCTGAAGCGCGACGCAGAGGAGGGCATCGACGCCTTCATCCAGAAGCGCCCACCGATCTGGGAAGGGCGATGAACCACGACGCCTACCCCGATAGCTACATCCGGGCGATCCTCGATGGCGTCAAGACCATCGCCATGGTGGGCGCCAGCCCGAATTGGAACCGGCCGAGCTTCTTCGCCATGAAATATCTCCAGATCAAGGGCTACCGGGTCATTCCCGTGAACCCCGCCGCGGTGGGCCAGGAGATCCTGGGCGAGCGGGTCTATGGGAGCCTCGCCGAGGTGCCCGGCGCCATCGACATGGTCGACATCTTCCGCAACAGCGAGGCGGCCGGGCCGATTGCCGACGCGGCCATCGAGGCGGGCGCCAAGGTGGTGTGGATGCAGCTTGGCGTGCGCAACGATGCCGCCGCAGCGCGCGGCGAACAGGCCGACCTCCGGGTGGTCATGAACCGCTGTCCCAAGATCGAATATGGCCGCCTCAATGGCGAGCTTGCATGGAGCGGCGTCAACACCGGCATCATTTCGAGCAAGCGGCGGAAACAGGGAGCCTGAGATGAACAAGCCGAACGGTCCCTACGGCTTCGAGACCCTCTCGATCCATGCGGGTGCCGCGCCCGATCCCACCACGGGCGCCCGCGTCACCCCCATCTATCAGACCACCGCCTTCGTGTTCGACGATGCCGAGCATGCCGCCTCGCTGTTCAATTTGCAGACCTGGGGCTATATCTATTCGCGCATCGGTAATCCGACCGTCTCGGTGCTGGAGGAACGCATCGCGACGCTCGAGGGCGGGCGCGGCGCCATTGCCACGGCGTCCGGCCACGCGGCGCAGATGCTGGTCGCCTTCAGCCTGATGCGCGCCGGCGACCATCTCGTCGCCGGCAACAAGCTCTATGGCGGCTCGGTCACCCAGTTCACCCGCACATTTGCGAAGTTCGGCTGGGACTGCACCCTCGTGGACCCGGACGAGCCCCTGAATTTCGAGCGCGCCATCCGCCCCGAGACTAAGGCCATCTTCATCGAGGGCCTCGCCAATCCGGGCGGCATCGTGGTCGACATCGAGGCCGTGGCGGCGATCGCCCACCGGGCCGGCATCCCGCTCATCGTCGACAATACGCTGGCGACACCCTATCTCTGCCGTCCCTTCGAGTGGGGTGCCGATATCGTCGTCCATTCGACGACCAAATATCTTTCGGGCCATGGCAACGCCATGGGCGGCGTCGTTGTCGATTCCGGCCGCTTCGACTGGAGCCAGAACGACAAGTTCCCGAACCTGGCGAAGCCCGAGCCCGCCTATCACGGGCTCACCTTCCACGAGACCTTCGGCGACCTGGCGCTGACCGCCCATGGCCATGCGGTGGGCTTGCGCGATCTCGGCGCCTGCATGGCGCCGATGAACGCCTTCCTGACCATCACCGGCTCGGAGACCCTGCCCTTGCGCATGCAACGCCATGTGGAGAATGCCCAGTGCGTCGCCGAATTCCTGGAATCCGACCCGCGTGTCGCCTGGGTTTCCTATGCCGGCCTGGAGGCCAACAAATATCGGGCGCTGGCCCGGAAATATCTGCCGAAGGGTGCCGGCGCCGTGTTCACCTTCGGGGTCAAGGGCGGCTATGAGGTGGGCCGGCGCGTGGTCGAGGGCTGCGAGCTTTTCTCACACCTCGCCAACGTGGGTGACACGCGGAGCCTGATCATTCACCCGGCGTCGACCACCCACCGCCAACTCAACGAGACACAGCAGATCGCGGCCGGCGCCGGGCCTGACGTGGTGCGCCTCTCGATCGGCTTGGAGACGGTCGGCGACCTCATCGCCGATCTCGACCAGGCGCTGGCGCAAGCCTCCGAGCAGGTCAAGGCCGCGGAATAATAATTCCGGGAAATTATCCGCCGCCGGCCACCGCCGTCACGGGTGCCGAAGCCGGCTTAACCGCGGGCTCCTTGTCGCCTGGCGCCCGGGTGGGAAGGAACAGCACGGCCACCAGCACGATCGCCGCGGCGATCGCGAGCAGCAGGAACAGCCATGTGAAGTCGCCGGTGCGGTCGAAAATAAGACCGACCGCCGGCACGGCCACCGCGCTGGCGCCGAGCGAGAGCGCGAAGCGAAGCCCAAACGCGGTCGAGAGCCATTCGGGCGGGATGAAGCGCGAGAAGAAGCTGTCGACGAGCGGCTGGGTCCCGACCTCGATTGCCACGACGATCGCCACCAGGGCGAGCAGGGAGACACCGTACGCTCCCGAGGCCAGTACCATCGCCGGCACCATGATGCAGTAGAAAACGATCAGTACCGCGCGCGCCGGAAAACGGTCGGCGAGCCAGCCGCCCAGGAACTGCCCCAGGCCGCCGATCAAAAGGATCGCCGAGACGACCCCACCCACCATCAGGGTCTGGCGGTCCAGGAACGCGACGCGAAGGTCGATCACCTTGGGGAGCCCAATGGTGGTCGCCTGGAAGACCGTGCCGGTGCAGACCGTGATGACGGCGATGACAGTCATGATGCGCCAGAACTCACGCTGGCCCGTGCTCGGCCGCTCGTGGCGCCCTTTGTCGATGATGACCGGGAGCCCCTGGCGGAAGGCAACCCAGAACCAGAGGCCGGTTGCAACCGAGACCGCGCCGGGCACCAGGAAGGCTAGGCGCCAGCCCACCAAGTCGGTCAGCCCGCCCGCCACCAGCGCCGCTAAGCCGAGCCCGAAGCTGCCGAAGACGCCGCTGATCGCGAGGTTCCGGCCGCGCTTGTCGCCGGCGGTCTGGATCACCATGGCGGTGCCGACGGGATGATAGATCGCCGCAAAGAACCCGGTGAGCGAGAGGCCAAGGGTGAGCGTCAGCGGCCCGTCGGCGAGCCCGGTCAGCATGGTCGAGAGGCCGATGCCGATGAAGAACACGGTCATCATGCCGACGGCGCTCCACCGGTCGGCGAGCCAGCCGGCGAGCGGCGCCGCCGCGCCAAACAGGATGAAGCCCACCGTTGCAAGGCTGATGAGCTCGCCATAACTCATGTTCATGGGCGCCTCGAGCGCCAGGACCACGGTCGGATAGAGCAGCATGAACATATGGTCGTAGGCGTGACCGACGCAGAGGAACGGCAACGGGTTCCGGGCGGGAGCCATCGGCTTATCCTTGTTACTTTGGTACTTTACGAGGGCCTTATAGCGCGCCGATGGGCCGCTGAACATGCCCGCGCCGCCCGCTGGTCCCAGGGCGCGGTTTTCCCGCTTTGACAGCCGCTCGGCCGCGCCCCTATCGTGGCGGGTGGAAAAGCGGCTGCAAGACGATCAGGCCTACGACCAACCCAGCGGTCGCCCGAGCGACGTGCAGCGGGCGTGGCTCGAACGCGGCCTCAGCCAGCCCGGCGGCAAGCTGCCGATCTTCGACCATTATGGCCAGCGCATCGGCCCCGCGACCGTGCGCGCCTGCATCGCCCATGGCTGGGCGGCACCCTGGTTCGCCAATCCCTTGAAGCCCGATTGGCTGGTCTGCAAGCTGACCGAAGCCGGCCGCGCCGCGCTCTCTACCTGACAGGGATCAGAAAAACGCGCGCCGCAGCAGGTTCAACGAGAGCAAAATCAGGGCCAGATAGACGACTTTGCGAAAGCGCTCCTGGTCGATGCGATCGCGCACCCAGGCGCCCAATTGGAGGCCGATGAGCGCCGGCACGAACGCCAAGAACGAGGCGAGCCAGGCCTGCTCGCCCAAGAGCCCCAGCGCCGAATAGGTGCCACCCAGACAGACCGAGCCCACCAGCATGAACATGCTGATAGACGCGACGAACTCCTCCTTGGGGACCCTGAGGGCCGCCATGTAGATGACGAAGGGCGGCCCGAACATCGTGGACATGCCGCCGAGGACGCCGGCCGACAGCCCGACCATGGGGCTCAGCCACACCCGGCTCGTCTCCGGCACCCGGGGCTCGAAGCGGCTGAACCCGAGGCCGGCAAACGCCAGCATGCAACCGGCGACGATGCTATAGAGCCAGCGAGATTCGAGCTGGGCCGATAAATTGCCGCCGATGATGGTGCCGACGGCGACGCCCAGCGCCAGGGTCCAGAAACGGCGAACGGCCCACATCACGCGCCCGGTTCGCCAAGCTTGCACCACGTTGGTGAGCAGCATGGAGACCAGCATCACCGAGATTGCCGCCGGCACCTCCATGACGGTGGTGAGGATCGGGAGCGCCACGATCGGCAGCCCAAGCCCTGTGACGCCCTTGACCAGTCCGCCGGCGGCGAGGCCAAGGGCTACCATGGCGATGGTCGTCGGATCGAATTCGGGCACGGGGTCCCGCCCTCAAGCCGTCTCGTCGAGGGCAATCTTCTGGCGCTTTGCCCGGAGCCACGGCACCAGGGTCGAAAGGAGCAGCAAGAGGGCAAGTCCCAAGCAGGCCGCCGAGATCGGCCGCTCGACGAACGTCATGAAGTCGCCGCGCGAGAGGATCAGCGACTTGCGGAGATTGTTCTCGAGCAGCGGCCCCAGCACGAAAGCCAGCACCAGGGGTGCACCCTCATAGCCGAACTTGCGCATCAAATAGCCAACGATTCCGAAACCGATCATCACATAGATGTCGAAGATCGCGTTGCCAACGCTGAACACCCCAATGATGCAAAACATCAGGATCAACGGGAACAAGATACGATAGGGCACGCGCAGCACCTGGACCCACATGCCCACCAGCGGCAAATTGAGCACCAGCAGCATGATGTTGCCGACATACATGCTGGCGATGATCCCCCAGAAGACCTCCGGGTTCCTAGTCATCATCAAGGGCCCCGGTTGCAGGCCGTGCACCATGAAGGCCCCGAGCAGCAGCGCCATGATGACGTTGGGCGGGATGCCGAGGGTCATCAGCGGGATAAAGGCACCGCCCGCCGCCGCGTTGTTGGCGGCCTCGGGTCCCGCGACGCCTTCGATGGCACCATGGCCGAAGCGCTCCGGCGTCGCGGAGATGCGCTTTTCGACGGCATAGGAAAGGAACGAGGCGATCACGGCACCGCCGCCCGGCAAAATGCCGAGGAAGAAGCCGATCAGCGAGCCGCGCGCCAGCGCCCATTTGCTCATCCCCCAATCCTTGAGCGTCGGCATCAGGCCGGTGATCTTGGCTTCGACGATGCTGCGTTTGAGTTCGCGTTCCAGATTGACCAGAATTTCCGCCACCCCGAACAATCCCATGACGATCGGCACCAGGCCGATGCCGTCGATCAGCTCGAGCCGGTCGAAGGTGAGCCGGGGTGTCGCACTGATCGAATCCAGCCCGATCAGGCCGAGCACGACCCCGAAGCAGGCCATCACCAGCGCCTTCAGCATGGAGCCATGGGTGAGATAGCTGAGGATGGTGAGCCCCAGCACCATCAGGCTGAAATATTCCACCGGGCCGAACTTGACCGCGAGCTTGGTGAGCGGGGGCGCGAGCAGCATAAGCCCGACGATCGCCAGCGTACCGGCGATGAACGAGCCGATTGCCGCCATGCCCAAGGCGGGTCCGGCGCGGCCCTGGCGCGCCATTTGGTGGCCGTCGATGGTGGTGATCACCGAGGCCGCCTCGCCCGGAATGTTCACCAGGATCGCCGTGGTCGAGCCGCCATACATCGAGCCGTAATAGATGCCGGCCAGCATGATGATGCCGGCCTCGGGCGTGATGTTGAAGGTCACCGGCAGCAGCAGCGACATGGCGGCGACGGGACCGATGCCCGGCAGCACACCCACCAGCGTACCGATGAAGACGCCGAGGAAACAATAGGCGAGGTTGATCGGATCGAGGGCAACGCCGAACCCGAGCGCCAGGCTCTGCCAGATATCCATCGTCAGCCCGCGCCCAGGAGGCCGTCCGGGAGCTGGGTTCCGAGGCCAAGCTTGAAGACGACATAGACGACCGTCGTGGTGATGAGGGCGCCCAGCAGCACGACATGCCAGGGCTGCGGCTCGACCGCTCGGAACAGCACGGCCATCAAGACCAGGGTTGCCGGAATGAAACCGACCGGCTCCAGGGCGCCCGCATAGACGATCATGGTCGCGAGCACGACCGCGAGTTTGCGCCACTCCAGCCCGTGCCAGTCGGCCCACTCGCCCGCCGCGGCGGGCCGGGCCAGGAAGCCGGTCACCAGCGTCACCGCCGACATGGCCGCCATGGCGAGCCCGACCCAGAAGAGGATCAGTCCCGAGCCCGGATCGCGGAGCGTGCCCAGGCCGAGCTCGCGTCCCTCCCAGGCGATCCAGAGTCCGCCCGCGACCCAGAACAGGCCGCCGACCGTATCCGCCTTGAGGCGCGTCCGCCGCGCCTGTTGGCCGCTCATTTTGCCTTCAGACCCAGGCTCTCGATCAAGGCACCCTGTTCGTCGATGGTGCGTAAGGCCGCCGCCGCGTAGTCGGCGGAGTTCATGTAGATATATTCCTGGTCCAGTTCGTCGAGCACCTTGCGGTGGGCCGGTTCCTCCATGCCCTTCTTGAAGGCGTCATGCAGGATCTTGACGATCTTCGGATCCATTCCCTTCGGGCCGGCGACGCCATAGGGCGAGTTGGAGACGATCTTCTCGCCGACTTCGAGGAGGGTCGGCACATTGGCGAAGCGCTTGAGGCGATCCTGGGTCCAGAACACCAGATATCGCAGCTCGCCCGCCTCGACGAGCTGGCTCGAACCCGTCCCACCGGCACTGGCCATGACATGGCCGCCGAGCAAGGCGGGTGTCATCTCGCCCTCGCCCTTGAACGGCACATGGGTCCATTTGACGCCGTTCTGGAGCGCGATCTGCTCCATGGTGACGTGCAGGGTGGAGCCGGTGCCCGGGCTGCCATAGCTCACCTTGCCGGGATTGGCCTTGGCGTGGGCGATGAACTCCTGCCAGGTCTTCCAGGGCGCGTCGGCGCGCACCATGGTGGCGAAGGTATAGCCGGTCACATGGATGATGAAGCTGAAATCCTTCGCCGGGTTGTAGCTCACCTTCACCATATGCGGCATGCGAAAGACGGTGATCGGCAGTTGCGCCAGCGTATAGCCGTCGGGCTTGGATGTGGCCGCCAGCGTCGCCGGGCCCACGGTTCCGCTGCCGCCCGGCTTGTTGTCGACGACGATCGGCTGGCCCAAATGCCGGCTGGTGGTTTCGGCGAGCACCCGAAAATGCCGGTCGGTGGCGCCCCCCGCCGGCCATGGCACGATGAGGGTGACCGGCCGGGTGGGAAATTCCTGGGCCGCCACCGGGATCGTCCCGGCCAGGGCGGCAAGGATCAGTACCGCGGCGTAAATACCGCCACGTGCCAAAGCCGACATGGTATTCGTGCCTCCCCTTTGTTGCCTTTTATCGCCATATCGCGCCATCGTGAAACCGATAGCATGGGGCCATGGCGGCCGAAAGTGGCAAAACGGGCCGTGACCGGCCCGATCCAGGCGCTTCATTTCGCCGGGATCATGCTCTACCTTTGCCGATCTCGATTTCCCAACCCGAAGCAACCGGAGCCAGAGGTAAGCATGCCCGTTGACGGACCCTTGCACGGCGTGACCGTCGTCGACCTGACCCGCGTCCTCGCCGGACCGTTCTGCACCATGATGCTGGCCGAACTCGGCGCCCGGGTCATCAAGGTGGAAACCCCCGGCAGCGGCGACGACGCGCGCGAATACGGCCCGTTCGTCAATGGCAAGTCGGCCTATTTCATCTCCATCAATCGCGGCAAGGAAAGCATCGCCCTCGACCTCAAGCAGCCCGGCGATCGCGCCATTTTCGAGGCGCTCTTGGAGCGCGCCGACCTGGTGATCGAGAATTTCCGCCCCGGCACTATGGAGAAGCTCGGCTATGGCTGGGACGGTTTGCACGCCCGCTATCCGCGCCTGATCTACACCGCCGTCTCGGGATTCGGTCACACCGGCCCCCATTCCGAGCGCCCCGCCTACGACATGGTGGTCCAGGCCATGGGCGGCATCATGAGCATCACCGGCCAGCCGGGGGCGCCGCCGACGCGAGTCGGCATGTCGATCGGCGACGTGGCGGCCGGCCTATTTACGACCATCGGCGTCAACGCCGCCCTCTTTCATCGCGCCTTGACCGGCGAGGCGCGCAAGGTCGACATCGGCATGCTCGACTGCCAGGTGAGCTTGATGGAAAACGCCATCGTCCGCTATTCCGCGACCGGCGAGATCCCGGGGCCGCTCGGCGGCCGGCATCCCTCGATCACGCCCTTCCAGGTGTTCAAGACCAAGGACGGCCACATCATCGTGGCGGGCGGCAACGACGCCATGTTCAAGCGCGCCTCGGAGGTCCTGGGTGTCGCCCACATGATCGACGATCCGCGCTTCAAGACCAACGCGCTCCGCAACCGACACCAGCCCGAGGTCGAGAGGGAATATGAGGCGGCGCTCGCCCGGCGCACGACCGGCGAATGGCTGGCCGAGCTCGACGCGGCCGGCGTGCCGGCGAGCGGCGTCAATAATGTGGCCGATGTCGTCAAACACCCCCAGATCGGGCCGCGCAACATGCTGGTGGGCATCGACGACCCGAAGGCCGGCGCGCTCAAGGTGGCCGGCAACCCGGTTAAGATCTCGGGCTTCGCCGATCCGACGACCCGGGCCACGGCGCCCGACGTCGACCAGGACCGCGAGAAAATCCTGCGTGAACTGAACTTGCGGCCCGAAGCGGCCGACTGATTGTAGGGAACGAAACCATGAGCCTCAATCGCCTGACACCCAATCTCGACCCCCAAGCCCTCGCCAAGGAGTTATCGGGCAAGCATTTCATCGCCGGCGAGTTCTGCGCCGCCGTCTCGGGCCGGACGTTCCCCGTGGTCAATCCGGCCAATGGCCGCACGATCGGCGCGGCGGCACTGGGTGCCGCGGCCGACGTCGACGCCGCGGTCGCCGCCGCCAAGCTTGCCCAAAAGGTCTGGGCCGACAAGAACGCGCGCGATCGCGGCAAGGCCGTCGCCGAGTGTGGCCGCCTGCTGATGGACCATGTCGAGGAGCTGGCTCGCCTCATTACCCTCGAAACCGGCAAGGCCATCCGCACCGAGAGCCGCATCGAGGCGGGTGTGCTCGCCGACGTGTTCACCTTCTTCGGCGGCCTCGGCTCCGAGCTGAAGGGCGAGAGCGTGCCCTTCGCCAATGATGTGCTGTCGGTGACGGTGCGCCAGCCGATCGGCGTCGTCGGCGCCATCATTCCGTGGAACGTGCCGCTGCTCCTGATGGCTCTCAAGGTGGCGCCCGCCATCGTCGCCGGCAACGCCGTGGTGGTGAAGTCGGCCGAGGAAGCGCCGCTGACCGTGCTGCGCGTTACCCAGATCATGAACCAGGCCCTGCCGCCCGGCATCATGAACATCCTCTCGGGCTACGGCCCCGACTGCGGCGCGCCGCTGGTGGCCCACAAACATGTCGGCAAGGTCACGTTCACGGGCTCGGTCGAGACCGGCAAGATCATCGCCCGGATGGCGGCGGAGAAGCTCATCCCCGCGACCCTCGAACTCGGCGGCAAGAGCCCGATGATCGTCATGGACGACGCCGATGTGGACCGCGCGGTCGATGGCGCCATCATCGGCATGCGCTTCACCCGCCAAGGGCAGAGCTGCACCGCGGCGAGCCGCATCTTCGTGCATGAGAAAATTCACGACAGCTTCGTCGCCAAGCTCGGGGCGAAGGTCACGGCCATGAAAATCGGCGACCCGATGGACGAGGCGACCGACATCGGCGCCATCATCTCGCGCCAGCAGATGGACAAGGTGCAATCCTATATCGCCATCGGCAAGGCGACGGCGGGTGCCACGGCCCTTACCTGCTGTGTCATGCCGAGCGACCCCGCGCTCAAGGATGGCCTCTTCGTGCAACCGGTGATTTTCACCGGGCTCGAGAACGACGCCAAGCTCTGCCAGGAAGAAATTTTCGGCCCCGTCACCTGCATCATCAAATGGCGGGACTATGACCGGGTCATCGAGCAGGCCAACGACAGCGATTTCGGCTTGGCCGCGTCGATCTGGACCCGCAATCTGCAAGTCGCACTCGATGCGACCAAGCGGTTGGAAGCGGGCCTCGTCCAGGTCAATCAGAACCTAGTGGTCCAGCCCAACATCTCCTATGGCGGTGTCAAGCAGTCGGGGCTTGGCAAGGAAGCCTCGCTCGAGTCCATGCTCGAACATTTCACCCACAAGAAGACCATCATGATGAAGATGGCATGATGAAGATGGCATGATGAAGACGGGTTGAACGCCCAAGCCAACCCGCCACGTAAACTCCGCCCGCCATGCGCCGCCTTAAAGCCCGACTCTTTCGCAGTCTCATCTTCCTGGCGGCGCTGTTGGCAGTGGGCGGCGCCGGCGGCTATTTATGGCTGCTGACATCGCTGCCGCAAATCGAGGGTGAAATCGCCGTCGCGGGGATCGGATCGACGGTTGCCATTTCGCGTAGCCCGGAAGGCGTGCCGACGATTAGGGCCGAAAGCGAGCAAGACGCCTATTTCGGCCTCGGTTTCGTCCATGCCCAGGATCGCCTTTGGCAAATGGAAGCGATGCGGCGGGTCGCGGCCGGCCGCATGGCGGAACTGGTGGGTGCCAAGGCCCTTCCCCTCGACCGCTTCATGCGCACGCTCGGGCTCTATCGCCTCGCCGAAGACGACGCCGAACAGATGCCGGCGAGCGTGCGCGGGGCGCTCGAAGCCTATGCCGCGGGCGTGAACGCCTTCCTCGCTCATCATCCGCGGGCGTTGCCGATCGAATTCGCGGCGCTCCTGCATCGCCCGGAGCCATGGCGGACGGCCGACTCCCTGGTGTGGGGACGGCTCATGGCGCTTCGCCTTGGCGCCGGCTGGCGGGGCGACCTGCTGCGCGGCAGAGTGGCGGCGCGTCTCGGGCACAGCGCCCTCGATACACTCTGGCCGCCTTATCCACCGGGCGCCCCCAGCACCGTGACGGCCCAGGGCGCGCTCCTTGAGATGGCGGGCCTTGAGATGGCGGGCGCGATCGACCGCCTGCTGGCGAGCCTACCCGATGACATTGTCGGCCAAGGGGCCTCCAACGCCTGGGTGATCGCGGGCGAACGCACCCGGAGCGGCAAGCCGCTGCTCGCCAACGACCCGCATCTGGCGCTCGGCGTGCCCAATGTCTGGTATCTCGCGCGGATCGAGTTGCCCGATTGGCAGCTCGCGGGCGCCACCCATCCGGGCGTGCCGTTTATCATCCTCGGCCATAATGGCCGGATCGCCTGGGGATTCACCACGACGGGCGGCGACACCTCCGACATCTTTATCGACCGGCTGGTGCCGGGCGATCCGAGCCGCTATGTGATGCCCGAGGGCCCCAGGGCATTGACGGTACGCGAGGAGAGCATTCGCGTGCGCTGGGGCAAGGACGCGATCCATACCGTGCGCGCGACCCATCACGGGCCGGTCGTGTCCGATGTCGCCCGTGAAGTCTGCGACCTGACACCCGAGGGTCATGTGCTCGCGCTCGCCGATACCGCGCTCTTGCCCGGCGATCTGACCGCCGTCGCGGTGCATGGGCTGAATTGGGCGAGCAACGCGGAGGATGTCGCGACCGCGCTCCAATCCTTCCACGCACCGCAACAGAACGTGTTCTATGGCGACCGGGCCGGCAATATCGGCTTCCATGCCCCGGCGCGGGTGCCCATCCGCCAGGCCGGCGACGGGCGGTTGCCGTTGCCGGGCTGGACCGGCGAATTCGAGTGGATCGGCTATCTGCCGTTCTCCAGCCTGCCCCACAGCCTGAACCCATCCTCGGGCTACATCGCCAACGCCAATGAACGCCCGGTTCCCGCCGGCCACCCGCATTTCCTGGGCGCGGATTGGGAACCGCCATTCCGCGCCCAGCGGCTCCGTGAACTCATCGACATGGCCGGCCCCCACGACATCGATCGAAGTGCCACCATCCAACTCGATATCCTGTCGCCCGAGGTGGCCGATCTGTTGCCCCTCTTACTCAGCGCCTCGCCCGCCAGCGAACGGGCGGCCAGCGCGATGTCGCTGCTTAGTCGTTGGGACGGTCGCATGGACCGCTCGCGGCCACAGCCGCTGATCTATTATGCCTGGCTCCGAGAAGCGATCCGGGAAGTATTCGAGCCCAGGCTTGGGCCCGTGTTCGCCATCTGGTGGTCGGAGCGCCCACTCGCCTTCATCCGCGCGCTTGCCAACCCGGGCGCCTGGTGTCAGGCCGAAGGTCCCGGCTGCTCGGCGAAATTGGCGGCGGCGCTCGAACGGGCTCTCGACCAGCTCACTGGGCGCCATGGTTCGGACATGGCGCGCTGGCGTTGGGGCGATGCCCACCGGGCGCGCTTCAAGCACGCCCTATTCGACGGCGTCCCCATCATCGGAAATCTTCTCGAGCTATCGATCGAAAGCGACGGCGGCAGTTACACCCTCAACCGCGGCATGCCCCAGATCGCCGCCCAGAAAGACCCATTCGCCAATGTCCATGGCGCCGGCTATCGCGCGATCTACGATTTGGGCGATCTCGACCGGTCGCGCTTCGCCATTGCGGCCGGCCAATCGGGCAATCCCCTGTCGCGGCATTATGGCGACTTGCTCAAAGGCTGGCGCGACGGCGAATATCTGCGGCTGGTCTCGGCGCCCGAGGGTGGCCCGACACTCCGCCTCGTGCCGGCACTGGGCGGCCCCTCGTCGCGTGCGGGCCGGGGCCCATGACGGTCAGCCTCGCCGATATCCGCGAGGCGGCGGCCGCCATCCGGCATGCGATCATCGAGACGCCGACGGTGGCTGCGCCCGCCTTGTCCGAGCGCTTCGACGCGACGGTGTTTCTCAAGCTCGAAAACATGCAGCAGACCGGCTCGTTCAAGGAGCGCGGCGCGCTCAACCGGCTGCTCGCCCTCGACGCCGATGCCAGGCGGGCCGGTGTCGCGGCGGCCTCGGCCGGCAATCATGCCCAGGGCCTGGCCGGCATGGCCGCCCGCCTCGGGATTCCCGCGACCATCGTGATGCCGGTCGCCACACCCTTCGTCAAGCTTCGCCGCACCCAGGCCCTGGGTGCCACGGTGGTGCCCCACGGCGATAGTTTATCCGAGTCCGAAGACCATGCCGGGCACCTCGCGGCGCGCCATGGCTTCACCATCGTCCGCCCCTACGACGACGACCGCATCATTGCCGGCCAAGGCACCGTGGCGCTGGAAATGCTGGCGGCCGTGCCCGATCTCGACATGCTGGTGGTACCGATCGGCGGCGGCGGCCTGATCGCCGGTTGCGCCATCGCCGCCAAGGCGCTCAAGCCCGAAATCGAGATTGTCGGTGTGCAAGCGGCGCAATATCCGTCCATGCATCATGCTATCCGTGGCCTCGCCGCCCCAAAGGGTGCGCCGACACTAGCCGAGGGCATCGCCGTGAAACGGCCTGGCGCCCGCACCCGCCCAATCGTCGAAGCGCTGGTCGACGATATTCTGCTGGCCGACGAGGCGCTGATCGAACAGGCGGTCCAGATGCTGCTCGACAGTACCAAGGTCATGGCCGAGGGGGCGGGTGCCGCGCCCCTGGCTGCGTTGCTGGCCGACCCGCCGCGTTTCCGGGGCCGGCGCGTCGGGTTGGTCGTCTCGGGCGGCAATATCGACGCCCGGCTGCTGGCGTCCATCCTGATGCGCGGACTCGTGCGCGAAGGCCGGCTGGTGCGCCTCCGGGTCGAACTCCGGGACGAGCCCGGAAGCCTGGCGGCCATTACCCAGCGGATCGGCCAGCTTGGCGGCAATTTGGTCGAGGTGATCCACCAGCGCTGGTTCCATGACGTACCGGTGCGCATGACCGAGGTGGATCTGATGATCGAGACCCGCGACGCGAGTCACATGCGCACCATCATGGCGGCACTCGCCGCCGCCGGCACGCCGGCCCGCGTCCTCGCCGGCACCGCCCGGGAAAACGAGGGTTGAGATTCCGTCAGGCGGTCGCTTCGGTGTCGAGCAGCCGGTAGCCGCCACGATAAAACAGCAGCGGACGGGCGTTGCCCGGGTTCTTGAAGCCGATCACCTCGCCGAGAATGATGTCGTGGTCGCCGCCGGGGTGCAGCGCCTCGACCCGACATTCCAGATAGGCCAGGCTGCCGGGGAACAGCGGCAATCCTCGCTCGCTCCGCTCGAAGTCCACCCCCTCGAATGGCTTCTCCGCCTTGGACGCGAAGCGATTGGAAAGATCGCGCTGCGATTCACTCAGGAAATTCACGACAAAGTTGCGGCAGCGACGAAAATCCACCAGCGACCGCGAGCCGTGGTCGAGGCAGAAGAGGATCATCGGTGGGCGCAAGGAGACCGAGGTGAACGAATTGACGGTCACGCCGACCGGCCCGTTCGCTTCGTTCACGGTTGTCATGATCGCGATGCCGGTTGGAAAGCAGCCCAGGGCGTCACGAAACGCGCGTGTGTCGACGGTCATCGCGGTATCCCGGACATTTTAACGAAATCGAAGGGTTGGCGAGCGACATTGGGGAGCCTAAAGGAAAAAGACGGGACGTTCCATGTTAGCGATGATCGGTCTCGCCGTCGTATTCGGCGCCATCTTCGGCGGCTACCTGCTGGCCGGCGGCAAGATGACCATCATTCTGAAGGCGCTTCCCTTCGAGATGATCATGATCGGTGGATCGGGCATTGGCGCCTTGCTGATCGCCAACAGCATGGACATCGTCAAGCGCACCCTCGGCGACTTTGGCAAGGTGCTGGGCGGGCCGAAATGGAAAGCGGCCGACTATACGGACCTGCTCTGCCTGCTGTTCGCCCTCTCGCGCACACTCAAGCAGAAAGGCATCATGGCCATCGAGGCGCATGCCGAAAAGCCGGCCGAGAGCAACATCTTCCAACGCTACCCGAAGATTCTGAAAGACCATTTCGCCATCGACTTCATTTGCGACACGCTGCGCATGATGACCATGAACCTCGACGATCCGCACCAGGTCGAGGATGCCATGGAAAAGCAAATGGAGAAGCATCACCACGAAGCGATGCAGACGACGGGCGCCCTGCAAACGCTCGCCGACGGCATGCCGGCCCTCGGCATCGTCGCGGCGGTGCTTGGCACCATCAAGACCATGTCGGCGATTATCGAGCCCCCGGAAATCCTCGGCAAGATGATCGGCGGCGCGCTCACCGGAACCTTCCTTGGCGTGTTCCTCGCCTATGGCATGGTCGGTCCCTTCGCCAATCGCATGAAGCAGGTCATCGAGGAAGACCATCAATTCTACCTGATCATCCGCGCCTCGCTGGTTGCCTACTTGCACGGCAACGCGCCCCAGATCGTGGTGGAAATCGCCCGCGGCAACGTGCCGAGCACGGTGCAGCCGAGCTTCTTCAAGCTCGATGAAGCGCTGGCGGCGCTGCCGCCCGAAGCCTTCGGCTGAGCGGGCGCCGGGGGACGGCTGAGCCATGGCGGACGGCAAAAACGATCTCGCCCCGATCATCAAGAAGATCAAGAACGGCGGACATGGCAGGCACCATGGCGGCGCCTGGAAGGTGGCCTACGCCGACTTCGTGACCGCGATGATGGCGTTCTTCTTGTTGCTGTGGCTGCTCAATGTGACCACCGAGGAACAGAAGCTCGGCATCGCCGATTATTTCGCGCCGGCGAGCGTCGCCGCCAGCAAGAGTGGCTCCGGCGGCCTGCTGGGTGGCATGGTCATGGCGCCCGAGGGCCAGATGCGCTCCACCGGCGGGCCACCCGGCATTATGATGGCGATACCGCCGCCGGTCGTCGACAGCCCGGACGATGAAACGGAAGCCGACGAGGAAAATCAGAGCCGCCAGCGTGGTCCGAGCGAGGCCGAACCCGAACCTGACAGCAAGGAATCGAAAGTCGCCCGCGCCAATGCCAAGCGCCAGGCCGACGGCAAGCAGGAACAACAGCGCCTGACCGAGATTGCCGAGGGCGAACGCGAACAGCGTCAGTTCGCCGAGACCGCCGAGGCGCTTCGCCAAGCGATCCAGGAAACCACCGACCTCCAGCGCCTGGCCGAGAGCGTGGTGATCGACCAGACCGACGAAGGTTTGCGCATCCAGATCGTCGACCAGGACAAGCTGGCCATGTTCGAGCACGGCGGCAGCCAGATGCTGCCGCAAGCCCGCAAGCTGTTCGAGGTGATCGCCAAGGCGGTCAATAAAGTGCCGAAGCGGCTCGCGGTGACCGGACATACCGACGCCAGGCCCTACGCCAACCGGGTGGCTACGGCAATTGGGAGCTCTCGAGCGACCGCGCCAATAGCACCAGGCGCGTCCTCCTCGAGCTCGGCGTTCCGGCCGAGCGCATCACCCGGGTCAGTGGCAAGGCCGACACCGAACATCTGGTGCCCGACGACCCGCTGTCGCCGCGCAACCGCCGGGTCAGCATCGTCATGCTGCGCGACAAGTCGGCCAAGGGCGCCTGACGTCCCCTGTTAACCCGCTCTTAACGCGGCATCGCTTAACAAAGCGTTGATGCGAACGGGGGCAGGGACCCGCATCAAGCCATCAGGGGTGATGGAGTGAGCCGGGTGCATGCCACAACCCGCAAGATTGCCGCCGCCCTGATCGTCGCCGCTTTCGGCTATGCGGGCGCCGCTATTTGGATCGACGACGGCCCGCCGCAAGATGCGGGCTTCCGCGACACCGGCCAACGCGAGCCGGCGGACTGCGGCGCGCTCGCCGGGCCTGGCACGGCGGTCCTCTTCACCCTCGGCCAATCCAACGCCGCCAACCATGGCGCCACGCCGCACAGCCCATCCGCGGCAGTCTTCAATTTCAACCCCTTCGACGGTCGTTGCTACCGCGCCCGCGATCCGCTGCTCGGCGCCACCGGCACCGAAGGGTCGGTGTGGAGTCGCCTCGCCACCCGCCTGGTCGAGGCCGGAGCCTATGAGCGGGTCGTCATCATTGCCATCGCCGTCGAAGCGACTTCGGTCGTCGCCTGGGCCGAGGGCGAGGGGCGCCCGCGCATCGCCTGGGCCGCCCGGCGGGCACGCGACGCCGGTCTCCTCCCGCCCACCCATGTCCTCTGGCACCAGGGCGAAAGCGACGCCATCGCCGGCATGGGTGCCGCTCGGCATCATCGCCAGCTGACCGGGGTCGTCGCGGCCATACGGGGTGCCGGCATCCAGGCGCCGATATACGTGGCCCAAGCCTCGCTCTGTGGCGCGGGGTCCCGCAGTGAGGCGATTCGCTCGGCGCAGCGGGCGGTCGCGGCCGGAACGCCCGGTGTCCTGCCCGGGCCGGACACCGACACGCTCGCCGGCCCCGCCCTCCGCCATGACGGCTGCCATTTCACCGGGGCGGGTCTCGATGCCCATGCCGGGCTCTGGTTTTCGGCGATTAAGCAGAACGCGCCGTTTGCAGGTTTACCCGCCCATCCTATATCTTGGCGCGGGCACCAACAGGCACCGTCCGGACATGGAAATACTGCCGCCTCGCCAGCCGCTGCGCCACTTCTTCGCCACCATGGCCGTGCCGTGCCCGTATCTCGGCGCCCGCTCCGAGCAGAAGCTGGTGGTGGAGCTGGGTGGCGACGGCGCCGACGACTTCTACGGGGCACTCTCGCGGGCGGGTTTCCGGCGCAGCCATAATCTCGCCTATCGGCCGACCTGCCAGGGTTGCAGCGCCTGCGTTCCGGTGCGCATCGGGGTCGGCAACTTCCAGTTCACCCGGAGCTTTCGCCGCATCCTCGCTCGCAACGCCGATCTCGCGGTCCGCTCGCTACCACCCAAAGCCGCGCGCGACCAGTATCGCCTGTTCACACGCTACCAGCGCTCGCGCCACGGGCTGAGCGACATGGCTGGCATGAGCTATGGCGACTATCGGGCGATGCTGGAGGACACACCCGTCGACACCCACCTGATCGAGGCACGCCTGACCGATGGCGGCTTGGTGGCGGGCTGCATCGCCGACCGCATGAGCGATGGCTTTTCCGCCGTCTACAGCTTCTATGACGATGGCTGGGCGCGCCGCAGCCTGGGCACGTTCATGATCCTCTGGCTGGTCGAGCGCGCCCGCGCCGAGGGCCTGCCCTACGTCTATCTCGGATATTGGGTCGGGGGCAGCCCCAAGATGGACTATAAGCGCCGCTTTCCCTCCCTCGAAGCCCTCGGCCGCACCGGCTGGGCGCCAATGGCGGCCGGGGGAGTTGAGAGAGTAGGTGATGCCAATTGAGACGCGTCCCTGGGATATCGCCGACAGCCTCGACAGGGGCGCGCGCATCGCCCTCTATCTGGAGGCGGTGTTCGAGGACGGCGATGCCGCGCTTATCGCGGCCGCCCTCGGGGATGTCGCCCGCGCGCGCGGCATGTCGGAGGTCGCCAAGTCCGCCGGCCTCTCGCGCGAGAGCCTCTATCGGGCGCTCGGCCCCAACGGCAACCCGGAGTTCGGCACGATCCCGCGGGTGGTCAAGGCGCTCGGCGCCAGGCTGACCGCCGTACCCGTGTCGGGCAGATAACACGAACCGCTCAGGCTGGCCTAAACGGGTTCACCGCATCCCGTCCAAGGCTGCGGAAATCCCTTGGTATTGCGGGAGACGACCGTGAGCCGGTGCACGATCGCCATCGCGGCGATCATGGCGTCTACCATGAGTGTGTCGGACTTTCCGTGCATGATCCGCGCCCACTCCCGAAACGCAGCCGCATCCATCGCCAAACCGCCGTGGCTGGCGACCAGCCGATCCAGCCAATGCTCCAATTCCGCCGCCTTGGTGGGATCCTGCTCGCGCGCGATCTCGATCCCCGCCTGGATCTCGCCGACGGTGACCGCGGATAGGTACAGCCGTTCCGCGGGGACGCCGGCGATCCAGTTGAGCACCGCCTTGTGCGGCTTTGGCCGCCTGAGTTCCGAAACGACGTTGGTGTCGAGGAGGTACATGGAACCTACTCGAAGACCGGTGCGGCGCGGCGCCGCCGCTTCTGGCGCGGCGGCGTCAGCGCCTGGGTGCGGGCGTCTGGTGCGAGAAGCAGGTCTTTGAGACTGGCCGGCGCCAGTTGTTCCAGCCGCCGCCACTCTGCCATGGGGACGAGCACCGCCGCCTCGAGGCCGCGCCGGGTCACCACCTGCGGTCCTTCGGTGAGGCTGGCCTCGAGAAACTCGCTGAATCGCGCCTTGGCGTCCTGAACCTGCCATGTCTTCGCCATACGTCCTCCAGGCTCGGTCGTTCTGACTAGTTATATGATTGGTTAGCACCGAAAGCTAGGGAAAGACGCCTGTCAGCGGGGGGCGGTATTGAAAGTCTCACCCGAAGCGGTTGGCGCGCGGGAAGCCGTGCGGCGGCAGGCGGCCCGCCTGAGCACGGTTGGCGAGCCAGGGTCCGAGCTGGGTTTCGGTCCGGGTGCGCTCGCCGCTCCGCCAGGTGAGGCCGTCGGCCAGATTGAAGGTCTTGATGTCGGCGAGGCCGCCATCCTTGTATTTCTGCAAGATGACACCCCGGCCGCGGGCAAGCTCGGGCACCTCCGCCAGCGGAAACAGCAGCAGCTTCCGGTTCTCGCCCAGCACGGCCACCGTATCGCCGTCGGCGGCAACCGCGCGGAGGGCCTCGACGCCTTGGGCGAGGTTCATCACCTGGCGGCCATTGCGGGTCTGGGCCAGCACCTCGTCCTCCGGCACCACGAAGCCGCGCCCGTCGCCCGAGGCGACCAACAGGCGCCGGCCCGGCCGGTGCATGAAGAGCACCACCAGTTCCTCGTCATTGGCGAGGTCGATCATCAGGCGCAGCGGCTCGCCATGGCCGCGTCCGCCCGGCAGCTTGTCGACGCCAAGCGTGTAGAATCGGCCGTTGGTCGCCAACACGATCAGCTTGTCCGTGGTCTCGCCCAGGACGCGGAACTTCTCCCGGTCGCCTTCCTTGTATTTTATGTCGCTGTCGACAGGGATATGGCCGCGCACGGACCGGATCCAGCCCTTGTCGGAGCAGATCACCGTCACCGGCTCGCGCTCGACGAGTTCGGCCGACCTCATCTCGACCGGGTCGGGCGGCCCCACTATTTCGGTCCGACGCCGGCCGAGCGGCGTTGCCGCCCCGTAACGCGCGCGCATGTCCTTGATTTCGTCGCCGATCCGGGTCCAGCGCCTGCCCTCGTCCTTGAGGAGGCGTGTCAGCTCCTTCTGCTCCTCGGCCAACGCCTTGTGCTCGACACGGATTTCCTGCTCCTCCAGGCGGCGGAGGGCGCGAAGGCGCATGTTGAGGATCGCTTCCGCCTGCATGTCCGAGAGCTCGAAGCGCCGCATCAAGATAGGCTTGGGCTCGTCCTCTTGGCGGATGATGGCGATGATGGCGTCGAGATGGGCATAGGCGATCAGATAGCCCGCCAGGATCTCGAGCCGGCGGGCGATCGCCGCCAAGCGGAACTCGGTGCGGCGCACCAGCACCACATGCCGGTGATCGAGAAACGCCTGCAACACCTCGCGTAGCGACATGACGCGCGGCACCTGGTTGGCGTCGAGCACGTTCATGTTGAGGGCGAAGCGGATCTCCAGCTCGCTCTGGCGGAAGAGCGATTCCATGAGTGCCGCCGGCTCCACCGTGCGCGCCCGAGGCACCAGGACGAGGCGCACGTCTTCCGTCGACTCGTCACGCAAATCGTCGAGGAGGAGCAGCTTCTTGGCTTCCAAGAGTTCGGCGATCTTCTCGACCAGCCGGGCCTTGGGAACCTGATAGGGAATCTCGGTGACGACGATCTGCCAGTTGCCGCGCCCGAGCTCCTCGACCTGCCAGCGGGCGCGGAGCCTGAGGCTGCCGCGTCCCTTGGCGTAGGCTTCGGCCACCGTTTCGGGCGACTCGCAGAGCATGCCCCCGGTCGGGAAATCGGGCCCCGGCATGAATTCGACCAGCTTCTCGATGCCCGCCTTCGGATGGCGGATCAAATAGAGCAATGCCTCGCAAATCTCGCCCGCATTATGGGGCGGGATGTTGGTTGCCATGCCGACGGCGATGCCCTGGGCACCATTGGCGAGCAGGTTCGGAAAGGCCGCCGGGAGAACCACCGGCTCTTCGCCCTCACCGTCATAGGTCGCCCGAAAATCGACCGCGTTCTCGGCGATGCCGGCCAAGAGCGCCTCGGCGACGGCGGTCAGGCGCGCCTCGGTGTAGCGCATGGCGGCGGCGTTATCGCCGTCGATATTACCAAAATTGCCGTGCCCCTCCACCAGCGGGTAGCGGACCGAGAATTCCTGGGCGAGGCGCACCATGGCGTCGTAGATGGCGGCGTCGCCATGGGGGTGATACTTGCCCATGACGTCGCCCACCACCCGGGCGCATTTCTTGAATCCGGCGGCCGGGTTCAAACCCAGGTCGCGCATGGCATGCAGCAGGCGGCGGTGCACCGGCTTCAGGCCGTCGCGCACGTCGGGGAGCGAGCGCGCCATGATGGTCGAGAGCGCATAGGACAAATAGCGCCGGCCAAGAGCGTCGGCGAAGGGTTCGGGTCGGATGTCGCCAGCGGGCGGAAGGGCTGTCATCTGTTCAAGTCACTCATCAGCCACGCCCCTACATACTGTAGGCAGGCGCGTGCCGTAAACTACCTCTTGGGCTTCAGCCATGGTTTATACCAACTGAAAATCCCCGTGTCGGCAGTTCGATTCTGTCCCTGGGCACCATTATTTCACGGGCTTGCTGGGAACCGTCAGGTGAGCGCCCGTTCCACCGCCGCCAGCAGCGCCTGGCGGCGCGTCGGCTTCATCAGCAGCTCGCGAATGTTCGCGATCTCGGTATCTTGTTCGTTGATCGCATCGGCGTAACCCGTGCACGTGATGATGGGAAGATCCGGTCGTATTGCCATAATCTCCCGCGCCAGATCGATACCGGTCATGCGCGGCATGGTGTAATCGGTGACCACGAGGTCCCAGGCACCCGGCTCGGCGCGGAACAGGCGGAGCGCCGTCAAAGGATCGGTCGCGCCGACGACCGCGTATCCAGCGCCCTTGAATATTTGCTCGGCGATCGCCACCAGTCCCGGCTCGTCGTCGACAAACAGCACGCGCCGGGACTGCCCATGGCCGGCCTCGGGCATCGCCGCGGCCTCGCTCGTCGCTACGCTGCCATTGGCGGCCGGCAGGTATATTTCGAAGGCGCTGCCGCGCCCGGGCGCCGTGCGCACCAGGATCGCGCCGCCCATGCCGGTCACGATGCCACTGACGGCGGCGAGGCCCAGACCCGTCCCGGTGCCCACATCCCGGGTGGTATAGAACGGCTCGAAGATCCGCTGGAGTACGGCCCGCTCCATGCCGCAGCCATTGTCGCCGACCGTGACGCGCCAGTGCGGCCCCGCGGTCAATTTGCCAACGCTCGATACCAGTGTCATGCCGTCCGCCGATGGTGTGATCGTTCCCGAGCTGGCCAGTGGGCCGCCTTTCAGCAGCCGCGCTGTGTCCGGGTCACCGATACCGACATTGATCGCATGCAGCTCAATCTCGATCACCCCGGGCTTGCTGCCCATGGCGTGGCTGGCATTGACGCAGAGGTTCATGAGCACCTGATGCAATTGGGTCCGGTTGCCGAGCAACACGGCGTTCGGCTCTGTCCGGTACCGGAGCTCGATGGTCCTCGGCAACACCGCCCGCAACAGCCCGAACTCCTCCTCGATCACCTCGTCCAGCCGGATCGTCGCCACCGCCGTCTGGTCTCGCCGCGTATAGGCCAGGATCTGCTTCACCAGCTCGGCGCCGCGCTCGCTGGCTTGCATGATCTCGTGCACGGACTTTTGCCAATTGGGTGCCCCCGGCGTGGCGGTGTCCAGGAGCTCGGCATGGCCGATGATGATGGCCAGCAGGTTGTTGAAGTCATGGGCCACGCCGCCGGCGAGCGTACCCAGGGCCTGCATCTGTTGCGCCTGGTGGAATTGATCCCGGAGCCTGGTCCGCTCCGCCTCCGACTGCTTCAGCTCGGTGATATCGCTTCTCACCCCGACGCGACCGCCATCGGCCGTCGAGTGTTCGACGATGCGCAGCCAGCGGCTGTTGCTGAGTTCCTGCTCGATCATGCCGTCAAAGGTCTTGTGCTCATGGACTCGCGCGCGGATCCACGCCTCCTCGCGGCCGTGGGCCGCGGGGAACTGGCCGGCCCCGACCCCCTTGCGCAGCATCTCTTCGAACGTCATGCCGATGGCGATGGCGGGATCGGTGGCGAGGCAGGTGTCGTAGATTTCAAAATGGCGCCGGTTGCACATCACCAGACGGTCGTCGGCGTCGAACAGGGCGAAGGCGTCCGGGAACGCCTCGATCGCCTCCGATAGCCTGGCATGGGACTTGATGAGCTCCGCCTCGACGCTCACGAGCTGGCCGGTGAGCCGCCGCAAGGCACGTAGAGGTACCAAGGACACACAGAGATAAGCCCCGAGGCCGAGTCCGCCACCCAAGAGGGTAAGCACGCCGACTTCCCCCATCCAGCGCAGCAGGCTGTATTCCGCGTCGACAAAGCCCACGCGCTCGTCTTGAACGATAATCGGCCATTGCTGTGAGCGGGTTGGCGCCGATGTCGGTGCGCCGATGCTTACGACCAGATTGCCCTCTACATCATAGACCGATTGCCTGGGGTTGTCGGTGACCCTGGCGCTCGGGATGACCAGTTCGGCGACCCGGTCGGCGCTGTAGCGCCAGGTTTCGCCATGGGTGTAGGCGTAAATTGCCACCCGGTCGGCCGACAGTCTGGCGCTCAGCCGATGGCGGTCGACCAGGCCTAGATATTCCTGGACCGCGAAGGTAACGGGCACCGCCAGGGCGACGGTCACGCCGATTACCACCGCGAAGCGGTGGACGATCTTCAACAACGGGGCAAACGAATGAGCGTCTGTCATGATCCGGTACTAATCGGGTGGCGGAACATCGAAGGAATGCAACACCGTGTGCCCGGCCGGGGATCGCAGATGCTCGATGAATCTGCGTGCTCCCGGTGCCGGAGCGTTCGGCAATACGAGGCAGATCGGCATCGGGAAGGGGTAGGACTTGTCCGCGATCGACCCGGCCGTGGGGACGATGCCGTCAACCGCAATGACCTGCAGCCGCAGACGCTCCGCCCTGATCTGTACCAATGTCGTGATGGCGAACGAGCCGGCGATCTTCTCGGCCAGATCGGCGTTCTCCTGATCGCTGGCACCGACCGGTACGTCCGCTCGCTTGTAGGCTGTTTCGAATGCCGCTTGGAGGCCGGGGACTTTCGATGCCAGATAAGAGACCTCCGATCCGGCCCTCGATTGCAAGATGGCCTTCAGGGGCGTGCCGTCCGGCCACGTCGGACGCGGATTGCCATAGAGGCCGGGCAGGTCGGCCAGGGCGATGCCCGGCGGCGCTTTGTGCGATGTGGCAAAGACCAAGGCGGTGGTCATGCAGGTCTCTATGGTGACCCCACTCCGCCGCTCCTCGGGTTTCAGGAGTCTGGCGACGATGGCCAGGTCGATGGCCCCGTCCGACAGCGCCTTCAGGCCGCCGGAGGAGCCGAGGCTCGCCAGCACGTTGACGCCCATGTCCGGATGAGCCGCAACGAAGCTCTCGCCAACGGCGTGCATGGCCGCCAGGCCGGCGCCGGTTCCGCCGATACGGACCGTCTCCGCCCGCGCCGCCAAGGTCGCCCAGTTCATGGCGGCGAGGCAGGCCATAACGATGCGCGGGAGGGTGAGAAACTGTTTGGCCATGGTTCATGCCGTTCGGCGATACATTCATCCACGCTCCCAGCGTTCGCCGCGCCGGTCACCATGCCGTGGGCCGCGCCTGGAAACGCGGGAGGGGCTTCGTATTTACCCCGATCTATTCACGGTGCTGAGGCTGGCGCCGGCTTGGGTTCCGTCTGACGAGCATGACCGCGACGCCATTTGCATCGTTTGATGGTGAAGGTCGGTGGTCGGCGCTTGGGGTTGATGGGCTGGGGTTGGGGTGGGGCACGC
>SHVR01000017.1 GCA_009694185.1 Alphaproteobacteria bacterium | reverse complement strand
CCGAGCCGGCGCTCAAGTTCCGCCAGCCGCGCCTTCAGCGCCGCGATCTCGGTCGCTTGCGCTATGACCAGCGCGATTAGCTCTTCCCGGGACAGCTCGTTGGGGGGTTCGAGAACCATCCGATTCTTGAATCGAAATCCGACCCCGCCATCCAGGGAAATCCGCTAAAAATGGCCGCCCAACCTGGGCTGTTACGAAAAAGTTCTAGATGATTTCTACGATCACTTGCTGGCCGTTCCTAAATTGCGCGACACGATCGGCACCTCGCTGCCACGCCTCAAGGCGGCGCAACTGACCCATTGGGCGATCCTCTTCCGGGGCCAATTCGACGCCGACTATATGGCCCGGACCAGAGCCGTTGGCCTCGCCCATTGGCGGATCGGGCTCGAACCGCACTGGTTCACCGGGGCGTGCCTGTTCTTCATCAATCGCCTACACCGCTTGATCCATCGAACCTACGACACCGACCCTGAAGCCCGGAAAGCGGTCTGCGAAGCCGTCTCCACCGCGATCATGCTCGACATGAACCTGGTGCTCACCGCCTATCACGACGCCATGACCGACGCCTTGGTGATGGAGAAGCAACGGGCCGATGAAGCAGCGCGGGCGAAGGCGGGTTTCCTTGCTCATATGAGCCATGAGTTTCGCACGCCGCTCAACGCCATCCTCGGCTTCGGCGAGATGCTGCAAGGCCGCTATCACGGGCCACTCACGGCCAAACAGGCCGAATATGCGACCGACATTCACGACGCGGCCAACCATCTGCTGGCGCTCATCAATGGCGTGCTCGACATGGCGACGATCGAGGCGAATCAGCTCGACCTCCACGAAGAAGCCGTGGACCTTGCCGAGCTGGTTCGGGAAAGCTGCAATTTGGTCGCGGGCCAAGCGAGTGCCGCCGGCGTGACGATCGCGACCGGTGGCGTCCACGGCGCGGCCGGGCTCTGAGCCGACCGCCGCCGCCTCCTCCAGATTCTTCTGAACCTCTTGACCAATGCCGTGAAATTCACGCCCACAGGCGGCCATGTGGTGGTGGTGAGCGAACGGCGCGCCGACGGCCGGCTGGTCCTCACCATCACCGACACCGGCGTCGGCATGACGGCCGAACAGATTGCCGTCGCCCGCCGGCCGTTCGGTCAGGTGCGCTCGGAAATCAGCCAAAGCCACCAGCCCGGAACCGGCCTCGGCATCCCCATCGTCGAGGCCCTGATGCAAGCCCGTGGCGGCGAGCTGGAATTCGACAGCCAGCCCGCCAAGGGGACCTCGGCGCGCCTGATATTCCCGCTCGATCGGATACTTCGACCCGGTGACGAGAGATAGGCGCCCTATCTCCAGTCGCCGACCCCCATGGCCTCGCCAAAGCGGCGGCTCGCCTCCAGCGGGTCGCCATATTTGCGGTGCTGGGCGGTGTGGTGAGCACAGGCCAGCAGCAGCACGTCGCGGCCCGGCGACTGGTTCTTGCCATAGTCCTCTAGGAGACAGAGCGCGATCTCCTGGTTGTGGGGATCGTTGCCCATGCGGCTCGCAATCAGCGCCAAGCGACGCACCAGCGCCGCCGGTTCGCCGCCGTTGTCGAGATAAGCGCGCGTCCAGGTGGCACTCTCCAGACCATTAAGGGAGAGGATCGCCGCCTCCATCCGCTCCGCCAGTCGAGCGGCGCTCATGCGGTCGGCGCCCTCGGGTACCCGTTCCTCGAACCGATGGCTGTCCTTGGTGTATTGCTGGTTCCAGGCGTTGCGGTTGAGGTAGGACGCCGCCACATAGAGGAGCTTCAGGCGCTGGGGGTGATCGAAATTGTCGTAGAACCAGCCGAGCGTGTTGCAATATTCATAGCAATGCTGCGGGATAGAGAAGTTCGTGTCGATCCGGGTCTCGAGGATGATTCGCGCCGCGGCGAGCTGGATGACGTCGAGGATTCGCCGCGGGCTCTTGCCGGCATGCAGCAATTGGCTCACATACTCCAGATAGGCGGGCTCCGGCCGGCGGATAAGCACGTCGATGAGTTCGGCGGTTTCGGCCGCGTCGAGCGGCGCCTGGTTCGCCAACATCTGGCGTTCCTTCGCCGTCGTGCCGCGATAGGGAACCGCCGAGATCTTCTCCTGGTCGATGAAGTGCAGGATGACGTTGCAGGCCATCTCATAGCCCGAGTACCAGCGCGGGCCGACCGCGATGTCGAGAGCGCCCGCATAGATGACGTGGCGCGCATCGTCCCAACCGACGGCGCTCGCAACCTCGACGGTGGCGCGCGCCCGGAAGGACTTGTGGCCGGTGGTATAGGAGCGATTGAGGAAGACGCGGTCCTGCACATCCATCAGGCCGGCGAACACCAGTTCGGCCAACACCGCGCGGCGGTTGGCCTTGTCGGTCATCAGGCCGAGGAAAACCCGATAGGCCTCGATCACCTGGCCGCGCTGGACGAGGGTGATCCATTGGTCGAGGCGCTCACGCAGGGGGCCCTCGAGGACGATCGGCTCCTGATCCGGCCAAGCGATAGCCGGTGCCGGCGGCGGCCCCGTAAACGTCACGCCGGGTGCGCGCGCGTAATGGCCCGGCGCCTTCAGGATCTTCTGGTTCCAGATATCGAGGCCGGTCGGGATGTACCAGATGGTCTGGGCCATGGGCAGGCCCGAGACGGCGCCCTCACCCACCATTTTGGACAGCAGCACGGTGGCGCGGGCGCTCAAAAGGCAATGGTCGTTGTTGACGAAGTTGATGAAGCCCTCGTCGATACGCTCATGGTAGGGGACGTGGGTATAGGGGGCGTGGATACGCACCGCCTCGGCCAAGAGTTCCGAGAGCGGCCGGCCGTCGCGCAGCAAGTCGTAATAGACCTGGCTGGCGCCCACCTGGTCGCGCGCCAGGATGCGCTCCTCGAGTTGGCCATAAAGCCGGCCGGCATTGCCGCGATCGGTTGTTCTTGTCTCAGCCTGCTGGGCCATGAGTGCCCTCCCAACGCCTTTTTGGCGCCCGGTCTGCCCGGGCGAACCCATCAAGTCTAGCGTGGAGCCGGCGCCCCGGCCAGCTTTCGTGGGCCGGGCGCCGGGGCCGCCCCGACCCGGGTTTGCGGCGGGATCGCTTAGCGCTTGAGTAACTTCCGGTTATTTTTCCGGAAATTAAGGAGAGATCGGGCCATGGCCGCCATCCAGAAGAAAGCCGTCCAGAGCTTCCGCCGCCGTTTGAAGCGGCAAGGCGTCGTGCGCGTCGAGGTGCATGTCCTGAAGGAAGACGCGGTCCTGGTTCGTGGCATGGCCAAGGCCCTTGGCGATCCCGAGCGCGAACGCGAGACTCGCGCCTTGTTGCGGGAGCGCTTCGGCGCCGGCAAGGTGGCGGGCCTCAAGGCGCTCTTGGCCGCCGCGCCTCTCGAAGGCATCGATCTCGACCGGATGCGCGACCTCGGCCGAGATGTCGATCCGTGACCTATTTGATCGACACCAACATCATCTCCGAGGTTCGCAAGGGTGAGCGCTGCGACGCCAATGTCCGTGCCTGGTATGCCTCGATCGACGATACCAGCCTTTATCTCAGCGTGCTGGTCCTCGGCGAAGTGCGCAAGGGTATCGAACTGGCGCGCGGCAAGGATCCCGCGCGGGGACGCGCCCTTGAGCAGTGGCTGGCCGCCGTCCGTCAGGCGTTTGCCGGCCGCATCCTCCCGGTCGACGACGCGGTCGGCGAGGAATGGGGGCGGATGAGCGCCAAGCGGCCGGTCTCGGTCATCGACGGACTTCTGGCGGCGACCGCCAAGGTGCATTGCATGACGCTGGTGACCCGAAACAAGGCCGGCGTCGCCGATCTCGGCGCCCGCGTCATCGATCCGTTCGGGCCGGTAGCCAGACGGCGGTGACCGGGTTGTGAGCCGGGATTTGCACATTCGGGCACGCTCGGGGTAGAACGCGCGCCAGCGAACAGTGGCAAGGCGAGGACATGGCATCCTACCAATACGTCTATGTGATGAAGGGGATGGGCAAGACCTATCCCGGCGGCAAGAAGGTGCTGGAGAATATCTGGCTGTCCTTCCTGCCCGGCGCCAAGATCGGCGTGCTCGGCCTGAATGGCGCCGGCAAGTCGACCGTGCTGCGCATCATGGCGGGGCTCGACAAGGATTTCACCGGCGAGGCGTGGGCCGCCGAAGGGGTGCGCGTCGGCTTTCTGCCGCAGGAGCCGGAACTCGACCCGGCCAAGGACGTGCTTGGCAACGTCATGGAGGGCGTGGGCGAGGTGAAGGCGCTGCTCGACCGCTTCAACGAAGTGAGTGCCGGCTTCGCCGAAGAGATGGACGACACGGCGATGAACGCGCTCATCGCCGAACAGGGCGAGCTGCAAGAGAAGATCGACGCTATCGACGGCTGGACCATCGAAAACAGGGTCGAGATCGCCATGGACGCGCTCCGCTGTCCAGCGGGCGACGAAGCCGTCGACAAACTCTCCGGCGGCGAGCGCCGGCGGGTGGCGCTCTGCCGCCTCTTGTTGTCGCAACCCGACATGCTGCTGCTCGACGAGCCGACCAACCATCTTGACGCCGAAAGCGTCGCCTGGCTGGAGCGCTTCCTCGACGACTATCCGGGCACCGTCGTCGCCGTCACCCACGATCGCTATTTTCTCGACAATGTCGCCGGCTGGATCCTGGAACTCGACCGCGGCAAGGGCATCCCCTATGAGGGCAACTATACCGGCTGGCTCGAGCAGAAGCAGAAGCGCCTCGAGCAGGAGGAGCGCGAGGAGAAGG
Organism: Alphaproteobacteria bacterium; assembly: GCA_009694185.1. Classification (GTDB taxonomy): domain Bacteria; phylum Pseudomonadota; class Alphaproteobacteria; order SHVR01; family SHVR01; genus SHVR01. Next base: position 41,915 of record SHVR01000017.1, on the reverse strand, counting down.
CGCGGCAGAAGACCATCGCCCGCGAACTCGAATGGGTGCGCGAGAGCCCGCGTGCCCGCCAGGCCAAGAGCAAGGCACGCCTCAACGCCTACGAGGTCTTGCTGCAGGGCGGCGGCGAGCGGGCGCCCGAGGACTTGCAGATCTACATCCCGCCGGGACCCCGCCTCGGCGACGTCGTCGTCGAGGCCGAACATCTCCGCAAGGGCTATGGCAACCGCCTCTTGATGGAGGACCTTTCCTTCCGCCTGCCGCCCGGCGGCATCGTCGGCGTGATCGGCCCGAACGGCGCCGGCAAGACCACGCTCTTTCGCATGCTGGTGGGCCAGGAGACGCCCGACGGCGGCAAGCTCAGGATCGGCGAGACGGTCAAGCTCGGCTATGTCGACCAGAGCCGCGACAGCCTGGAGGCGGCGAAGAACGTGTGGGAGGAAGTGTCCGGCGGCCTCGACATCGTCATCCTCGGCAAGCGCCAGATGCCGAGCCGCGCCTATGTGGGTGCCTTCAACTTCAAGGGCGGCGACCAGCAAAAGAAGGTGGGCCAACTCTCGGGCGGCGAGCGCAACCGGGTGCATCTCGCCAAGGTCCTGAAGGGCGGCGCCAACCTACTGCTGCTCGACGAGCCGACCAACGATCTCGACATCGACACGCTCAGGGCGCTGGAAGAAGGCCTGCTGGCTTTTGCGGGCTGCGCCGTCATCATCAGCCACGATCGCTGGTTCCTCGATCGCGTGGCGACCCACATGCTGGCCTTCGAGGGCGACAGCCAGACCGTCTGGTTCGAGGGTAACTATGCGGACTATGAGGCCGACCGCCACCGCCGGCTCGGCCAGGACGCGGACCAGCCGCACCGCATTAAATACAAGCCGCTCCAGCGCTGAGATCAGAAGCGCATGAGCAATCGGGCGCCGGCCCCGTCTTCGCCAATCGCTGGCACCACCGCCACCAGCGTATCGGCGCGGAAGGGCGAGGTCACCACGACGATGCGGCCGACGGCATAGCCGAGGGCGCTGGCGAAGAAGACATCCGACAGCCAATGCTTGTTGTCGTTGACGCGGGCAAAGGCGGTCAGGCCGGCGAAACCATAGGCGATGCTCGACAGCCGCCAATCGTCATAGACACCATCAATGATCGTTGCGATCGCGAACGCGTTGGTGGCATGGCCGGATGGGAATGAATTGCCATCCCTGGTACCCGGCCCGCCGAAGTCGTCGACGTTGTCGGTGGCGTTCGGGCGCAGGCGACCGGTCGCGCTTTTTAGGCCGCCCACGGCCAATTGCGATATGGCGACCGCCTGCACGCCCAGGAGGCCCACTTCCTTGAGCCGGCGATCGCTCGCCACTTCGCCCGCCAGATAGGCGCCAAAGAGGCCGCCAAAACCGACCTTGTTGTCGCCCATTGGCGACGCCACGTCGGAGAGGAAATCGGTGAAGCCGCCGCGCAGGCTCTGCTGCACGAAGTCGCGCACCGGCCGGTCGGCGAAAATCAGGGCGAGCGTGCCCAAGGCGACGAGACCGTTTGCGAGCGCTTGGTCTGGGTCCAAACTGAACGGCCGCACCGCGATGCGCAGCAAGTTCAGCGGATAGTTCAACAGGTAATCCGGATTATAGACCACCGGCTCCGTTGCCGGTCGTTGCGGCGGGTTGGCGACGCCGTAGGCCGGCGCTGGCACGTCTTCAGGCCGATGGGCCCCGCTTTCGGGCCGCGCGTGAGCGGCGCCGGAGACGGGCGGCGGGGCGGCCTGTACCGGTTCGGCCGACCTCTCGAGGTGAGTGCGTGGCGTGCCGGCCAAGAAGATGTCGACATCGTAACCGCGCGGCCCGGCTTGGCCCGGCCCGGTGCCGATAGCCAAGCCAGCCAACCCCGTGAGCGCGACCCCGATCGCCCGGCCGATCATGCGCGTGCCCCGACGCACCCACGGTCACGGACGCCTGTCACTTCCCAGTACGCTTGCGCAGCGCTTCGATCAGGCCTTCAACCTGACCACCGGAGTTCTGAATGACCGAGGCAAATTCCGATCGCTGCGTGATCACCATACTGATCCCTTCGACCACCAGATCGGTGACGACAAGGCGCGCATTGCTCACCTCGATACGCCATTCCAGCGCCACGGGCGGCGCATTGCCCGGCCGCATGATCGACGACTGCACGATCAGCGAATCCTGATCCTTGCGCAGGCCGGCCACCTTGAGATCGACGCCCGGATAGCCCTCGAAGCGGCTGGTGTAGATTTGCACCAGATGGTCTTCGAAAAGCCCCATAAATTCCGACCGTTCCCGGGGTGTGGCGACACGCCAATAGCGCGACAGAACGAGGCGCCCGACAGCCTCCATGTCGAATGCCTCGTGCAGCAGCTCCCGGAACCGGTTCTCGCGGTTGTCCCGAGCAATGGCTGCGTCGGTCATGGCCTTGACCGCTTCGCCGCCGATGCGGCGAACGAAGGCGTCGGCGGTCTCGTCGGCGGCATGGACCGGAAAGGCCATGGCCAATCCGAACAGCAATGCGACGACCGCGGATTTACAACTCGAAATTTGTCTCACGTTAACCGTCACACGGTAAGGTTATTGAAAGAAGGCCGGCCGCCGGTGGACGCTCGAGAAGCGTCGTGGCGTAACACATCGCGGAGCCGGAAGCCATACCGGGGCACAGGGCCGGGTTCGCGGCAAAATCCCGTCCGCGCGCGGGTCGACTTCTGTTTTTTTATAGACAAACATAAAGATATGTTTATATTCATTTATCGTTAATGAAGCATCCGTATGAGGGACCGCATGGAAGCGCTGATGACCGGCCTCAGAGCCGCCGCCGAGCCCACGCGCCTGCGCATCCTCGGCCTTTGCGCGGAGGGCGAGTTGAGCGTCGGCGAACTCACTGAAATCCTCGGCCAAAGCCAGCCACGGGTATCGCGGCACTTGAAGCTGTTGTGCGAGGCAGGCTTGCTCGAACGCCAGCCCGAGGGCAGTTCGGTGCTGCATCGCCTCGCTTCCGACGGCCCGCCATCGGCCATCGCGCGCACCCTCGTCGACCTCATCCCGGCGCGCGATCCGATCCACGCTCTCGACCTCGAACGCCTGGCCGAAATCCAGGCGCGGCGCACCCAGGCCGCCGCCGACTATTTCCGGCGGAACGCATCCGGCTGGGACGCCATTCGCTCGCTCTATGTGGACGAGCAGGAGGTGGAGCGCGCCATGCTCGAACGCTTGGCCCCTGGCCGCGCCCGGAACCTGTTGGATATCGGCACCGGAACGGGCCGCATATTGGAACTTCTCGGCGGCCGGGTGGATCATGCGGTCGGCGTCGACTTGTCGCGCGACATGCTGGCGATGGCGCGCGACCGGATCGGCCGGGCGCGGCTCACACACTGCCAGCTGCGTCTGGGCGACATGTACCGCCTGCCCATGGCCGGTGCCGCCTTCGATCTGGTGACGATCCACCAGGTGCTGCATTTCGCCGATCGGCCGGCGGCGGCCATCGCCGAGGCGGCGCGGGTCCTGCGCCCTGGCGGCCGGTTGATATTGGTGGACTTTGCCCGTCACGACCTGGATTTCGTGCAACAGGAGCACGCCCATCGCCGGCTTGGGATCGCCGACGAGGAAGTGGCCGCCTGGTGCGACGCCAGCGGCCTGGCGATGGGTAAGGCGGTACGCCTGCCGGGCAAACCGCTCACCGTCGTAATCTGGGTGGCCGACCGCCCTCGCCCGGCCCAGACCGAGACGCCGACCGAGACACGCGCCGCCAGCCGGGCCCGCCAGCGCCCGGCGCACCCGCACGCGCGGAGTGCGTGATGGCCCCGCCCCTCGTCTCGTTCGAATTCTTTCCGCCCAAGTCCGAAGCGTCGGAACGCTCGCTCTGGCAAGCGATCGACCGGCTGGCCCCGCTCGGGCCCCGCTTCATTTCGGTGACCTACGGCGCCGGCGGTAGTACCCGCGATCGCACCCATGCCACCCTGCTGCGCGTTCGGGGCGAGACCGGCATCGAGCCGGCGGCCCACCTCACTTGCGTGGCCGCAAGCCGCGCCGAAGTCGATGCCGTCGCCCGCGCCTATTGGCAAAGCGGCATCCGCCATGTGGTGGCACTGCGTGGCGACCCGCCCGCCGGCGAGAGCCGCTATGTCCCGCACCCCGAGGGCTACGCCTATGGCCTGGACCTGATCGCGGGATTGAAGGGCGTGGCACCCTTCGAGATCAGCGTCGCGGCCTATCCCGAAGGCCACCCCACCGCGCCCAGCCCCGCCTTCGACCTCGACTATCTGAAGCGCAAGATCGACGCCGGCGCCTGCCGCGCCATCACCCAGTTCTTTTTCGGCACCGACGTCTATTTCCGCTTCCTCGACCGGGTTCTAGGCGCCGGCATCACGGTGCCCATCGTGCCGGGCATCCTGCCGGTCAGCAATTTCGCGACCGTCGCCCGCTTCTCCGCCGCCTGCGGCACCACGGTGCCGGCTTGGCTCGCCCACTTGTTCGAGGGTATCGAGAACGATGCCGACACCCGCGCCATGGTGGCGGCGACGGTCGCGGTCGAACAATGCCAACGCCTGATCGCTCAGGGTGTCGGCGAACTGCATTTCTACACCCTCAATCGAGCGGACTTGACCCGCTCCATCTGCCACATGCTGGGCGTGCGCCAGCCGGCGCCTGGGGAGGCACATGATGGCTGACTTGGCCGATCGGCTCAGCGAGGAAGTCCTGCTCGCCGATGGCGCGACCGGGTCCTATTTCCAGTCGCTCGACCTCGATGTCGAGCGCGACTATCTGGGCCAGGAGAACTGCACTGAAATCCTGATCGAAAGCCGCCCCGACCTGGTGCGCGACCTGCATCGCACCTTCTTCGCGGCCGGCGCCGACATGGTGACGACCAACAGCTTCGGTGGTTCGCCGATCACACTGGCCGAGTTCGGCCTTGCGGATAAGGCGACAACACTCAACCGACGGGCGGCCGAGCTGGCCCGCGAGGCGATCGAAGAATTCTCCGGCGATGGCCGCCAGCGCTATGTCCTCGGCTCGATCGGCCCCGGCACCAAGCTGCCGAGCCTCGGACATATCGGCTATCAGACGCTGGAGGATGCGCTCGCTGTACAGTCGGCGGGCTTGCTGGCGGGCGGCATCGATGCCTTCCAGATCGAGACCTGCCAGGACCCCTTGCAGGCTAAGGCCGCCGTCAACGGCGCCAAGCGGGCGCTGGCGGCGGCGGGCCGCGATCTGCCGATCTTCACCAGCGTCACCATCGAGACGACGGGGACCATGCTGGTCGGCACCGACATCGCCGCGGCGGCGACCATCCTGCGTGCCCTCGACGTCGACCTCATCGGCATCAACTGCGCCACGGGCCCGCTCGAAATGGCCGAGCATGTGCGCTGGCTCGGCGAGAACTGGGACCGGCTGATCTCGGTCCTGCCCAATGCCGGCCTGCCGGAGCTGGTGGAAGGCCAGACCCGCTATCCGCTGAGCCCCAAGGAACTGGTGGCCTGGATCGAGCGCTATATCGAGGAAGACGGCATCAATCTGGTCGGCGGCTGCTGCGGCACGGTCCCGGGCCATATCGAGGCCCTCGACGCCATGCTGCGCCGGCGCGCCGGCGCGGCACGGCGCCCGGCGGCCAAGCGGCGGAGCGTCCATTGGGTACCGGCCGTTGCCTCCCTCTACGCCCAGGTGCCGCTCCGCCAGGAAAATGCCTGGCTCGCCATCGGCGAGCGCTGCAACGCCAATGGCAGCAGGAAATTCCGCGAGCTACAGGCGGCACTCGACTGGGACGGCTGTGTCGCCATGGCGCGCGAACAGGTCAAGGAAGGCTCGCATACCCTCGATCTCTGCACCGCCTTTGTCGGACGCGACGAGATTGCCGACATGACGGCGATGGTCACACGGTTGCGCGGCGCGGTGCCGGCGCCGCTGGTCATCGATTCGACCGAGCTTCCCGTCATCGAGGCGGCGCTCAAGCTCTATGGCGGCAAGGCGATTATCAATTCGATCAATTTCGAGGATGGCGAGGAAGCCCCGGCGGCGCGCCTGGCGCTCGCCAAACGCTTCGGCGCGGCGGTGATCGCGCTCACCATCGACGAAGAGGGTATGGCCAAGGACGTCGACCGCAAGCTGGCCATCGCCCACCGGCTCTACGATTTCGCCGTCAACAAGCACGGCCTGCCAGCGTCCGACCTGTTGTTCGATCCGCTGACCTTCACCATCGCGACGGGCAACGAAAACGACCGCAAGCTCGGCCTGGAAACGCTCTTTGCCATCGAGCGCATCGCCAAGGAGCTGCCGGAATGCCAAATCATGCTCGGCCTTTCCAACATCTCGTTCGGCCTCAACCCGCCCGCCCGTCATGTGCTGAATTCGGTCTATCTCGACCATGCGCTGAAGCGGGGCATGACGGGCGCCATCGTGCATTTTCCCCGGATCATGCCGTTGCACCGGATCCAGCCGGCCGAGCTCGAGACCGCTGAGGACCTGATCTATGACCGGCGGCGCGAGGGCTATGATCCCCTGCACGCCTTCATGGCGCTGTTCGAGGGCCGCACGGCCGAGGCGACGGTCAAGAAGACGCGCGCCGAAGACGTGGAGACCCGGCTCAAGGACCGCATCGTCGACGGCGACCGGCTCGGCCTCGACACGGACCTGGCCGAGGCGCTCCAGCGCCACAAGCCGCTCGATATCATCAACAGCTTCCTCCTCGACGGCATGAAGGTGGTGGGCGAACTCTTTGGCGCCGGCAAGATGCAGCTTCCCTTCGTCCTGCAATCGGCCGAGACCATGAAGGCCGCCGTGGCCTATCTGGAGCCGCTCATGGAGCGCGTCGCCGGCCAGGAGAAGGGCACCATCGTGCTCGCCACGGTCAAGGGCGACGTGCACGACATCGGCAAGAACCTGGTCGATATCATCCTGACCAATAACGGCTACCGGGTGATCAATCTCGGCATCAAGCAGCCGATCGCCAACATTCTGACGGCCGCCCGCGAACACCAGGCGGACGCCATCGGCATGTCCGGCCTGCTGGTCAAATCGACCGTCATCATGCGCGAGAATTTGGCCGAGATGACCCGCGAGGGCTGGGACGTGCCGGTCCTCCTCGGCGGTGCCGCCCTCACGCGGGCCTATGTGGAGGGCGATTGCGTGGCGGCCTATGGCGCCGGCCGTGTCGCCTATGCGGGCGATGCCTTCGACGGCCTCGGTCTCATGGACAAGATCAAGACGGGCGCCTTCGATAGATATCTGGGTGCCGCGCAAGCCAAGCGCGCCGCCCGCCCCCAGAGCCGGCGGCGCATTGGCGCTCCCGCCGACAATCCGGCCGAGCGACCCATCGACCTTGAGGAGATCCGGGTCAATCGCGCCGCCCTCCACCGCGATCTACCGGTGCCGGTGCCGCCCTTCTGGGGGGCGCGCGTCATCGAGAATATTCCGGTCCAGTCGCTGGTGCCATTCCTCAACGAGCGCATGCTCTACCAGTTCCATTGGGGATTCCGGAAAGACGGCCGCCGGCTGGACGAGTACATGACCTGGGCGCGCCAGGAATTGCGCCCCATCCTCCGGCGCATGGTCGACATCTGCCGCCAGCAGGACATCTTGCAACCGAAGGCGGCCTACGGCTATTACCGGTGCGCGGCCGAGGGTAACGACGTCATCCTGTTCGATGCGGATGGCGCCACCGAACTTGCCCGCTTCGCCTTCCCGCGCCAGGCGCGCGAGGGCGGCCTCTGCATCGCCGACTTCTTCCGCGACATCTCGGACAATGTGCGCGACGTGATCGGCCTGCAAGTGGTGACGGTCGGCCAGCACGCCTCGGAGGTGGCGCGGGAATGGTTCGCCAAGAACCGCTACCAGGACTATCTCTATCTGCATGGCCTCGGCGTCGAGATGGCCGAGGCGCTGGCCGAGACGGTGCATAAACGCATTCGGGCCGAACTCGGCTTCGCCGATGAAGACGCCCGCGAGATGGACAAGCTGCTGGCGCAGAACTATCGCGGCAGCCGCTATTCTTTCGGCTATCCGGCTTGCCCAACGCTCGAAGACCAGGGGCCGCTGTTGCGCCTTCTCGGCGCCGAGCGCATCGGCATCGAGCTTAGCGACGAGTTCCAGCTCCACCCGGAGCAGAGCACGTCGGCGATCGTCGTACTCCACCCGCAGGCGAAATATTTCTCGGTGTGAGGCGGCCGGCGGCTCCTACTTGGGAAACCAGTATTTCGGATCGGCCGGAAAGACGGTGCGGCAATCGATGCGCTCGATCGGGCCGTCCAACGTGTCGGCGGCAGCCCGCCACACCGCATAATGGGGTGCCGCGCGGTGGGCGGCCAGTGCCGCGTCATCGGCATAAACTTCATAGAAATAATACACGTTCTCGTTGCCGACATCCTGTAGCACGTTGAAACGGGCACAGCCCGGCTCGTCGCCCTCGGAGCCGAGCGCGTCAACCTCGATCGCATCGAGGAAACGCTGGCGCAGCCCTGGCTTGACCTTCACCTTCACCCAAATCGCAATCATCCCATTCCCTCCCGCATGTGGCCGTTCGGAACGGATATTAGCCCTTCTTGTCGTCATCCTTCTTTTCTTCTTCTTTCTTGGGCTCGATCAGATCGGCGAGGCGACTCTTCAACTTGCCGGTCTTATAGTCCGTGACCCGGTAGGCCCAGCCAGCGACGCGGGCATTGATCTCGGCAACCTCTTGGGCGACGGCGACGGCCGGCTTCATGAGCTTGGCGGTGCTGGCGGCATCGGAGCCTTCGGGCGCCGCCTTGATGAACTCATCGAGGCCGGGCCATGGGGTGGCGGTGGCGGCCTTGGCTTCGACCCAGCTCTGGCCGTCCTGCTCCACCAGCCGGAAGCTGAGTTCGAGGCCATCGAAGGTGACGAAGCTCGCGGTCGTCGCCGGAGCGGCGAAATTCACCTCGGCCTTGGGGCGCACATCCTCGAGGATCAAGAAATCCGGGATACTGGCGACCGCATTCAATTCATGGGCGGCCTTGGCCACTTGGCCCCCGGGGACCGGCGTCACGAGCGCCTGGTCGCGATCGCCCGGTGCCGCCTTTTCCAGGTCGAGCCGCTCGCCATCGCCATGGGCCAAGCGAATGGCGGCCACGCGCCTCGAATCCACATTCAGGATATTGCGATCAAGCCAATGAACGACGCGTTTTTCCGGCTGTAGAGTGCCTTCCGCCGCCCACACCCGTGCCTCATCCGCCTTGCGCACGAAGACGCCGGGACGCTGGTCGGCGCGGGTCTTGCCGACGATCAGATCGGCCTGGACGGCGGCGCCGAGCGACGCGGTAAGCCTGACCGAGGCGGAGTCCGGCGCGTCAATGGCCTCCACCTGAAGCCGCTTATGGAGCTCCGGATTGGATGTCAATGCCTCCACGGTCTTGAGCTGGGCGATCTGGAGGAGAACCGGGCGCACCTTTTCCAGGTCGGCGGGATAATTATGCCGTTCGGCCACGCTCCAGCGCTCGGCCTTGCGCTCCAAGGTCACTTGGCCATCGCTTCGTGAGTTGATGGTGAGCCGGTCCACATCGTTGACCCGGTCGATAAAGCCCGGCACCAGCAACCCCTGGGCGGCAAGCGGCCGACTGGTCTCGCGCCCCTCTTGCAGGGCGACAACGGCGCCAATCGCGACACTCGCGCTGGCCAGGGTCAGGATAACGAAATGGCGCGCTTTCATGCCGGATCTCCGGGCTCAAGCCGTTTGCGGTCGGCGGCGACGGTTCCGCCGCATGATCGAGAGCACGACGGAGACGACGATCACGACAATCGGGATGGCGGTAATGTTGATCGCCTTGATGGTTCCGGTCAGCCACTCCACGTCTTCGCGCAAGGCGCGCTGCACGTCGCGGAGCGAGCGGCGGATGTCGACGGCCTGGGTCCGGAAATTCTCGATCTCCTGACGGAGTTCCGCCGTCAACAGCGCGCCGGCCGTGGCCGACTTCTGGTCGCCCTGCAACTCGGTCAGTCGCTTTTCGGTTTCCGACAGCCTGGTGTTCAACTCCTGCTCCTTGGCGCGGAAGCGCCGTTCCGCCTCGCGCTGCAAGGTTTGCAGGATCAGGAACGGCCGCTGGATCACGCCACGACTGCGCAGGCTGATCAGCTCGTTGCTGCCGGCGAGGCTATCCACCGCGTTGACGAAGAAGCCACCATTGTTGGCCATCGGCACCGCCATGCGCTGGCCGAAAAAGTCCTGGACGCGGACCCAGAGGCCGTCCGCCAGCATGTCAACGTCGGCGACGACGATGACGTTGATCGACTGTACCGATTCCGTAAGCCCGGGCTTCGGCAGGTCCTTCTTGTCGCCGTCGGCCGGCGGCTCCTCGGACTTGGGCGGGCCATCGGGGAAGGCCGACTTGACCTGGCCGCTCAGTCTCGCGGCAATGACCTTGACCTGGTCGCCGGGCTTGAAGTCGCGGGCGATCTTGAGCGGATCGGGCCGCATTTGCACGCTCGCGACGGGAATGGGGCCGGCCTTGGCGCTGGTCTGGATGAGCGGCGTCAATGTAACACTGCTGCCCTCCTTCACTTCGATCGAACCGGGCGAGGCAATGTTCAGATAGTTGAGCTCGGCCGTGACCGGGTCCTTGCGGTTCAGGTAATCCGCGGTGATCGCGAGCCAAGCCGGATAATCGATCGCGGCGACCCGGGTCTGGCCCTGGGTTTCGGTCGGTGCCTGGACGCGCCGGGCGATCGACTGGTCGCCGACCACCACATCCCTCGGCACCTCGATGCCCCAGGCCTGGAACAGCTTCTCCAGATTGGAGTTGGCATCGCCCGGGGGCGTGGGGCCGCCCGGTTTCGGCGTCTGGGCGTCGATCTCGGAATGGGGATCGACGAACACCAGCAGGCGCCCGCCCTTCAGCAGATATTGGTCGATGGCATAGAGGGCGCGATCGGTCAGGCCTTTCGGGTGGACGAGGATCAACACGTCGATCTTGTCGGAAATCTCCGCCACGTCGCGCGACAGCATCTCGACCGCGAAGAATTCCTGTAACTGGCCATGGATGATCCATGAATCGTCGCCACCCCCGGCCATGCGGGCATAAGGCGTGCCCGCCAAGGGCAATGTGGTGATCAGGCCGACCCGCCGTTTCTCCGGGCGTACCAGATTGTAGACGATGCGGGTGATGTCATATTCGAGGAACTGCTCCCGCGCCTGGTCGAAAAAGGCAATGATCTGGCGATCGTCGGTGCTGTTGGACCCGGCCAGGCCGAAATAGACCAGCTCACCACCCTGGTCGATGGGCACGCCCTGCAAGCCGAACGCTACCGCCCTATCCTCCTGCTCGGTGTAGGGCTGGGGATCGAGCGCTTCCAGGCGCAGCTTGCCCTTGGAATGGGAGGCATATTCCTCCAAGAGGTCGCGCACCCGCTGGCCATAAGTGCCGATCGCCGGGATATCGCGCCCGAGGCGCGAGGAAAAATAGAAGCGCAGCGTGATTGGCTCCTGGATCTGGCCAAGAATGGCGCGCGAGCCGTCCGAGAGGGTGAAAAGCCGATCCTGGGTCAAATCGATGCGCTGGCCACGCAACAATGTGTTGGTGAGTGCGACGGCCGCGACGAACAACACGGCGATCGCCATGAGGCCGGCGACAGAGAAGTATTTGCGCTGTTGGGCGAGGCTTGGCATCGCAATCAATCCGCTTTCTTGAGGTCGACGACGAGGATTGTCGCCGAGAGCCAAGCGACGATCAGCGCGGCGAAGTAGGCCAGATCGCGGAGGTCGATGACGCCGCGCACGATCTGGTTGAAATGGGTGATGAAGCTGAACGAGGCGATGGTGGCGATCAGGGCTGGCGGCACCCAGCCGCCGAGAAAGCCGATCACCACCGACGAGCCGCTGACCGTAAAGAGGAAGCAGACCGTGACGGTGACGACGAAGGCGACGACCTGGCTGCGGGTCAGCGCCGAGAGGCAGGACCCGATCGCCAGATAGCCGCCGGACATCAGGAAACTGCCGATATAGCTCGCCAGGATCACGCCATTGTCGGGCCGGCCCAGATAGTTGACCGTCAGCCAATGGGGGAAGGTGAGCGCCAGCGCGATGCCGGTGAAAATCCAGGCCGCCAGGAACTTGCCGAGCACCGCCTCACCCAATTGGATCGGGAGTGTGAGCAGCAGTTCGATCGTGCCCTGCTTGCGCTCCTCCGCCCAAAGCCGCATCGAGATGGCCGGCACCAGCAGCAGATAAAGCCAGGGATGGAACAGGAAGAAGGCTTGCAGGTCGGCCTGGCCGCGCTCGAAAAAGTTGCCGATGAAATAGGCGAACGCCCCCGAGAGCGCCAGAAAGATCACGATAAAGACATAGGCGACAGGGGTCGCGAAATAACCGGCGAGTTCGCGGCGGGTGACGGCAAGCGTGTTATTAAACATGGCGCCCGCTCCCGCCAGCCGCCTCGGTCGTGATCACGCGGAAGACATCGTCGAGATGCCCGCCATCGGCCTTGAGCCCCAGGATCGGCCAGCCATGGGCCTGGATGAGCTGGGTCAGGTTGTAGAGGATCGACTGACCGGCCTTGGGTATGACGATCAGCGTCACCGCGTGGCTGGTCGCATGCGCTTCCAGGCCGCCGACACTATCCAGGGTCTCGACGCCGGCCCTGACTCGCGCCACCTGATCGGCCGCAACCGTGAGCGAGACCGCGTTCAGGTAGCGCGAGCGGCCGGCCAGCTCCTGGGGGGTACCGTCCGCCACGATCCGGCCGCCGGCGATGATGATCGCCCTGGAGCAAACGGCGTCGACCTCTTCCAGAATATGGGTCGAGATGACGATCGCCTTCGTCGCCGCCATGGCCAGGATGAGCTGGCGCACCTCGTATTTTTGATTGGGGTCGAGGCCGTCGGTCGGCTCGTCCAGAATCAGCACCTCCGGATCGTGCAGCAGGGCTTGCGCCAGGCCGACGCGGCGCTTGAAGCCCTTGGACAGGGTCTCGATCGGCTGGCCAAGTACGTCCTCGATATTGGTCTGGGCGATCGCCGCCTCGATCCGCCTGCGCTTGTCGGCGCCCTTGAAGCCACGGGTGCTGGCCACGAAGGCAAGGAAGTCCGGCGGCGTCATGTCGGCATAGAGCGGCGCTCCCTCCGGCAGATATCCCAGCCGCCGCTTGGCCTCGATGGGGTCGTCCTGGACATCGAAGCCACAGATCGAGGCGCTGCCGGCCGTCGGACGCAGGAACCCCGCCACCATCTTCATGGTGGTCGACTTGCCGGCGCCATTGGGGCCGAGGAAGCCCAGCACCTCGCCGCGCGCCACGGTCAGGGAGATATCGTCAACGGCAAGGATGGGTCCGAACTGCTTCGTCAGGTTGCGGGCGACGATCATCTCTGCCATCGGCACTTCTCGTTCCGGAGTCTGGAGGTGCTTTGTACTAGAGCGGGCCGGCGGGTTCAATCGGTCAACTGGACGCGCCGCCGCCCGACTGGAAGAGGGGCGGCGGCAGGGCGATGGACGTTTGCCCCTGGCCTGATAGATTGCCACGCCAATTGGGGCGAACTGGGATTTGGGCGATGGCCGGAAACGTGGGACGGGCCGATGATGGTCACGGCTACTATCTCGAGGACCTGGCGGTGGCCATGACCGCCGCCTTTGCCAAGACCATTACGGACGCCGATATCGTATTGTTCGCGGGCGTCTCGGGCGACACCAATCCGGTGCATCTCGATGCCGAATTCGCGGCCAAGACCCGGGTGAAGAGCTGAGGCCGACCAAAGCATGCGCCTTTTCCGCCATTACACAGGCCTTGGGGGAGCCGACCGGGGGGCGGTGTTCGCCCTCGGCAATTTCGATGGCGTGCACCGGGGCCACCAGGCCGTGATCGCCGAGGTGGGCCGCCTGGCGCGGACCAAGGGTGCCGCCACCGGCATCATCACCTTCGAGCCGCATCCGCGCCGCGTCTTCAAGCCGGAGGCGCCGCCCTTTCGCCTGACGTCGCTGCGCACCAAGAGCCATCGGCTCGCCGCCCTCGGCGTCGACCTGACCGTGGTCCTCGCCTTCGACCGAGCCTTCGCGGCCAAGACCGCCGAGACCTTTGTCGACGAGGTTCTGGTGGCGGGCCTTGGCGTCGGCCATGTGGTGGTCGGCCCCAATTTCCGCTTCGGCCGCGACCGGATGGGCACAACCAATCTGCTGACGGAGCTCGGCCGGAGCCATGGCTTCGGGGTGAGCGTGGCAGCGATCCAGCGCACGGAGGCCGGCATCGAATATTCCTCGACCGCCATCCGCGCGCATCTAGCGGCCGGTCGCCCGGAGGCGGCCGCAGCCCTGCTGGGCAGCCCCTGGGAGATCGAAGGGCGCGTGAGGCCCGGCGACCAGCGCGGCCGAACCATTGGCTTTCCAACGGCCAACATCGTGCTCGGTGAGCTGTTGCGGCCGGCGACCGGCGTCTATGCCGTCAGCGCCGGAATCGACCGGGCTGGGGCCACGATTTGGCACGATGCGGTTGCCAATTTCGGCCGCCGGCCCACGGTGGGTGGTAGCGACCTGTTGTTCGAGACCCACCTGTTCGACTACGCGAGCGATCTTTATGGCCGCCATCTCCGGGTCCAGCTCCATGCCTTTCTCCGGCCCGAGCGCCCCTTTGCCGGCCTCGACGCCCTCAAGGCCCAGATCGAACTGGACTCGGCCGAGGCGCGCCGCATCCTGGCTCGAAATCCCTGATCCTTGGCTTGCCTCTCAGATGCACCATTGCTAGGTTCCGGCCCATGGCGATGCATCGGGCAGGCATGCTGGTAGACCGGCGAATTATAGACCCGACCCCCGCCGGGGGTCGGGCCGTCAGTCCAGCTATTTGTTGCCCGCGGAGCATTCGCCATGACCGACGACTATAAATCGACCGTTTTCCTCCCCCGCACCGATTTCCCGATGCGCGGCGGGCTGCCCAAACGCGAGCCCGAACTCCTCGCTCGCTGGGCCGCCCAAGAACTGTTCCGGCGCCAACGCGCCCTTTCCGCCGGGCGCGAGAAGTTCGTCCTGCATGACGGCCCCCCCTATGCCAACGGCAATCTCCATATCGGCCATGCCCTCAACAAGATCCTGAAGGACGTCAGCAGCCGCGCCCAGCAGATGCTCGGCAAGGACGCCAATTATGTGCCGGGCTGGGACTGCCACGGTTTGCCGATCGAGTGGAAAGTGGAGGAGACCTATCGCGCCGAGGGCCGTGACAAGGACCAGGTGCCGATCCTCGAATTCCGCCGGGAATGCCGGGAATTCGCCGAGCATTGGGTCGCCATTCAGCGCGAAGAGTTCAAGCGCCTCGGCGTGATCGGCGATTGGGACAATCCCTACACCACCATGTCGTTTGCGGCCGAGGCCCAGATCGCCCGCGAAATCGGCAAGTTCGCGTTGAATGGCGGCCTCTATCGGGGTGCCCGGCCGGTGCTCTGGTCGGTGGTCGAGCGCACGGCGCTCGCCGACGCCGAGGTCGAATATCACGACCATGTCTCGCCCAGCATCCATGTCCGCTTCCCGGTAACCCAGGCAACCGCGGCGGTGGATGGCGCCGGCATCGTCATCTGGACGACGACCCCCTGGACGATCCCCGGCAATCGCGCCATCGCCTACGACGCCGCGGGCGACTATGTCCGCATCGAGGTCAAAGCCGTCGGGGAGAAGTCTCGGATCAAGCCTGGCGAGAGCCTGGTGGTAGCCGCCCCGCTGCTGGACGCTTTCTTGAAGGCGACCCGGATCGTCGAACATGGCGTGACCGCGCGCTTTAAGGGGGCGGCTTTCGCGGGGACCCAAACATCCCATCCCTTGCGCGGCCAGGGCTATGATTTCGAGGTGCCGCTGCTGGCCGCGGATTTCGTTACCATGGATCAGGGCACCGGCTTCGTGCATATCGCGCCCGGCCATGGCGCCGACGACTTCGCCCTCGGCGTGGCGTATGGCCTGGAAGTGCCGGACACACTCGCCGATGACGGCAGCTTCCACGCCTTTGTACCGCTGTTCGCGGGCCGGCGCGTGCTGACCGACACGGGCAAGGAGGGCGATGCCAACGCCGCCGTCATCCAAGCGCTCGATGCCGCCGGCAAGCTGCTCTCGGCCAGTCGACTCACCCACAGCTATCCCCACTCTTGGCGATCCAAGGCGCCGCTCATCTTCCGCAATACGGCGCAGTGGTTCATCTCCATGGAGGCGAATGATCTGCGCCGGAAGGCGCTCGCCGCCATCGACCGGACCCGGTTTGTGCCCCCGAGTGGTCGCAACCGGCTCTACAGCATGATTGCCGACCGCCCGGACTGGTGCGTGTCGCGCCAGCGCGCCTGGGGTGTGCCGATTCCGGTATTCGTGAACCGGCAAACCGGCGAACTGTTGCGCGATCCCGCCGTCTTCGAGCGCGTCGGCGAGGTCTTCGAGGCGGAAGGCGGCGATGCCTGGTTCGCCTCGCCCGCCGCCCGCTTCCTCGGACCCGACCACGACCCCGCCGCCTACGAGCAGGTCAAGGATATCGTCGAGGTCTGGTTCGAGTCCGGCTCGACCCACAGCTTCGTCCTGGAACAGCGGCCCGACCTCAAATGGCCGGCCTCGCTCTATCTCGAAGGCTCGGACCAACATCGCGGCTGGTTCCATTCCTCGCTACTGGAGAGCGCCGGCACGCGCGGCCGGGCACCCTATGACGCGGTGCTGACCCATGGCTTCGTCCTCGACGATCAGGGTCGCAAGATGTCGAAGTCGCTCGGCAACGTGACCGCGCCACAGGAAGTCGTGGACCAGTATGGCGCCGACATCCTGCGTATCTGGGTGGTTAGTTCCGACTATTCGGAAGACCTGCGCATCGGGCCGGAAATCCTGAAACACCAGGCCGATCTCTATCGCCGGGTGCGCAACACGCTGCGCTATCTCCTGGGCAATCTCGACGGTTTCACACCCGGGGAGCGGGTGCCTGTCGAGGCCATGCCGGAACTGGAGCGCTGGGTGCTGCACCGGGTGGCCGAACTCGATGGCGTGGCGCGCCAGGCGGCCGAGGATTTCCAGTTCCATGGCATTTGGACGGCGCTGCACAGTTTCTGTGCGAGCGACCTGTCGGCCTTCTATTTCGACGTCCGCAAGGACGCCCTCTATTGCGACCGGCCGGACAGCCCCCGGCGGCGCGCCTGCCGGACGGTACTGGATCTGCTGTTCGACTGTCTGACCGCGTGGCTGGCGCCGATCCTCTGTTTCACGGCCGAGGAGGCGTGGCTGACACGGACCGGCGATGCCATGGACAACAGCGTGCATCTCAGGACCTTACCGGACATTCCGGCGGCCTGGCTCGACCCGGCGCTCGCGGCGAAATGGCAGAAGGTCCGGGCGCTCAGGCGCGTGGTGACCGGCGCCATCGAGATCGAGCGCGCCGAGCGGCGCATCGGCTCGAGCTTGCAGGCGAGACCCGTCGTCCATGCCGATCATGACCATGTGCGAGCGTTGGCCGGCCTCGACCTGGCGGAGATCGCGATCACGTCGGGCAGCGAGTTGATCGAAGGGCCGGTGCCGGCCGGCGCCTTCACCCTGCCGGACGTACCGGGTGTGGGTGTCCTATCCGCCAAGACGAGCGAGGCCCGTTGCGCCCGCTGCTGGCAGCATCTCTCGGACGTGGGCTCGGTTGCGACCCATGCCGATCTCTGCGGGCGCTGTGCCGATGCCGTCACCCGTCCGCCGGCCGCGGCCTGATAGGGTCACGGCCGGATGAGCAAGGCGGGCGCCTGGGGCCTTGGTGGCGCGGGCCTGGTCCTCCTCCTCGACCAGGCCAGCAAGTGGCTGCTGTTGACGGCCGTCATGGCCCCGCCCCGGGCGATTGAAGTGACGGGGTTTTTCAACGTCGTCCCGGTTTGGAACCGGGGCGTGAGTTTCGGCCTGTTCGGGGCCCAGGCCCTTAGTCCCTGGGTCTTTATTGGCATCTCGGCCGCCATCGCGGCGGCGCTCACGGTATGGCTTGTCCGGGCCGGGACATGGTTCGAGGCCGCCGCCATCGGCCTGATCTTGGGCGGGGCGATTGGCAACATCGTCGACCGACTGGTGCATGGCGCGGTTTTCGACTTTCTCGATTTCCATGTGGCGGGTTACCATTGGCCGGCATTCAATCTGGCCGATAGCGCCATTACCATGGGCGCCCTGCTATTGGTCGCGGACTCCTTGTTTCTCGCCCGCAGGCGGCATACATAGGAGTTGGCGCGCCGGCTCGACTGCCGGCCCTGCCCAGCTTGGGAGACCAAACCGTGCGAAATATCGCTTTGGCGGCGAGCCTGGCGATCCTGGCGATCACCCCAACTCTCGGCGGTTGTGGTGATATCCGTACGCAGCTCGGCCTGGACCGCAAAGTACCGGACGAATTCCAAGTGGTGCCCCGGGCACCGCTCAGCATGCCGCCCAACTACGCCCTTCGCCCGCCCGAAGCTGGTGCCGGCCGGCCGCAGGAGTCCTCGGTTCGCACCCAGGTGCGCGACACGCTGATCAACCAAGCAGCGGCGGCTGGCGACGGACGTGGTGCCCTGGCGGCGGACACCAGCAAAGGCGAACAGGCGTTCATGTCCAAATTGGATTCTCGCACGTCCTCCCGGGACATCAGGCGGGTCGTCGATCAGGAAGCCGCCAGCCTGGCCGAGGACGATCGTGGCTTCGTCGAGCGGTTGATGTTCTGGCGTGCGGCCGTGGACAAGAACGCGGTGGTCGACGCGACCCAAGAATCCAGGCGGCTCCGCGAAAATACCGCCCTTGGGCGCCCCGTGACCGAGGGCCAAACGCCGACGATCGAGCGCAAGCCGCGCGGCTTGACGATCTTCTAATTGGGGATCGCCATGGCTGTCGCATTCAGGGCAAGAAGCCGCCGGTGGCTGCAAGCGGTCGCGGTAGCCGGCGCGATGTTTTGTGGCGGACAGGCACTTGCCCAGGGCCTGTTCAATCCCGTGACCTTCACCCTCGACAATGGGCTCCAGGTGGTGGTTCTGCCGCGCGCCCGGGTGCCGGCGGTGGTGCATATGGTGTGGTATCGGGTGGGTTCCGCCGACGAGCAGGCGGGCAAGGGCGGCATCGCCCATTTCCTCGAGCATCTGATGTTCAAGGGCACGCCAAGCGTCGCACCGGGCGAACTCTCGAAGATCGTCGCGCGCAACGGCGGTCGCGACAATGCCTTCACCAATCAGGATTACACGGGTTACTACCAGACCGTCGCCGCCGACCGGCTGGAACTGGTCATGCGGCTCGAATCGGACCGCATGGCCAACCTCGTCCTAACCGACGCCGAAGTCGACCTGGAACGCGAGGTGGTCCTGGAAGAGCGCCGTTCGCGCACCGACAATCAGCCCTCCGCCCTGCTGACCGAACAGATGCGCGCCGCGCTCTTTCTCTCGCACAACTACCGCAACCCGGTGATCGGCTGGGAGTGGGAGATTCGCGGCCTGACCCGCGACGACGCCCTCGCCTTCTACCGCCGCCATTACGCGCCCAACAACGCCATCCTGGTCGTGGCGGGAGACGTCACCGTCGAGCGCGTGCGCGCGCTCGCCGTGCAATATTACGGGCCGATCCCCGGGCGCGAGGTGCCGCCGCGCCTACGCTTCCAGGAGTCGCCGCACCAGGCCGCCCGGCGCCTCGAACTGCGCAGCGAGCAGGTGCGCGAGCCCTCTTGGCGGCGCGTCTATATGGCACCGAGCTATAGTGGCGGCGGCGACGCCCGCCACGCCTACGCGCTGCAAGTGCTCATGCAATTGCTCGGCGGCGACAACACCAGCCGGCTCTGGCGCGCCGTGGTGGTGGAGCGTGCCATCGCTAATTCCGCCTCCGCCTGGTACGACCCGAGGGCCATCGATTTCGGCTCTGCCGGCCTGTTTGGCCAACCGCGCCAGGGCCAGACCGTCGAGGCGGTCGAAGCCGCCATCGAGGCGGAGATCGAGCGCCTGTTGCGGGACGGCGTGACGGAGGAAGAAGTCGAGCGCGCCAAGCGGCGCATGACGGCGAGTGCCGTCTACGCGCTCGATGATCTCGACACCGGGGCACGGCTCTTCGGCGAAGCGTTGAGCATGGGCCGGACCGTAGCCGACGTCGAGGCGTGGCCCGAACGCATCACCGGCGTCACCGTCGACCAGGTCAACGAGGCGGCGCTTGCCTTGTTCGACATCAAACGGTCGGTGACCGGCATCCTGTTGCCCGCCGCCAAGCCGGAGCGCCGCTCATGAGACCGTTCGGCTTGCGAGTTCTCCTGCTGGTGCTGGTGCTGGCTCTCGGACTTCCCGGGCGAGTCGCCTTGGCGCTCGAGGTGCAGCGGGTCGTGAGCTCGGGCGGCATCGAGGCTTGGCTGGTCGAGGACCATACGGTGCCGGTCTTTGCCCTCTCGGTCGACTTCCGCGCCGGGACGACCCTCGACCCGGCCGGCAAGGAGGGTGTCGCGAGCCTGGCCACGGCAACTATGACCCAGGCGGCGGGCGATCTCGACAATGAGGCGTTTCAGGGGCGCCTCGCAGACCTTTCGGTTTCCCTCGGCTTTGGCGCTGGCCGCGACAATGTCACCGGCACGCTGCGCAGCCTCAGCGTCAACCGCGACGCGGCGTTCGAATTGCTGGCCTTGGCGCTCAGCCGGCCGCGCTTCGACGCGGCCGACGTTGAGCGGGTGCGCGCCGCCACCCTGACCAGCCTGGCGCGGCAGGCGACCGATCCGTCGAGCGTTGCGTTGCGCGCCTTTTACCGGGTCGTGTTCGAGGGTCATCCCTATGCGCGCACTCCCCAGGGCTCCGAGGCCACGGTTGCCACCATCACGCCCGAGGATCTCGGCCGGTTTGTCGCCACCCAACTCAGCCGCGACCGGATCATCGTTTCGGTGGCGGGCGCCATTGCCGCCACCGATCTCGGCCCGCTCCTCGACCGGACCTTCGCCCCACTGCCGGCCAAGGCGGCGGCGTTGGACGCGAGCCAGCCGTCACCGCCGGCGCGCGAAGCCATCATCGTCGTTCGCATGGCGGTCCCCCAGAGCGTCGTCGTGTTCGGCCAGAACGGCATCAAGCGCGACGACCCCGATTGGTATGCCGCGACCGTCCTGAACTATGTCTTGGGTGGCGGCGGATTCAACTCCAGGCTGACCCATGAAGTGCGCGAGCGGCGCGGCCTCGCCTATGGCATCTCGACCAGCTTGCAGCCGCTCGACCAGGCGGGATTGATCGTCGGCTGGGTGGCAACCCGCAACGCCCGGGTGGCCGAGACCATTGCCGTCGTCAAGAGGGAGTGGGTGCGCCTCGCCGAGACTGGCATCAGCGATGCCGAGCTTGCCGACGCCAAGACCTATATGACCGGATCGTTTCCCTTGCAGCTCGACAGCACGGCGGCTATCGCCGGCCTGTTGCTCGCCATGCAGCGCCATAATCTCGGGATCGACCATCTCGCCCGCCGCGACGACCTGATCAATGGCGTGACCGCCGACGACGTCCGGCGGGTGGCGAAGCGCCTGCTCGATTCCGACCGGCTTTCGGTCGTCGTCGTCGGCGAGCCGAGCGATGTGACGTCGACTCGCGTCCTGCCGGCCGAACCGGGCTAAGCGTTCCCCGAGTTGAGCCGGCGGGGGTCATGATGGCGGCGCATGCTGGGCCAAATCCATGGCGTCATGGAGCAGCCGCACGACCTCGATCACCTCGCGGTCCTGGTCATGGCCGATCCGAAACAGTACGAAGTGACGCGCCTTGCGCCCCAACCGGGCGGCATGCAGGGTGAACATTCCTTCGGCAATGTCCTCCCTCGACTTGACGCCGGCCATCGCCGGCCCCTCGGACAACGCCGCCAATGCGGACGATAGGGTTTCGCCATCGGTTCTTGCCCGCGCTTCGCCAAACCGCTCCGCCGTCCAACGCACGCTGTCCTCGAAGTCGGCCTCGGCGGCCGCCGCAAGGCGGACCGGCCACGATCGCTTCGCTCCGGTCACCTGGCGCGCGCGACCTTGGTAGCTTTCCCGATCGCGCCATCGGCTGCTTCTGCGAGGTGTCGGCAGAGCGCGGCCGGATCGTCAAAGCCGCGGAACCGGCCCGCCTCGATATCGGCGATGCCAGGCCGGGCGGCCTCGCGCAAGGCCTCGAGGCGTAGCTGGTCCTCCGCGTCGCGGGTTTCGATCAGCCTGAGCCCCTCGCGCAGCACTTCGCTGGCGTTCTGGTAGCGGCCGGAGGCGACCAGCCGCTCGACGAGCCGGGCTTGATGATCGGTGAGGACGACGTTGCGCGTCGGCATTGGGGTGCTCCGTGAATGGGTCGAATCGTTGTTGGCATAATATGCCATAGGGATCGGCCCGCCAAGATTCGACACCTGGTCAAGGATGTGCCGCCGGTGCCCCCTGCCGGCCGAACCGGGCTGATCCTACCTCAACGCCCGGTCCTCGGCACGAACAGGACGCCGGGCAAGCCCTCGAAATGCCGGTCGCAGGTCAGCAGATCGGCGCCATGCGCCAGAGCGGTCGCCAAGACGATAGCGTCCGCCGTCGCCAGCCGGTGTCTGACGCACAACAACTAGATCGGAGCGGATTGAAACCGTCGCCCGTGTTGACCGGGCCCGGTTAAGCCAGCCGACGGCGCAGGAACTCGGCGATCGCCGCGAACTCCGCCGCCGTGGCCGGGCCTTGGAAACGCGCCCGCAAGAAACCATGCACCATGCGCGCCGCCGAGCGATATTCGACCGGGACTCCGGCGGCGCCGAGCCGCTCGGCATAGCGCACACCATCGTCGTGCAGGGGATCGAACTCGGCGGTGTGGATGAGCGCCGGCGGCAGGCCCGCGAGATTCTGGGCGAGCAGCGGCGCGGCATAGGGGTCGGCCCGGTGGTTGCCGCCCGGCAAGTACCAGCGCCAATAGAGCTCCATCGACTGGGTGGTGAGGCCCGGCGCCCCGCTATTGGCGAGATAGGACGGCAGGCTGAGGTCGGTCGTTAGCGTCGGATAGATGAGCGCCTGGCAGGCGATTGCCGGACCCCTCCGGTCGCGGGCGGCGAGCGCCACGGCGGCGGCGAGATTGCCGCCGGCACTGTCGCCCGCAACCGCGATCCGCCGGCCGTCGATGCCGAACGCCCGGCCATGCCAGGCGAGGTGGGCGGTGACGCCATAGCAGTCGTCGAAGGCGGCCGGATAGGGATATTCGGGGGCGAGACGATAGTCGACGCTGACCAGCACGGCCCGGCTCTCTTCGGCCAATCCCCAGGCGGCCGTGTCGGAACTGTCGCAATCCCCCTTCATGAAGCCGCCGCCATGGCAATAGACGATGCACGGCGCCAGGCCAGCGAGGCCGGCCGGACGATAGACCCGGACCTTGACCGACCGGCCACCCAAGTGAATGGCCCGATCCACCACCACCATTCCCGGCGGGTAGGGCCGGCGCGTGGCGTCGGTATAGACCGCCCAGTTGGCGCGCCAGAGGGCGACACTGGTGGCCGGCGGCAGGGCCTTGGCGGCCTCGATCTGCGCCAGCATCTCGGGATGCACGTCAATGGGTGGACTCATGTCTATCCCCGCTTGGCGGTGGCTGCTTCCTTTTCCGCCATGCGCGCCTTGAGCTGTTCCGGCGTCAAGCGGACGATATCCTCGTTCTGGTGGCTGTAGAGTTCGTGGGGCTGGGTATCCAGGTCCGCCAACACAATACGGCCGGCGAGCACGTCGGCCTTCCATGTGGCGTGATCCGCCTCGCGGGCCTTGAACTCGGGCATCACCTCGAGGGCAAAGAGTTCCAGGCTTTCGCAAATGTCCCGGTGGCTGGTCTTGCCCGCCTGGTTCAACAGGATCACCTGGTCGACATGGGCTTCCTGGAATTGGCGGAGCTTCAGGCGGATGGTTTCGGGCGAGCCTACGAGCGCGTTGGCGACGGCTTCCTTGGCCTTGTCGGAATGGCGCCAGTCTTGATATTCGGCCCAGAGATTGCCCTGGCCCGGCGCATCGACACCTTTGCGGCCGTAATAGGAAAGCGCGAAGATAAAGAATGTCCAACCAGCCGCCTTGGCGATGGCCTCCTCGTCGGTCGCCGCGCACATGAAGCCGCTCACCATGGCGATGTTGGGATTGGCCGGGTATTCCGTGAGCCGGTTCGCCCGGTGCAGCAGATTGTTGTAGTAGCGATTGACCCAGGCCAGCGCCGCCTCGGGCGAGATGAAGGTGAAGCCCAGGGCACCCATGCCCCAGGCACCCGCCTGGCCGATAGTCTGGATGTTCGAGCAGGCGACCCAGAGCGGTGGATGCGGCTTCTGGAACGGCTTGGGCACGACATTGCGGGCCGGGAAATCATGATACTGGCCATGGAATTCCCAACTCGTTTTGGTGAACATGGGAATGATGGCCTTGACCGCCTCCTCCCAGCGTTCGCGCTTGTCGCGCACGCGGGTACCGAAGGGATGCAGTTCGGCCGGCCCCGCGCCCTCGCCCATGCCGAACTCGACCCGACCGCCCGACAAGAGGTCGAGGGTGGCGATCCGTTCCGCGACGCGATGCGGCTGGTTGGTGGTGAGCTGCACGATGCCATGGCCGAGGCGGATGTTCTTGGTGCGCTGGCTGGCGGCGCCCAGGAACACTTCGGGCGCCGAGGAATGGGAATATTCCTCGAGAAAGTGGTGTTCCACCTCCCAGGCATAGTCATAGCCGAGCCGGTCGGCCAATTCGATCTGGCTGAGCGAGTCCTGGAGGAGCTGATACTCGCTCCGCTCGGTCCAGGGGCGGGGTAGCTGATGCTCGTAAAAAATGCCGAATTTCATGACTGGATCTCGCTCCTCGGCACTATGCTGCCACCTCTGGCCGCACTCGACCACGGCGGAACCCCGTTTGTCACCCCTCGTTAGCGCTAATGCTTGTGCTCATGGGTGCCGGAGGCACCGGCGGCACCGATGGGCACCTGGACCTCGACCGCACCCGCGCGGGCGAACGTCAGCGTGAGGGGAACCGTCTCGCCCTGCTTGAGCGGCCCCTTCAAGCCCAGTAGCATCACATGATAACCACCGGGCGCGAGCGCGACCCTCTGGCCCGCCGGCAGGTCGATCGCCGCCACCTGCCGCATGCGCATGACGTCGCCCTCGCGCTCGACCATGTGCAATTCCACCTTGTCGGCGTTGGGCGTACTTGCGCCCACTAGGCGGTCGGTCTCGGTTCCCCGATTGACGAGCGTCATGTAGGCGGCACCGGTTCTGGCGGTAGACGCGGTCGCCCGGGCGAATGGCGCCTCGACGGCGATGGCCGGGTCATCGGCGGCGGTCGCATGGCCGGTCCACGTCAGCGCGACCAGAAGCGCCGCGAATGCCAGGCGATGCGGCGAATAAGCCACGACCCGATTCCTCAATGCAGCCATCCCATGTAGCCGCGCCGGCCGCCGTCGCGCAAGAAAATGCGGATCAGGCGGCATTTCCCTGGCTCGGCTGGTGACGCACTTTCGGTGCGAGCGGATGATCCTTGCTTGACGACTTCGCCGCGTCTAGCATTTTCCCGCGATCAGGATCGACCGCAAGCGAAATCGGGAGGAACAGCGTTCATGGATAGAATCTTGAAAGGAGCCGCCGTCGCCCTGGCCTTGGCCGCCGCCGCTCTCCTGCCGGTCGCGGGTGCCAACGCCCAGGCCAAGACCAAGCTCCGCATCGGCCATGTCACCACGATTACGGCGATCGCCGGGCTCGGCTCCACCAAGCTCGCCGAGACGGTAAAGGCGCTCTCCAACGGCGAGGTCGAGGTCGAGATCTACCCGAACGCCCAGCTTGGCAGCGAATTGGAGATGGTCAGCCAAGTGCGTCTTGGCACCCTCGACATTACGATGGTCGGCTCCGGCAGCGTGGCCGCGATCGAGCCGACCTTCTCGATCACGGAACTCCCCTTCATCTGGAAGAGCCGCGAGCAAGCCTGGGCGATCTTGAACGGGCCGATTGGCGGGCGGGTGCTCAGCCTCCTGGAGCCCAAGGGGATCAAGGGCCTGGGTTGGGGCGTATGGGATTTTCGGGGCTTCCTCACCACTGGCTATGACATCACCAAGCCCGAGGACATGAAGGGCCGCAAGATCCGGGTCATCGAGAACCCGCTCTATGTGCGCACCATCCAGGCCTTCGGCGGCAATCCGGTGCCGATGGCCTGGCCCGAGGTCTATTCGGGCCTGCAACAGAAGACCATCGACGGCGTCGAGACCAACTATCACGGCATGACGGATGCCAAGCTCTATGAGGTGGCAAAGAATCTCTCGGTCTCGAACCACATCTTCACGGCGACCGTCTACATCATGAACATGAAGAAGTTCCAGTCGCTCTCCCCGGCGCACCAGGAGATCATCGGTAAGGCGGCCAGGGCGGGCGGCGAGACCATGCGCGAGCATGCCGCCAAGGCCAATGCCGACGCCATCGCCTTCATGGAGAAAAACGGCGTCAAGGTGGTCACCCCCGATCCGGCGATCTTCGAGACGGCGGTTGGCCCCGTACACAAATATTTCTCGACGCTGGTCGGTCCCGATCTGCTGGAGGAAGTCAAAGCGGCACAGAAATAAGCCGCACTCGGGACAACGGCCATGGCGAGCGTCGCGGTCAACGGCGTCGACCTCTATTACGAGGAGACGGGGTCCGGCCGGCCACTGGTTTTCCTGCACGAATTCGCCGGCGACATGCGGGCCTGGGAACCCCAGGTCCGCTATTTCGCCCGGCGCTATCGGGTCATTACCTACAATTACCGGGGATATCCGCCATCGAGCGTGCCAGCCGCGGAATCCGCCTACGACCATGACACGCTGATCGAGGATCTGCGCCAGTTCATGGGCGCGCTCGGGCTTGTCGAGGCCCACCTGGTTGGGCTCGCGACCGGCGGCAATCTCGCCCTCAATATGGCGATCCAGCACCCCCGACTGGTCAGGGGCCTCGTCGTGGCGGGTGCGGGTGCCGGCAGCGTCGACCGGGAGAACTGGCTGGCGGGCGCTAGGCGGTTCGCCGACGACATCGAGGCGAAGGGGACGGCCGGCATCGTCGCCAACATCGAGAACGCGCCCCAGCGAGTGATCTACCGCCGGAAGGACCCGCGCGGCTGGCGCGAGTTCCTGGCGCGGATGGCCGGCTTCTCGGCCATCGGCACCGCCCACATGATGCGCAACGCGCTGATGGGCCGGAAGCCGGTCTTCGACCTGAAGGATCGCATCGCGGCCTTGCCCATGCCCATCCTGGTCATGGTGGGCGACCGGGACGCGCCCGCCTTCGACGCCTGCCGGTTTGTGGCCAGCCATGCACCCCATGCCGGGCTTGCTGTCGTGCCGATGTGCGGACACACGCTCAATTCCGAGGAGCCGGCGCTGTTCAACGCCCATGTCGCCCAGTTCCTCGCCGCCGTAGACAGCGGCCGTTGGGGCACCTGGTCGGCCTAGAGGGGGGTGCGCATGTTCATGCCGATGCCGAGCGAGCTCCAATGGCTCCTGGCCATCCTCGTGCCGGTGGCGCTTGCCCTTGCCTGGACCATCCGCGACGGCTGGCGGGACCCGGCCGGCCGGCTCGATCCCTGGCGTGCCATCGAGGACACCATGAGCCAGTTCCTGATGCTCGCCATGCTCGCGGCCTCGAGCCTCCAGGTCGTGGTGCGCTACGCCTTCTCCGAGACCTTGAACGTGCCCTGGACCGAGGAATTCGCGCGCCTGGTGATGCTCTGGCTGGCGCTCTGGGGGGCGGCCACCCTACAACGCTCGGACGATCATATCACCATGACCGTCGTCTATGATCTGGCGCCCGCTTGGCTCCGGCGTGCGATGCTTCTGGCGGGTGACGCGGTGACGCTAGGCGTTCTCGCACCCGTCACCTGGTTCGGTTGGCAGAATGCCGGAATGCTCGACATCATGTCGACCATCTCGCTCGGCCTGCCCTTGTCGATCTTCGCCTACACGGTCCCGGTCTCGGGCGGCCTGATGATCCTCCACACCATCGCCCTCATCGCCAAGCGGCTCCTGGGCAAGCCGGTGCGCCCCGCATCCGAACCGGCGATCTGAGCCATGAGCCCGCTCGTTGCCATCGTCATTACTTTTTTCGCCCTCTTTGCCCTCAGGGTTCCGATTTGGATCGTCCTGCTCGCTTCGTCCTTCGTCGGCCTCTGGCTGGCACCCAATCCGATCCCGCTCTCGACGGTGCCGACCACCATGTGGCAGGGGATCAACCATTTCGTCCTGATGGCGATCCCGTTCTTCGTGCTGATGGGAGACCTCGCCCTGGTCAGCGGCGTGACCCAGCGCCTCGTTAATCTCGCCAAGGCCTATGTCGGCCATATTGCCGGCGGCCTCGCCCATGTCAGCATCACCGTCAACATGATCATGGCCGGCATGTCGGGCTCCGATTTGGCCGATGCGGCGGCGACCGGCAAGCTGCTCATTCCGGCCATGCAGCGGAGCGGCTATCCGGTGGCCTATGCCGCCTCCATCATCGGCGGGGCGGCGATGATCGGCCCGCTCATTCCACCCAGTATCTCCTTCATCCTGTTCGCCGCCGCAACCGAGACCTCGGTCGGCCGCCTGTTCTTTGGCGGCGCCGTGCCGGGCGTCATGCTGGGGCTCTTCCTGATGATCCAGGCCTACTTCGTCGCCCGCCGCCATGGCTATCCGCGCGAGCCGCGCATGCCCTATGGCGAGCGCATGCGCGTGACCGTCACCGGCCTACCCGTGCTGCTCATTCCGATCGTGGTGTTGGGCAGCATCCTTGCCGGCATCGTGACACCGACCGAGGCGGCCGTCCTCGGCGTCATCGCGGTCATTCTTGTGGGTGGCCCGCTCTACCGCGAGATGACGGCCAAGGACTTCGCCCGCCAGACCCTCGCCACGGTCAAGACCGTGGGCTCGGTCTTCCTCATCATTGCGGCAGCCGCGGTGTTCGGCCGGGTGCTGACCCTCTATGGCGCCGCCGATGGGCTTGCCAACTGGGTCGCTGGGGTCACCACCGACCCGCTCCTCTTCCTCATTGGCGTCAACATCATCTATCTGCTGCTCGGCTGCATGCTGGACACGGTGCCGATCATCCTGGTGTTCGTGCCCTTGCTGATGCCGACGGTGAAGGCGCTCGGCATCAACGAGGTGCATTTCGGCGTCGTCACCGTCTTCAACCTGCTGATCGGCCTGGTGACGCCGCCCTATGGCCTCACCATGTATCTCTTGTGCCGCATGGCCAATATCACGCTGCAAGAGTTCTGGCGCTATATGTGGCCGATCTTCCTGGTGATGCTCTTGTCGCTCGGCCTGATCACGGTCTTTCCGATCCTCACCACTTGGCTCCCCGACCTGGTGATGCCGGTGCGCTGACGAGGCGGGCGGTCAGAAGCTCCGGGCGACGCGGAATCCGATATAGCTGCTGCGGTCTTCGGCATCGTACCGGCCGCGGTCTGCCGCGCGAACGCTCCGCGGAACATCAAACCAGGAGCCGCCACGAAGGACGCGAGACTTGCAGTCCCCGGAGTTCCATACCGCGCCATTGCTGGGTGCGCCTTCGTAGTTGGCGTTCCAGCAATCATCGGTCCATTGCCAGGCGTTGCCGAGCATGTCATGGAGTTCAAAGTCGTTCGCCTCGAAGCTGCCAACCGGCGACGTGTAAACGTATCCGTCGCTACAAGGGAAAATGTAGGCTGTGGACTTTGGCCAGCTCAGTTGTTTGGCTGCCGTTTTATCGGCCACATTCGCATACTTGCAGGCAAGATCCCGGTCATTACCCCAATAGCGCGCCGTACTCGACCCGGCCCGCGCCGCATATTCCCACTCCGCTTCGCTCGCCAACCGATAAGGCTTGCCGGTCTTGAGCGAGAGCCAATGGGCATAGGCCTGGGCGTCGTCCCAGCTCACGCATACCACCGGGTGCCGGTCCGTCTGCTCGAAGCCCGGATTACGCCAGGATCGGCCGGTGACCGACTGCCATTTGTTGTTCTGATAGATATAGCAACTATCCGGCATCGCGCGGCCCGTGTCGGCGACGAACGCGGCATACTCGCCGCGCGTCACATGGCCCTGCCCGAGGGCGAAAGACTTCGCAATTGTGACCCGGCGCTGCGGTTGTGAGCGGCCACGCAACGGCTCGGGTACCTCCTCACGCTGCTCCTCGCCGGGATCGGCGCCCATCGTGAAACTTCCCACCGGCACCGCCGCCATGTCCGGGCAATTCGGGCAGTCACGGAACACCGAACCCGGCTCCGGCACCTCGGGCGCGGCCGGGAAGATGCCGACCGCCGGCCGCAGAGGGGTGGGCCCGGTCGCTGGCGCGGCGGGGACAAGGGCGGCAAGCTGAATTTTTCCGGCGCTCGCGGCCTTCTTCCCGTCGCCCTCCCGGCGCGCGTCCTCGGCGGCGGCGGCCTTGCGCTGGCGCTCCGTCTCCAGCCGCAACTGCTCGGCCAGGGCCACCCGTCGTTGGCTTTCCGCTTTCTCGAAGGCAATTTTCTTCCGCTCCGCCTCCAGCCGTGCCTGCTCGGCCTCGGCCGCCAAGCGCTGGCTTTCCGCTTTCTCGACGGCCGTCTTCGTCCGCTCCGTCTCGAGGCGTGCCAGCTCGGCCTGGGCCGCCAGGCGCTGGCGCTCCGCTTCCAGCCGCGCCCGATCGGCCTCGGCCGCCACCAGCCGCGTCTCCTCGGCCTTGGCCGCCCGCACGTCATCGAGCTTGGCCTTGGCAAGCCCCGCATAGGCGCCGCCCGGGAATTGTTTCAAGAACGCCTTCAGCACCGATGTTGTTGGGTTGGTGCCGAGGCTTTGCCAGGCGGCAATCTCGATCTGCCGCTCGTCGACGCCCACAACAGGGACCGAGTTTCCGAGCGACGCCACGGTGGCGTTCTTCGCCACGAAGTAGAAATCCCCCTTGATCGACGACGTCTCCCACGGGATCTGCATGCCGCCGGTCCGCTCTTCGACCCCCGCCCGCGCCCGCTTGAACATGTCCTCCACCCGAAGGCCGGGCTCGTCCATCACCTTCAACAATTCACCCGTGTAGATGCCATTGGATCCCGCGCCGTCCGCCGCCACTTTGCCGGGCGCCGTGGCATAGGCGATCAGCGTGCCACTCGGCGCATTGATGAGGGCCAAGCCACGGCTGGCGCCGCCGCCGGGGACCCGCCGCTCAAAGGGATTGTCCCGGCACGCATCGAGGACGACGATGCTGATCCCCTTGCCCGACTGGTCCAGTTGGCGGGTCACGATCTCGATATCCACCGCCTCAGAGATCACCGAGCGCTCGTTCGCGATCTTCGCATCCACGGGAATGAGATAGTTCCGGCCATCGACCTGCATGCCATGTCCGGCAAAGTAGAACAGCGCATGACCGCCGTTCCGGTGCACGGCCTCGCCGAAATCGGTCACCGCGCGAGTCATCTGACGAAGGTCCAGATTCTCCCGCTTGTCCACCTGATAACCAAGCTGGGCAAGCTTTGCCGCGATCGACCGGGCATCGTTCACAGGGTTGGCGAGCGGCGCTTCCTTGTAAGCCGCATTGCCGATGACGAGCGCGATGCGCCGCTCGGCATGAGCATCGGCCCAGGGCACCAATAGCTAGGCGCACAACAGTAAGGCGGCAGCATACCAACGCATGTCTGATCCGAACCCCGCGCCATAACCGCGCTATCAGTGGCGAAAGCAAGGACCGCAGGATGGCTCGTAAAAGTTAGCAAGGGCTTAATCAATTAAATACAGAGTATTTTAGATAACAGTATATTGGAATTATTGAAAATAATATCAAAATATAGATGAAGCATAGAGAGTAGTAGTTGGCGGATTACCGCTCCAGGTGCCGCCGTGACGGCCGTTCCCGCCGGCCGTCCGGCGCCGCCTTGCGACTACTTGATGCCGGTGATGCTCTCGCTCATGGCGCGCGGGTCGCGCATGGGCCAGCGGCCGGCGTCGACCTGGGCGAAGAAGTCGGCGCAAGCCGCGTTGAAGACGTCCGGGTCCTCGATGTTGATGGTATGGCCGGCGTTCGGCATGACGAGAAGCGCGGCCGACGGGATCGTCCGTTTCATGAAGACGTTCGGCAAGAGGCAAGGCCAGTCCTCGTCGCCAGTCATGATGAGCGTCGGCACCGTGAGCCGCTTCATCTTGTCCTCGAGGTCGTAGATCGACGGCCGCTCGCGCTGCACGCCGAGCTGGGTCAAGGCCGAGCCCTTGGCGGAATGTTCGGCCAATTGGTCGGCGAATTCCCGCCAGCCACGCGGGTCCTTGTTCTGGTACTGGACGCGGGTCGGCCCGAGCGCATAGGTGTTGGCGAAGGCTGCCATGCCCTCTTTCTCGAGCCGGGTTGCGATCTTTTCGCCCTCGCCCCGGAATTTCTCGCGCTGGTCGCGCTCGGCGCCATAGCCGCAGCCGGCGACGATCAGCGAGAGCGCCCGCTCGGGGAAGGTCAGGCCGAAATGCAGAACCGCGAACCCACCCATGGAGAGGCCGACCACATGCGCCTTCTCGATCTTGAGGTGATCGAGGACCGACTTGATGTCGGCCGAGGCGCGCGCCTGGCTGTATTTCGCGACCTCGGTCGGCACGTCCGACGGCGGATAGCCACGGGCGTTGTAGGTAATGCAGCGATATTGCCGGGCGAGGCAGCGCATCTGGGGTTCCCAGCTCCGATAGTCGCCGGCGAACTCGTGCACGAAGATGACGGGCGTGCCGCTACCGGCTTCCTCGAAATAGAGTTTGACCCCGTCATCGGTCGTCGCATGTGCCATGGAGCGCTCCTGTGTTGGCGGCCGTCGGTTTCGCAAGCCTCCCACAGGGCCGGCGGCTCGGCAACCTTGGCCGATCGATCAGTCATGGACGAAGGGATTACTCCGCCGCTCGATGGCGATCGTCGACATCGGGCCATGGCCCGGGATGAAGGCCATGTCGTCGCCCAAGGGAAAGAGCTTCCCCTTGATGGAGGCGATCAGCGCCGCTTGGTCGCCACGCGGAAAGTCGGTGCGGCCGATCGAGCCCTGGAACAGTACATCGCCCACCAGGGCCAAGCGCGCCTCGGCGTTGACATAGGCGATGTGGCCCGGCGTGTGGCCCGGGCAATGCAGTACGGCGAAGCTCAGGTTTCCGATCGTGACCCGATCGCCTTCGACGAGCCAGCGGTCGGGCGTGAAGGGCTTGGCCGCGGGCAAGCCGTACATCGCCATCTGTTTCGCCAAGCCGTCGATGAGGAAGCGGTCTTGTTCCTCGGGCCCCTCGATCGGCACGCCGAGCCGGGCCTTGAGATCGCCCGCGCCGCCCGCATGATCGAGGTGGCCATGGGTCAGCCAGATCTTCTCCACCTCGACCTGGTGGCGGGATACCGCCGCCAGTATCCGTTCCAAATCGCCGCCCGGATCGACGATGACGGCACGCTTTGTCGCCTGGCACCAAAGGACGGTGCAATTCTGCTGGAACGGCGTCACCGGAACGATGTCGAACTCGAGCATGGGGAACCAATTTGGCCCTGGGCACTGGCGCCGAGTGTAGCCTGCTGCATGGCGAAAGCCAGTCAGGCTAGACTGACACGGCGACGAGAAGGAGACGCGCGGTGCTGGGCCTGATGCAGGATCATTCGCTGGCGGTGGGGAGCGTGCTGCCCTTCGCGGAACGCCAGTTCGGCCATGTGGAGGTGGTCTCGGGTGCCACGCGCCTGACCTATGGGAGCCTGGCGGGGCGCGTGCGGCGCCTGGCGGCGGGGCTCGTGGCACTCGGCGTCCGCCCGGGCGACATGGTGACGACGCTTGCCTGGAACACTCACCGCCAGCTCGAATTGTTCCATGCGACAGCGGCGCTTGGCGCCGTCCTGCACACCGCCAATCCACGCCTCGGCCCGGACCAGCTCGCCTACACCATCGGCCATGCGGGCTCCGGGCTGCTGTTCGCCGATCTCGACGGGTTGGCTCTCTGCGAACCCATCGCCGATCGCTTGACCCGCATCAAGGGGACGGTGCTGCTGTGCGATCCGGCCGCCATGCCGGCCGCGTGCCGGCTGCCGGACCCGATTTCTTATGACGCGCTGCTGGAGGCGGCCGATGCCCCGCTGCCGCCGCCGCCCGACGAGCGGGCCGCCGCCTATCTCTGCTACACCTCCGGCACCACGGGCCTGCCGAAGGGGGCACTCTACAGCCACCGCGCCTGCATGCTCTCGTCGCTCTCGCTGATGCAGCCCAATGGCTGGAACCTCGGCGCCGACGATGTGGTGCTGGCGGTGCCGCCCCTCTTCCACTGTGTCGGCTGGGGCGTGCCGTTCATGGCCCCCATGGTGGGCGCCAAGCTGGTGCTGCCGGGCCGCGACCTCGACCCCGCCCGCCTCCTCGATTTGATCGAGGGCGAGGGCGTGACCATGTCGCTCGGCGTGCCCACCATCTGGCAGGGCCTACTCGACCATCTGAGCGCGCGCAACCACCGGCTCACGGGCCTCAAGTGCCTCGGCATGGGCGGCTCGGCGCCGCCGCCTGCCCTGGTCGACGCCTACCAGAAGCAGCATGGGGTGCGGGTGATCCCGGCCTGGGGCATGACCGAGACGACCATCGGCTGCTCGCTTGCCGTGCCGCTTGCAAGCGACCTGCCGGCGCGGGCGCGCGCGCTGATGGCGGGCCAGGGGCGGCCCGTGTTCGGCGCCGAATTCCGGTCCGTCGACGAGGCCGGCCGGCCGGTTCCCCCGGACGGCACATCCATCGGCCATATCCAGGTGCGCGGCCATTGGGTCGCGGCCCGCTATTTCAGGGCGGGCGAGCCCGCGACCGATGCCGACGGCTGGCTTCCGACCGGCGACATCGGCACCCTCGACGGCCAGGGCTTCATGCGCATCACCGACCGCGCCAAGGATGCCATCAAGTCCGGCGGCGAATGGATCAGCTCGATCGAGCTCGAAAATCTGGCGATCGCGCACCCCGATGTGGCCGAAGCTGGCGCCGTCGGCATGCCCCATGCCAAATGGGGCGAGCGGCCGGTCATGGCGCTGGTGCGCTGTCCCGGCGCCACCCTCGACGGCCCGGCCTTCCTCGCCTGGCTCGCACCCCAGATACCGAAATGGTGGCTGCCGGAGAGCGTCCTCTTCGTCGATAGCCTGCCGCGCACGCCAACCGCCAAGATCCGCAAGGCCGAGCTGCGCGACCGGGTGCGCCAGCTTCTTAAGGATGCGGCCCCCAGGGAGCCGCGTTGAGGAGTTGGTTCTCTTGAGTGAGAATCAGCGGCCGGAGCTTGCCGGCAAAGGCCATGAACTTCTTGTCGTCATAGATCTGGGCCCAATGCCGGCGCCGGTCGGCATCGTCATCGAACTTCCAGAGATGGACGATCTGGTTGAGCGTGCCGGTGTCGGAGAGGAAATAGCCCACCAGCTTCTTCTCGTATTTCTTCAAGGCCGGCCAGCCGAGCTTGGCGTAGAGCGCCACCGCCTCGCCGCGCATGCCGACATGGAGCGTGTAGGTCCGCATTTCATAGAGCGCCATGACTTTCTCCCGGGGTTGGCTTACTTGCGGTCGATGAAGTGGGCGAGGAAGCGGCCGTCGGCATGGGGGACGACCGCGAGATTGGCTCGCGAGGCATAAACATATTGCGGGT
The DNA here is from genome assembly GCA_009694185.1 of Alphaproteobacteria bacterium. Lineage (GTDB taxonomy): Bacteria > Pseudomonadota > Alphaproteobacteria > SHVR01 > SHVR01 > SHVR01. The sequence goes on along the minus strand of SHVR01000017.1, from coordinate 6,537 downwards.
AGTACAGCAGGTTGATGATCTGATCCTCGCGGAGCGCGACTTCCGAGGCGCGCGCGAATTGTTCGCTCCGCCGTTCGGGCTCCATGGTGCGGAGCGCCTCGCGCACAATCTCGTCGGCCTTGGCACTCGAATGCCGGGTGCGGTTGGCGCTCCCGAGATTGCGCTCCTTGTCGTAGCTGTGCACCAGGGCGCGGTAAATCATGGAGATATCCGACGAGCCATATTGGGCCGCCATGACGCTGAAGTTCTGGCGCGCCGCCTGGGTAAAGAAGGTGGCGTTGGGCTGGGTCTCGATCTCGGTCTTGACGTCGATGCGCGCCCACATCTGGGCGATCGCCTGGGCCACCTTGTCGTCATTGGGATAGCGGTCGTTGGTGGCGTGCAGAGTGAGCTGGAAGCCTTGGGGGTAGCCCGCTTCCTTCAAGAGCGCCTTGGCGCGCGCCGGATCGAAGGGGTCGGGCTTGATGTTGGGCGAGGTACCCTCGAAGCCGGCCGGCAAGAGATTGCCGGCAATGGTGCCGGCACCTTCCAGCACCCGGTCGATGATCGCCTGCCGGTTGATGGCATAGGAAAGCGCCTGGCGCACGCGCACATCCTTCAGCGGGTTCTTGGTCATGGGCTGGCCGTTGGCGTCGCGGACGTATGGCGAGGCGTCGCGGTCCATGTCCATGGCGACATACATGACGCGCGAGCCCGGCATGTCCGAGACCCGGAGCTTCGCATCGCCCTTGACGCGGGCCATGTCCTGGATCGGCACCTCGTTGATCGCCTGCACGTCGCCCGCGAGCAAGGCCGCGACACGGCTGGTGTCGCTGCTGATCTGGCGAATGACGACCCGGTCCCACGCTGGCTTGCCGCCATACCAGTGGGGATTGGCCTCAAGCTCGAGGCGATCCTGGGGCACATAGAGCACCGGGCGATAGGGTCCCGAGGTGATCTTTGCCTTGAGGTCGTTGAAGTCGCCGGTCTTGATGCCGTCGCCCAGCGAACGCGGCACCACGAAGATGCGTGCCATGTCGACGGCGAGGAAGGGATAGGGCTCCTTGGTGGTGATATGGAGCGTCAAGGGATCGACCGCCAGCATGTTCTGGATGGCGCGTACGAAGATGATGTAGCCGCCGGGGCTGTTCTCGATGCGCGGAATACGGTTGAGGCTGTAAATCACATCCTCGGCCGTGATCGGCGTCCCGTCGCTGAATTTGGCGTTCGGGCGGAGCTTGAACTCCCATTTGGTGTCATCGAGCGTGCGCCAGGAAAGTGCGATGCCCGGCGAGAGCTTGAGATCCGGGGTTTCCTGGATTACCCGCGCGTAGAGATGTTGCAGCGTCGTGTCGTTCTCGCCCGCGAGACGGAAATGCGGGTCCATGGACGAGGGTGCGAGCTTGATGCCCATGACCAGCGTCTCGGCCAGGCCCCCCGTTGCCGCGACCATCAACAAGAGCGCCGCCAATGCGGCCACGATGCGCCGAGCCATGTTTCCCCTCCGTCAGTCCCGGACCCTGGCGTTCAGTCTAGCAGATTGATCAAAAACCCTCCCGATCGTCGTCGCGAGGACGGGTAGCGTCCGTGGCGATCCAGAAAAATGGCGTCAATCCGCCGATTTCTGGATTGCCGCATCGGCCTGCCGGCCGCCTCGCAAAGACAAAAAGGCGCCTTTCAGCAGACCGCTATAGCAATCAGGGCGTCGGTCACGGATTCCATGCCACATCCCGGTCGATGGGGAGCACCGGGCGGGGCAGGCGTTGCCAGGGGAAGCGGGAGAGAACCGGACTCGTCAGACCTGGGCAATCCACTTCGACGATTTGGCCATGAGCGAAGAACTCGTCGAAGCCACCCCGGAAATGGCCGCGCGACTTCACCACCACCGAGCGCGCCTTGGCGATGTCGATGCTGAACATCTCGAAGAACATGGGATCGGCGCATTGGATGCGGTGGGTGATGACCACCACCGTGAGGCCGCCGAGGACCAGCACCGCCGAGGGGCCGAGATCGACCCGCGTGCCGGCCAGGATGCCGCGCCGGCCGACCACGCGCCCGTCCCTGAGCGCTTGGACGGTCGCTGGTGCCTCGAAGGGCTTGGAAAACTCATTCGTCTCTCCCCGATTGAAGCGGGCGGTGAAACCCGCTCCCACGCCGAGACGGTGCGCCTCCGCCGCCAGGGTTGGATCGTTGATGACGCCGATGAGGCAGTCCCGCACGCCCGCCCTGTGAAAGGCTTCCATGATCCACATGGTATTGCCGCGGGCACCGCCGCCCGGATTGTCGGCCACATCGGCAAAACACCGCGCCGGGCGCGCCGGATCATTGCCGCAGGCAAGCGCCACCTCGACCGCATCATCGAGGGACGTAAGCCGCGCCTCGAACCGGGCCCGGTTTTGCCAACCGAGCAAGGCGATCTCGCGGGCGAGCGCCGCTGCCCCGCCGCCATCGGGTGCCCGCGCCGTGACGATGACCGAGAGGCCGTTCTTGGCTGTGTCGGCATAGGCGAAGCCGCCCATCACCGAGACATTGAGGATGGTCCCGCCATGGGCCGCTTCGGCCATGCGCCGCTGGCCTAGATCGATCATCTCGCCATAGGGGCGCACCGGTGCCGCCTTGTCCGTCAGCATGCTGACGGTCGGTGGCACGATCGGCAGGCGCACGAACGCCTTGACGGTTGCCAAGCCCCTGAGCAGCGCCCGCATATGCTCGGCCGATTCCCGGCCACGCTCGCGCATGTCGAGATGGGGGTTGGTGCGATAGCCAACGAACATATCGACGCTCTCGACCATGGCGGTCGACACATTGGCATGCAGGTCGTAGCTCGCGACCACCGGCACTTTAGGCCCCGCGATCTCGCGCACCAGCGCCACCACGGCGCCGTCCGGGTCCTCGTCACTGACGGTCAAGCCCGCGCCATGCATCATGCAATAGACGCCGTCGAGGCGGCCGGCGCCCGCGAGGCCCGCTCGCCAGAGCCGCATCATCTCGGCGAAGAGATCGTCCTCGACCGGCCCGCCCGGCTCGGCGACGGTGAGCAGGATCGGCACCGGCTCCCAGGCGCCGCTCTCGTCCATGGCCGTGACGAAACCCGGCATCTCGCCAAGCGAGCGTGGGGTCGGGCTCCGCGCATCATCGAGGATCGCATCGCCCTCGAGCCAGACGCGCAGCTCGAAATCGGCGCGCGTCGCGGTGGGCGCCCATTTGTTGCATTCGATCGAGAAACCCAAGAGTGCCACCCTTGGACCCGCCATCGCCTCACTCCCTTGCCGTGCGGTTCAAGCCTACGCTGGCGGCGGGCGGCATGGCATGCGAAAACGGTCGACGAAGCAACAGGGGAGCCAGCCATGCGCTTCGGGTTCTATCTGCAAACGCGGGGTCCGACGGCAACGGCCGACGGCATCGCCGCCGTGGTGACCAGGGGCGAATCCCTCGGCTTCCACTCGGTCATGATCGCCGATCATGTGGTGTTCCCGGTCACCATCGAATCCAAATATCCCTACACCGTGACCGGCGCCTTTCCGGGCCATGGCGACGCCTTCGACCAGTTGAGCCTGATGGCGTTCGTGGCCGCCAAGACCGAGCGGCTGCGCCTCGTCTCCAGTGTCATGATCTTGCCCCATCGCAATCCTGTGCTGACGGCCAAGATGCTGGCCACCATCGACGTGCTCTCCAAGGGGCGGGTGACGGTGGGTGTGGGTGTGGGCTGGCTTCGAGAGGAGATCGAGGCGCTGGGCGCACCCGCCTTCGATCGTCGCGGTGCCGTCAGCAACGAATATATCGAGATCTTCAAGAAATGCTGGACCCAGGACCCGGTTAGCCATGCGGGCGAGTTCTATTTCTTCAAGGCGCTCCACTGCCTGCCCCATCCCGTCCAAAAGCCGCATCCGCCGATCTGGATCGGCGGCCACAGCAAGGCGGCGCTCCGGCGCGCGGCGCGCCATGGCGATGGCTGGCATCCCGTGGGGGCGACCGCCGCCTCGCCCTTGCCGCCGGCCGAGATGGCAACCCTGCTCGACGAGCTGAAGCGCCTGACCGAGGCGGAAGGCCGCGACTTCGCCAAGCTCGCTATTTCCTACAAGGCGCCACTCTACGATCCCGGGGTGGCGGTCTCGGGCACCAACCGGCGGCCCTTCACCGGCGGCCCGGACCAGGTCGCCGAGGACATCCATTCGTTCGCCAAGCTCGGCATCTCGGAACTCATCTTCGACGTGCGCGCGACCACGCTCAATGAAACTCTCGACCGCATGGCGACCTTCGCCGAGACGGTCATGCCGCTCGCCAAGTCCTGACCCCGAGAGAGGAGCCAGCCCATGCGCTTCGGATTCTATCTGCCCGTCAGGGGCGAAGGCGCCAAGCCCGATGCCCTCGCCAACCTATTGGCGCGGGGCGAGGCCGCCGGCTTCCACTCGGTCATGATCTCGGACCATGTGGTGATCCCAGTCGCCTTCGATTCCAAATATCCCTACACCGTCACCGGCGCCTATCCGGGCCAGAACAACAGCTTCGAGCAGTTGAGCCTGATGGCGTTCGCGGCCGCCAAGACCGAGCGGCTGCGCCTCGTCAGTAGCGTCATGATCCTCCCCCATCGCAACCCGGTGCTGACGGCGAAGATGCTCGCCACCATCGACGTGCTCTCCAAGGGGCGCGTCACGGTGGGCGTGGGTGTGGGCTGGCTTAGGGAAGAGATCGAGGCCTTGGGGGCACCGCCCTTCAAGCGCCGGGGTGCCGTCGGCGACGAATATATCGAGATTTTCAAGAAATGCTGGACCCAGGACCCGGCCGAACATGCGGGCCAGTTCTATTCCTTCAAGGCGCTCCACTGCCTGCCGCATCCCGTCCAGAAACCGCACCCGCCCATTTGGATCGGCGGCCACAGCCCGGCCGCACTCAGGCGGGTGGCGCGCCATGGCGACGGCTGGCATCCCGTCGGCGCCATTGCCGCCTCGCCCTTGCCGCCCGAGGAAATGCGCCGCCATCTGGAGACCATCAAGCGCCTCTCCGCGGCCGAGGGCCGCGATTTCGCCAAGCTCGCCATTTCCTACAAGGCGCCGCTCTATGACGCGGGCATGCCGGCGCCCGGCGGCAACCGGCAACTCTTCTCCGGCAACCGGGAGCGCATCGTCGAGGACATCCAAGCCTTCGAGAAGCTCGGCATTTCGGAGCTGATCTTCGACTTTCGCGCCGCCTCGCCCAATGAGAGCGTCGACCGCCTGGAGCGCTTCGCGGCCGACGTGATGCCGCTGGTCCGGTCCTGAGCAACCCTCCAAGCCAGTACCGCCATGACGATAGACGTTGGATAATGTCGTCCTCTGGCCTATATTGATGCCATGGAGTTCGAGTGGAACAAGGCCAAGAGCGAGGCCTGCCATGCCGAACGTGGGTTCGACTTCGCATATGCCGTCAGGGTCTTTCTCGACCCTGATCGCCTGGTCGAACCGGACGATCGCATCGACTATGGCGAACCACGCTATCGCGTGCTGGGTCGGATTGAGAGACGTATTTTCGTCATCGTCTGCACCCCGCGCGGCAACCGGTTTCGGTTGATATCCGCTCGCAAGGCGAACGAGAAGGAGATCCGGCGCTATGAAGCAGGTCCGCGCGACGCTGAAGCCTGACGGCAGTTTGGAAGCCCGAGGCAAGACCCCGAGGCCGATCGTCGGGCGTATCAATCCAAAGAAAGTCGACGCCACGAGCGAGGCCGCGATCGAACGACAGATCGCCGTCGACGAGGCCGATGCGCGACGCGATGCGGCGGCCTACGCAAGGCGCGTGCGCAAACGGACCGGACTGACGCAAGCGGCCTTCGCCGGGCGCATCGGCGTGCCGCTCGACACGGTGCGAAACTGGGAACAGGGCAAGCGCTCGCCAGCGGGCCCCGCCAGGGCTCTCCTGAAAGTGCTCGACCGATCACCCGAGACGGCGCTCGCGGCGCTCGAATAGTCAATGTTCGTCCGATCGTGAGCCGGCGCAGCCCTCAAACGGAGAGCGCCGGTCGGTCACATTTTCGACCGGTCTTAAGCCCAATGCGCCGTCAAAAATCTGTCGCTCATCCCCCAAACGGGTGATGCGGACAAAGATCGCCCCCGCCATTCTACGCCTGCCGCACGACGGCATTCGGGAGCCAGTCGTCACCACAGGAGGCACGGATCATGTTGAGCAGGAAGTCTTGGTTGGCTGGGATATCGGCAATTGTCGTGCTGCTCGGCGTAGCCGCATTTTCGGCGCCTGGCACCGCCGCTCTCCTGCCGTCCTCGACACCGTTTTCGGGGCCGCTTTGGGGCGCACAAATAAGTTATGAGATCTTCACCGGTATCTTTCCGAACCGGATAGTGGCGGGTGGCGCGAACCAGGCCCAACTTACTTACGCAAAACACACCATAGGTTGTTTGAGCGTTCAAGCGGCCTCCTGAACCGCCCCGGGTTTGCCGGAGGCTGTTTGGTTTGAGTCAGGCCGCCATGGCTGGCTGCTCCAGCATGGCGTAGTAGCGTTGCTCGGCTTCGGCCGGCGGGATATTGCCGATAGGCTCCAGGAGCCGGCGGTGATTGAACCAGTTT
>SHVR01000078.1 GCA_009694185.1 Alphaproteobacteria bacterium | reverse complement strand
GTTGAGGGTTTCGCCGAACCCGGTGTCGCCATCGACGATGACCGGCAGGCCGGTGGCGCGCACCAGGCGGCGGGTCGCGCCCACCACCTCGTCCATTGTCATGAGCCCAAGATCGGGCAGCGCCATGCTGGCCGAGAGGGCGGCGCCCGATACATAGAGGCACTCGAACCCCGCCCGCTTGGCGAGCAGGCCCGAGAGCGCGTCATGGGCCCCCGGCACCTTGAGGATGCCCGGGCGCTCGACGAGCGCCCTAAGACGCCGGCCGCCCGACGATTGAGTCTCCGCCCCCTGGGCGAGCCAGGGGGTCCGCGTCGCCTCGTCCATGATTTCCTCCCGCTTCAGTCTGTTCTGCCCGGCAACTCTACGTCGCCGATGCGGTGCGAGGCCAGATCCTGTAGTTTTCCCGTAACTTGAGGGAGAACACCGTCATGGCCACTCCGCGGCGCCTGGTCGTCGGCATGAGCGGCGCTTCCGGCGCCGTGCTCGGGATCCGCCTGCTCGAAGTCCTGAAACCCCAGGACATCGAGACCCACCTGATCATGACAAAGTCGGCGATCACGACATTGGCCCACGAGACGAACTGGCCGCTCAAGAAGGTAAGGGCGCTGGCCAGCGTCTGGCACAGCGTGGATGACATCGGAGCGGCGGTGGCCAGCGGGTCGTTCAAGACGCTCGGCATGGTTGTGGTGCCCTGCTCGATCCGCAGCCTGTCCGAGCTTGCCGCCGGCATCACCGCGAATCTGCTGACGCGGGCCGCCGATGTCGCCTTGAAGGAGCGGCGCCGGGTGGTCCTCGTCCTGCGCGAGACGCCGCTCCATGTCGGCCACCTCCAGAACATGCTGCGGGTGGCCGAAATGGGCGCCGTCATCGCCCCGCCGGTGCCAAGTTTCTATACCCGGCCGAGCAGCGCCGACGACATCGTCCGCCACACGGTCGGCCGCATCCTCGATCTGTTCGACATCGAGACCGATCTGGTGCGGCGCTGGGGCGAGGATATCCCGACCAAACTTCCGGTCAAACGCAAGCCGAAATTCTAAAGCGCGAGCACGATCCGGTCGCTTTTCGCCCGCGACACGCAGACCATCATGAACTTGCTCTCGGCGCGCTGGGCATCGGTCAGGACCGAATCGCGGTGATCCGGCGTGCCTGCGACCACACCGGTCGCGCAGGTGGCGCAGATGCCTTCCTCGCACTCGCTCTCGATCTCGAAACCGGCCCGCTTGAGCGCGACAAGCAGAGTTTCATCGGCGGCGACCTCGATCTCCTGGCCAGTCGAAGCGATGACCGCGACAAAGGGCCGGTTCTCGGCCGCCGTGGCCTGAGGCTCGGCGGCAAAGGATTCGAAATGATACCGCCCGATGCGTCCCGTACCTTCGCCATGGGCGCGGACAAGCGCCATCATCGGCGCCGGGCCGCAGCAATAGACCTCGGTCGCAACATCGAGCCGGTCGAGGTCGGCCGCGAGGTTGCGAAAGCCGCCGGCCAGGCTGTCAACATGGATTTCGATCTCGTGATCCGCACCGAGGCGCCGGAGTTCAGGCGCGAAGGCCAGATCGGCGGGCGAGCGGCACTGATGAAGTAGTCGCGCCCGCTTGCCCTGGCGGCGCAAGGCGTCGAGCATGGCGAGGATCGGCGTCAGCCCGATCCCGCCACTGATGAAAAAATAGCCGGAGCGCCCCGCCGCCAGCGGGAAGTTGCTGCGCGGCGGCGAAATCATGAGATGGCCTCCCACCGCGACATGTTCATGCATCCAGCGCGAGCCGCCGCGGCTTTCCGTTTCGCGCTTGACGGCGATTCGATAGACGCGGGTGTCGTCGACGGGACCCCAGAGCGAGTAATATCGCACGATGCCGGCGCCGCATTGCACGGCGACATGATCGCCGGGCGCAAAGGCCGGAAGGGCGGCGCCGTTCGCCGCCGCCAGATCGAAGATGCGCACCTGCCCCCCGTCGTCGCGCATTGCCGTGACAATCACCGCGATTCCCTTGGCGGCCGCGAGATCGGTCATGCCCCTACCTGATGCGAAACATGCTGCATAGCAACGGCGTCAGGAAGCGGCGAGCGCCGGTTCGGGCAGGCCCCGCACAACCGCATCGCAGCGGAAGATGCCCCCGGCCTGAGGCTCGCGCCTGAGCCCTTCGGCATCGAGCTGCCGGCGGCCGGTGGTGAGATAGAGATGGCGGTGGTCGGACCCGCCGAAGGCGACCATGGTCGGAAGCGAGACCGGAGCCTTGAGATCGCGATCGAGCCTGCCGTCGGGGACGAAGCGATAGATGCGCCCGCAGCGAAACATGGCGATCCAATAGCCGCCGTCACGATCGACCGCCGCCCCATCGGGAATCTCGCCCTCCGGTACGCTTGCGAACCGTTGGCGATTCGTGGGCGCGGCGGTCGTGGTGTCATAATCGAACGCCGGGATCTCCCATCGTGGGCAATTGGCGAGGTACAGGGTGCGGCCATCGGGGCTGAAGGCGATGCCGTTGGCGATAGTGAGGTCGCCGATCAGCCGGTTCGGGCCATCGGGATCGAGGCGATAGAAATGGGCGCCGCCATCGGGCGCGTTCGAGGTCGGCAGGCGCGCGGTGCCCACCCAGAAGCGACCCTGGCGGTCGCAGCGGCCATCGTTGAAGGCGTAGTTCGCCTGGTCATAGGGGCCATCGAACAGCTTGGCGAGGCGCCCGGTCGACAGGTCAAGGTCGTGCAGCCCATCGGCAAGGGCGACAAGGGTGGTGCCACCACCGGCCTTGAGGGCGAAGGAACCGATCCGCAGCGGCATCGGCCAGGTTTGGCTGCGGCCGGTTTCCGGATCCGTCGCATTGAACGCCGGCCCGTAATTGTCGGTCCAATAGAGTCTTCCATCGGCCTCCGACCACACCGGGCATTCGCCCATGGTGGGTTTGGAATCGAGCACGCACTCCCAACGCGGCGTCTCTTGCTTCACACCAAAGATCCCTCTGCCCGCCGACCGGGGTCTAGACGTTACCGGCGCATCCTGTCATCGGCAAGCGGATGGCGATCCGCAATGAACGCCTGGCCCGAACGCCTGGCCCGAACGCCTGGCGCCGCCGCTCGATGAACGGCACGGCGCCCGATCACTCGCAAAGACCATCTCGGCGCTGAACGACCCGTTAATTAGCGCGGTCCCATGCCGGGGCCCATTCCAGATCCCATACCGGGGCCCTGGCCCCGCATGCCCCGGTGCATCATCTCGTGACGCTCGATATGGCCGTCGCCGTCACGGTCCATCCTGGCCATCCACCAGACATGTGCCTTCTCGAACTCGGCGAGCGTGATCTTGCCATCCTTATTGGCGTCGACGGCCTTGGCGCGTGCCGCCGCGAAGGCTTCGGCCTCGGCCTGGCTGATAGCGCCATCATTGTTGGTATCGGCCTCGCTCATCATGGTCGCCATGGCCGCTGCGCGCGGCGATGTGCCCATTGACCCGGTATTGCCATGCCAGCGAAGCTGGCCGTAGCCCTGGGCAAAAGAGGCGGCAGCGGCGCCAAGGCCGAAAACGGCGACGGCGACTACGCTCGTCAGCACGAATCGCTTGCTCGGAAGGGGAATGGCCACGAAACCCTCGCTCGGTTGGCCAGAGCGCGGCAATCACGCTCCGATGGTTTGATAACGCCGAGACAGCGCTTTTCCGTCGCCCACCGCCCCACCACGCCAGCCCTCGCGTTCATCCCAGGAATGGCCTAGGGGTACTCGGGCGATAACACACGGCCAAGAACGGGTTAAAGGAGGAAGCGTGGCGCGCGAGCAAGGGCTCGGGCCATTGGCACTCATGGCCGATGGCGCGTTCCGCCGGGTCTGGCTCGCCGGCGGCGTGGTCGGCCTGGTCCGCTGGTTCGACACAGTCGTCGCCGGCATCTACGTGTTCGACGTCACGGGATCGGCAGGAACGGTGGCGGTGGTGGCCGCCATGCGCCTTCTGCCCATGATCGGCGGCGCGTTTCTCGGGGCCGTTGCCGAGCGTTTTGCTCTCCAGCTCCTCCTCTTGATCGGGTTTTCCTGTGTCGCCGCTACCTATGGTGTCCTGGCCACGCTGGCATTCACCGGCTTGCTCGCGGTCTGGCATGTCGGGCTTGGCCTGCTGCTGGTCGGCATCTATGGCGCGAGCGAGATGGCAGTGCGCCGCACCCTGGCCGGCGAGATTGCCGGCCAGGCCCGCATCAGCGCCGCCATGGGCCTCGATTGGGGAACGGTGAACGCCACCCGCCTGGCCGGGCCGCTGGCGGGCGGCGCCCTCTACCAGGCCTTCGGGATCGGGGCGACCTATGCCACCTGTGGCGCGCTCTACGGCCTGACCATCCTGCTGATCCTCGGGCTCAAGGCCGGCACCACGTCGGCCCGCAGCACCTCACCCAAGAGCGGCAGCGCGGTCGGGCTTGCCGCCATGGCGGCGACCTTCACCACGGTTCGGCAGAGCAAGCTGCTGCTGGGCATATTGGCTGCCACCGTCGTCGTCAATTTCTTTGGCTACACCTACAGCAGTATGGTGCCGGTGATCGGCAAGGACGTGCTGTTCGCATCTCCCACCGCGGTCGGATTACTCGTCTCGGCGGAAGGCGCCGGTGCCCTGATCGGGTCGCTCGCTCTCGCCAACCTGGCACGACCCGGCTGGTTCGGGCGGGTCCTTCTGCTCGGCGCGGTCGTCATGCAGGCGGGGGTTCTCGGTTTTGGCCTCTCGCGAAGCTACGAACTCTCGTTGGCGGCGCTGCTGCTCGTCGGCTTGGGCTCGGCGTCTTTCGCTACCATGCAGAGCACGCTGATCCTGACCGAGGCACCGCCCGACCGCCGCTCGCGCCTGATGGGCCTGCTCACGACCGTGATCGGGATTGGCCAGATCGGGCTCCTGCATATCGGCCTTGTAGCGGCATCATTCGGCGCCCCCCTGGCCGTCACCCTTGCCAGCATCGAAGGCCTGGCGCTGATTACTTTTTGTGCGTGGCGGTGGCCGGCCCTGTGGCGGGCCTGATCAACCCTATTTTCAGGTTTTGAGGTGGCGCCGAGTCGTGACATATTCTCATTCTCAGGTGTGACCCGGTCGGTTCGTCCAGGGCGGACTTGAATAAACGCGGCAACAAGAGGAAACGACATGACATCAAATCGTTGCAACTTGCTTGCCTTCGCCGCGGTGGCGGCCGGGCTCGTTCTCGGCCAAGGCGCCGCCACCCCTGCTGCGGCCCAGATGGTGAACGGCCCCAAGTTCGAATGGAGGATGTCGGCCTATGGGTCCCCGCGGCCGACCACGACCGTCGCCAATCGCTTCGTCGAGATCCTGTCGGAACGGACCGGCGGAAACCTCAAGGTTGATATTGCCTACGGCGAAGTGCTCTCTCCGGCCCGCGAGATCATGGACGGCCTCAAGATCGGCGCCTTCGAGATGGGATTCGCCACCTCGTCGTACTATCCGGGCAAGCTACCGGCCCATACCGTCTTCGACCTGCCGTTCCTGCCCTTCGCCGACATGACGGTTGAAACCAAGGTCATGCTGGGCTTCTTCCGGCTGCCTGAGGCCGAGGCCGAAATGGCGCGCTGGAATGCCCGTAACATCACGCCGCTGACCCTGGCACCGTTCCAGATGATCGGCAAGGGAACACCGCCAAAGGTCGTCAATGACTTCCGCAACAAGCGCATCCGGGCCGGCGGCGGCATGGCAGAGGCGCTGCGGCGCATCGGCGTCGCGGTCGTGCAGATGCCCTCGCCCGAACTCTATGGCGCCATCGAGCGCGGCGTCGTTGACGGCATCGTCACCTCGCATGACGTAACCCACGCCTTCAAGCTCTACGAAGTCGCCAACTGGTACACGACCAATCTCGACATGGGCGTGCAGCAGGCGGCGATCGCCATCGCCCTTGACAAGTGGAACGCCATGCCGCCGCAATACAAAACGCTGATCGACGAGGCGGGCTTGAAAGCCGCCGATGCCCAGGTCGAAAGGCTGAAGACCGCGAACCTCGCCGCCCTCGAGGAGTTCAGGAAGCGCGGCATGACGGCGGTCACGTTCGATTTGGCTGACCGCGAAACCTTCGTCAAGGCGAATGCCGGCCCGGTCTGGGATGCGTGGGTCGAGGAAATGGACAAGAAGGGCATTCCGGGCCGCAAGCTCTTGGACTTCGTGCTCACCGAGGCGAAGAAGGCGAGCATGTAGTTCGCCTGCCACTGGCAAACAGACAGAAAAAGGCCCCGATGCCAAAGCATCGGGGCCTTTTTCTGTCTGGTGAGCCCGGATGGATTCGAACCATCGACCCTCTGATTAACTCCACCACTTCGGCTTTCGCCGCCGCCCCGATCGTCGAGCGTTCGTGGCCCGGACTGTCCCTTCGCCCTGACCGCCAGAGGCGGGTTTAGGCGGGCGCCGTCCAGTCTCTACACCTTCCCCTTGCGGGGCTTGGCTCGGGATTGCCGTCGCCGCGACGCGGACGGGTTCCCCGACTTTGACGCCTTCTCGCCCCCGGGTTTCCCCGAGGCGACTCCGTAACGAAGTCAGATGCTCTACCGACTGAGCTACGGGCTCTCACCAATGTTCGCCGCAACTTAGAACATGTTCCCTCCCTTGGGAACCGGTTCGATCCAGCCCGACCTTGCCCAATCGCCGGGTCCTATCGCTGGATGCCGCCCTTCTCGCGACAGCGGGTTGCCAGGCGCTCGGCTATTCTCGGGGTCAGGAACGGACGCACATTGCCGCCCATCAGGCCGATCTCCTTCACGAGGCGCGACGCGATGAACTGATGCTTCTCGGATGCCATCAGGAATGCGACCTCGATCTCGGAATTGAGGCGGGCGTTCATGCCCACCATCTGGAACTCATAATCGAAATCGGTCACCGCCCGGAGACCGCGGAAGATCACCTGCGCGCCGATCTGCTCGGCATAGTGCATGAGCAAGCCACGGAAGGAATGGACCTCGATGATCGTCCCGACCTCCTTCGAAATCTTTTCGACCTCGTAGGCCACCATCTCGGTGCGCTCCTCGAGGGTGAACATCGGCGACTTGCCGGTGTTCATGGCGAGGCCGACCACCAAACGGTCTACCAGCTTGGCCCCGCGGCGGATGATGTCGAGATGCCCAAGGGTCGTGGGGTCGAAGCTGCCCGGATAGAGGGCGATGCGTTCCTTAGCCATGGTTTGTCCCTATGCGGCAACGGTGTCTTGGGCGCAAGGCCCGTCCCGGGATCACTTGCCCATGTCCGGCAGGGCGGCTGATTCTGTTTCGTCGGTCGCCAGGGCGGCCAATGGCGTCTCACCGGCCACGCCGTCGCCGTCCTTGAGGTCGCTCAGGCGGCTAACCGACACCACCCGTTCATCGGTGGCGACGCTGAACAGGGTCACCCCTTGCGTCTTGCGGCCGGCAATGCGCACATCGGCCACCGGGCAACGAATGAGCTGGCCCTTGTCGGTAACCAACATCACCTGATCGCCATCTTCGACCGGGAAAGCCGCAACCACCGGCCCGGTCCGGTCCGTCACTTCCATCGCAGCAATGCCCGAGCCGCCCCGGCCGGCGATGCGGTAGTCATAGGCGGAGCTGCGTTTGCCGAAGCCCTTTTCGGTGATGCTCAGGATGCACTCTTCCTTCGCCCTGAGCTCGGCCAAAAGTTCGGGCGGCAGCTCGCGGCCCCCCTCGGACGCCGGCATCTCGGCCGGCAGTTCACCGCCATCGCCGCCCGGGTCGATCCCACCGTTTTCGGCCCCGCCGGCCTCGAGCCGGCGCTGGGCGGCAGCGTGGCGCAGGTAATGGTCGCGCACCGCCATGTCGATCTCGGCATGGCGCAAGATTGAGAGCGAGATCACCTCGTCCCCTTCCGCGAGCTTAATGCCGCGCACACCCACCGACGAGCGGCCCTGGAAGACGCGCACATCGTTTACCTTGAAGCGGATGCACTTGCCGGCCCGGGTGGCGAGCAACCCGTCATTGTGCTCGGTGCAGGGCAGCACGCCGATCAGCCGGTCGCCGGCATCGAGCTTCATGGCGATCTTGCCGTTGACCATCACATTGACGAAATCCGACAGCAAGTTGCGCCGGATATTCCCGGCCGAGGTGGCGAACATGACATGCAGCTCGCTCCACAGCGTCTCGTCCTCGGGCAGCGGCATCAGGGTCGAGATGGTTTCGCCCGGTGCCAGCGGCAGCATGTTGATCAGCGCCTTGCCGCGGGCCTGGGGCGCCCCCAAGGGCAGCAGATAGACCTTGAGCTTGTAGACCATGCCGCGCGACGAAAAGAACAGGACCGGGGTGTGGGTGCTGGCGACGAAGAGGCGGCTGACAAAATCCTCTTCCCGTGTCGCCATGCCGGCCCGTCCCTTGCCACCCCGACGCTGGGCCCGGTAGGCAGACAGCGGCACCCGCTTGATATAGCCGGCGTGGCTGACGGTCACGACCATGTCTTCGCGCTGGATCAAGTCTTCGATATCGTGGTCGGGCTCTTCGTCGCTGATCTCGGTGCGGCGGGCGGGATCGGCGAATTCCGCGCGGATGGCGAGGAACTCACTGCGCATGATCTCGAGACGCCGCGGGCGGGATCCCAGAATGGCGAGGCATTCCTCGACCCTGGCCGCGACCTCCTTGAGTTCGCCCGCGATCCGCTCGCGCTCAAGCCCAGTCAGGCGCTGCAGGCGCAGTTCGAGGATGGCGCGCGCCTGGGCATCGGTGAGGGTGCAAGCGCCGTCCGTCACCGTGCTGCCCGGGTCGTCGATGAGATCGATGAAGGGCCCCATATCGGCGACCGGCCAGGCGCGAGCCATCAACGCCTCGCGGGCCGCGGCGGGGTCCTTCGCCTTGCGGATCAGATCGATGATCGCGTCGATATTGGCGACCGCGATGGCAAGCCCCACCAGGACATGGGCGCGCTCCCGCGCGCGGGCGAGGTCGAACCGCGTGCGCCGGGTGATGACCTGCTCGCGGAAAGCGAGAAAGGCAGCCAGCACCTGCTTCAGGGACATCAATTCGGGCCGTCCGCCGTTCAAGGCGAGCATCTGGACGCCGAAGGTCGTCTGCAACGGGCTGTGGCGATAGATCTGGTTCAAGACGATGTCGGCCTGCGCGTCACGCTTGACCTCGATTACCACCCGAACGCCGTGCCTATCCGATTCGTCGCGCAGATCGGAAACCCCTTCGATCCGCTTCTCGCGCACCAGTTCGGCGATCCGCTCGACCAGGCGGGCCTTGTTCACCTGATAGGGGATCTCGGTGATGATGATGGCCTCGCGCTCCTTGGCCATCTCTTCGATTTCGACCTTGCCGCGCACGACGAGCGAACCGCGGCCGGTCTGGTACGCAGCCCGGATGCCGGCCCGGCCCATGATCAAGCCGCCGGTCGGAAAATCGGGCCCCGGAATAAAGGCCAGCAGATCGTCGATCTCGAGGTTCGGGTTGTCGATCAAGGCGCAGCAGGCGTCGATCACCTCGCCCAAATGATGGGGCGGGATGTTGGTCGCCATGCCGACCGCGATGCCGCCCGCCCCGTTGACGAGAAGATTGGGGAACCGAGCCGGCAGCACCGTCGGCTCCCGCGACGATTCGTCGTAACTGGGCTGGAAATCAATGGTGTCCCGGTCGATTTCCCCCAGCAGTGCGCCAGCGGCCTTGGCGAGACGCGATTCGGTGTACCGCATCGCCGCCGGCGGATCGCCGTCCATCGAGCCGAAATTGCCCTGGCCGTCGACCAGGAGGAGGCGCATCGAGAAGGGCTGCGCCATCCGCACCATCGCGTCATAGATCGCGGAATCGCCATGCGGATGGTATTTGCCCATGACGTCGCCGACGATGCGGGCCGATTTGCGATAGGGCCGATTCCAATCATAGCCCGCCTCCTGCATGGCGAAGAGGATGCGGCGATGGACCGGCTTCAGGCCGTCGCGGACATCGGGCAGCGCACGCGCGACGATCACGCTCATGGCGTAATCGAGATACGAGCGGCGCATCTCGTCCTCGATTGAGACCGGATTGATCTCGGGGGTGGCGGAACGCGGGGCGTCGGCCAAAAGTGGTCCTACAGATCAGACGCTTGGTCGCCGGTCACGGGCGTGGCCGGCGGGGCTGAACAGCCCTTAGCGTGTATAGCAAAACCGGAGCGGCCGAACAACGATAGCCGCCCCCCGAAACGCCGAAATCGGGCCGGCCATAGGGGTAAAAGACGCCGGTCAGAACGGGATTTCGTCGTCGAGATCGCCCCGCGACGGGGCGCCGGACGGGCCGCCCCCCCCACCGCCGCCCTTGGCGGCGGACGGGCCGTTGTCGTAATCAACGCCGCCCGCGGATTCGCCGCCGCCGCCGCCGCCGCCGCCGCGGCCGTCGAGCATGGTGAGCTCGCCACGGAAGCGCTGGAGCACCACCTCGGTGGAATAGCG
>SHVR01000077.1 GCA_009694185.1 Alphaproteobacteria bacterium | reverse complement strand
CGTCCAGCGCGCCCGCATCAAACGCATGACCATCGAACATCGCCGCTTGCAACACCGCAAGATCGCCGCCTAATATCAACCCCCAGATGAGGCCAACACTCCGCTAATCTAAGCCGCCAACTGTCCCAAATGATCTGACGACGGACACGAACGAGCACCCGTGTCTGTGAACTAGTTCACAAAACCAGCCGGCCTAAAGGTATTTTTTCGGTGCCCGGCGCCGTTCCACGCGGGCGCCTCAAATCTCCGCATAGACATGGGTTTCGGCCTTGCCGCCCGGATGGGTCACGGCACCCTTATGGGCCGGGCCCACAGTCTGGGCATACTTCCAAATGGCGCCCGACTGATAGTCGTGGCGGCGCGGCTTCCAGGCCTTGCGCCGCCGCTCCAATTCGGCCGGCGAGAGGTCGACGTCGATGCGTCCCTTGACCGCGTCGATGACGATCTTGTCGCCATTCTTAAGCAAGCCGATCGGCCCGCCGACCGCCGCCTCGGGCCCAACATGGCCGATGCAGAAGCCGCGCGTCGCACCGGAGAAGCGGCCGTCGGTGACGAGCGCCACGCTTTCGCCCAAGCCCTTGCCATAGATCGCCGAGGTGGTGGACAGCATCTCGCGCATGCCCGGGCCGCCGCGCGCCCCCTCATAGCGGATGACCACCACGTCGCCCGCCTTGACCTTGCCCTTGATTACCGCCTCGAAGGCATCTTCCTCGCAATCGAAGCAGCGCGCCGGGCCGCTGAAGGTCTGGTTGGCCATGCCGGCCACCTTGACGATAGCACCTTCGGGTGCCAGCGTGCCCTTGAGGACGACCAAGCCGCCGGTCTTGGTGATCGGCTTCTTGACCCGGTAGATCACGTCCTGATCGTCGCGGAAGCGGACATTCTTCAGGCTTTCGGCGAGCGTGCGGCCGGTGACCGTCATGCAGTCGCCATGCAGCAAGCCATTGTCCAGCAGTTCCTTGAGCAGCACCGGAATGCCGCCCGCGTCGAACATGTCCTTGGCGACATATTTGCCGCCCGGCTGCAGATCGGCGATGTAGGGGGTGCGCTTGAAGACCTTGCCCACATCGTCCATGTCGAACTTGATGCCGCATTCATGGGCGATGGCCGGGAGATGCAGGCCGGCATTGGTCGAGCCGCCGGTGGCGGCCACGGCGGCGGCGGCATTCTCGAGCGATTTCCGGGTCACGATGTCGCGCGGCCGGATGCCCTTCGCCAGCAGTTCCATCACCTGCTGGCCAGCGGCCTCGCAGAGCGCGTCCCGGGACTCGTAGGGTGCCGGCGCGCTGCAGGAATAGGGCAGCGCCAGGCCGATCGCCTCGGCCACGGTCGCCATGGTGTTGGCCGTGAACTGGCCGCCACAGGAGCCGCCCGAGGGGCAGGCGGCGCATTCGAGCTCCTTCAGTTCGGCGTCGGAATATTCGCCGGCGGCGTGCTTGCCGACACCCTCGAACACGTTGAGGATGGTCACGTCCTTGCCCTTGAACCGGCCGGGGAGGATCGAGCCGCCATAGAGGAAGATCGACGGCACGTTGAGGCGGACCATGGCCATCATCATGGCCGGCAGCGACTTGTCGCAGCCCGCGACGCCGACCAGCGCGTCGTAGCAATGGCCGCGCATGGTGAGCTCGACCGAATCCGCGATCACCTCGCGGCTGACCAGCGAGGCCTTCATGCCCTGATGGCCCATGGCGATGCCGTCGGTGACGGTGATGGTGGTGAACTCGCGCGGCGTGCCGCCATTGGCCTTGACACCCTTCTTCACCGCCTGGGCCTGGCGCGCCAGGGTGATGTTGCAGGGCGCCGCCTCGTTCCAGCAGGTGGCGACGCCCACCAGGGGCTGGAGAATCTCTTCGTCGGTCATCCCCATGGCGTAATAGAAGGCGCGGTGCGGCGCCCGCTCCGGCCCCACGGTCACATGGCGGCTCGGCAGCTTCGACTTGTCGAAACGGCGCTTTCCGTCGAGCGGCATGACAACATTCCCCCAGATTTGACGATCACGATCATCCGACCTTAGCGGCATTGCATGGGCGCCGCCATCGGCAAAGCTGCTATGGTTTGCCAACCCCATCGTTCGCTGCGGAGTCCGCCATGTATGTGCCGAGCCACTTCAACGAGGACCGCCTGGATGTGCTGCATGCGGCGATGCGGCGGATCGGCTTCGCCACCCTCGTTACCCTCGGCCCCGATGGCCTGATCGCCAGCCATGTACCGTTGTTGATCGACCCGGAACCCGGCCCCTTCGGCCAGCTCAGGGGTCATGTCGCGCTGGCCAATCCCCAGGGGCGCGGCCCGGCGCCCTCGGTCGACGCGCTCGCCATCTTCCAGGGGCCGAACGCCTATGTGACCCCCTCCTGGTATGAAACCAAGCGCCGGACGGCCAAGGTCGTGCCGACCTGGAACTATATCGCCGTGCATGCGAGCGGCCCGATCCGCTTCTTCAACCAGCCCGAAGCACTGCTTCGCCTGGTCGGCGATTTGACGGCCCGGCACGAGGCCGAGCGCGCCGAGCCCTGGTCGATCGTGGATGCGCCGGCCGATTACGTGGCCGGCATGCTCAAGGCCATCGTCGGCTTCGAAATCCCCATCGCCCGCCTCGAAGGCAAGTGGAAGATGAGCCAGAACCGCCCGGCGGAAGACCGCGCCGGCGTCGTGGACGGGCTCCAGCGGGTCGGACGGCCGGCCGAGACGGCGGTCGCCGAGGTCATGGTCGCGAGCGAAGCCGCCGGAGACCGAAGTTAGCCGCCCGCAGCTATCTTTATGCGCCAAGCGGCTTCGAGCCGGGCGAGGCTTTGCCCGGTGACACCGGCATAGTCGCCCGAACGGTAGATGCGCATGAAGGCGGCCATGTCGCCCTTGAGCACGTCCTCCACCACATAGCCGACGAACGAGCCCGCCATGAGATAGGCGGCCCGGCGACGTTGCGGCTGGTCCAGGTCGTTCAGCCAGTTCCCCACATCGACCATGCTCAGAGTACGCCCGGCGCCCAGTTCCCGCTCGACGATCGACAAGGCCAGCGCGTCAGACGCCGGAACCGTGCCGCCGCTCGAGTCGGCCGCTACCCGCGACAGGCTCTGGGCGAGCGCCGCCGCCACCGACATCCGGAAATTCGGAAATGCCGGCTGCTCGCCGAAACGGCCATGCACATGGACCGCCAGACCCTCGACCAGAACCTGATTGGCCCCGTGGCCCGCCACCACATGGGCGATCTCATGGGCGGTCGGCATCACACCCATGCGGAACACCCGGCTCGGGATGACTACCAACCCCCGCCACGAATAGGCGGTCGTCACCCGCACGGCCTCGCCCCGGTACCAATCGGTCACCCGCATCTCGATGGGCGAATGTGGGCCGGTGCCGAGGAAAGCAACCACCTTGCGATACTCGCGTTCTACCATGGCCTGCATGGCCGCCCGCTCTCCGGCGCCGAACTCGACGTCGGCGAACTCGACGCGGATCGGCGGCGGGGCTTCCGCCTCGGCCCGCGCCGCGCCGAACCAGGCCCCGGCGAGAGCCAGGAGCAGGTAGCACAGCATCTGCGTGGCAAGGCGGGACATGGCGGCGACACCGGTAATGGCGTCCGCATGTTGGGCGGCCGGGCACGAAAACGCAAATCACACTCGCGCGAACTCACCGATCGGGGGCATCCGGACCGCCATCGAACCTTAGTGGGCCGTTAACCGAACGCGCGGCAAACTCCATGACCGCGCAACAACGAACCCTGTCCCAACATGGCCAGCCCCGGTTTCGATCGACTATCGGTCCTGATCGTCGATGAAAGTCCGATTGTCCGGTCGATCCAGACCGCGATGTTCGAGACGCTTGGCACGCGGCAAATCTTCACGGCCCCCGACGGCAAGGCCGCCATCGACTTCATCCAGCGGGTCGCAACGGCGCCGGACCAAGCCGGCACGTCCCAGCTCGACCTCTTGATCACCGACCTGATCCTGCCCCGGGTCGACGGGTTTACGCTGTTGAACTGGGTTCGCAATGCGCCGACCGCGCCGGATCGCTTTCTCGCCGCGATCGCGGCTTCGAGCGTCACCCATTCCAGCCGTGTTGCCCGCGCCCGCGACCTGGGCGTCAATGAATTCGTCGCGAAGCCGTTCACCATCGAACTGCTGACCGGCAAGATCCTGCACATCATCAACCAGCCGCGCCAGTTCGTTCTGGCACCCAATTATTTCGGACCCGATCGACGGCGGATCGAGCGGCCGGTCGACATCGAACAGCGGCTCATGCGGGTCGACCGGGTTCAGATCGTCAATGCCGGCGACGGCGTGAAGGAAATCCGGCGCGGCAGCGCTATCATTTACATGCGCTTGCGCAATCGACTGCGCGAGAAGATCGGATCGGGTCAGGACGTGCCACCGCTCAACCCGGATATTCTGAGGGCCATCGCCGAGCGGGTAAGACAATATGTCGGCGGTGATACCGACTGGCTTCTCAAGCAGGTGAAGACGCTTCAGGCGGCGGTCAAAATGCTGGCTGGCGCGCCGGATCTGGCCGCGCGCCATCTCGACACCATCCACACCCTGGCCATGGAATTGCGCGGCCAGGGCGAGCTGTTCGACTTTCCGCTGGTCAGCGAGTTCGCCGTTTCACTCTACGATCTGACGCACGGCTATCGGCCGCAAATGTCCGTGGCCCTGTATCTCGAGTTGATCGAGGCCCATGTCCAGGGCATCAAGGCCATCATCCACCAGCATATCACCGGCGCCGGCGGCCCGCTCGGCGACGCGATCCGCGTCGAACTCATGCGGGCTCGCGGCCGGTTCGGCCAATTTTGCGGCGAACCGGTGGCTGTGTGACCGTTCGCCGACCGGCAATCCGACCCTCTGCATCTCCCGCCGCCCGCGTGCTAAAGAACGCCGGTGACCCTTTCGCGCACGTCAAGGAGATGCAATGTCGCCGAACAGCAAGCGCCTGGTCTATTTCGAGACCTGGATGGACCCCGCCGCCGAGCGAATCCTGCGGGCGGAACCGGATATCGAACTGGTCCGCTTGGCTTTCGGCGACCCGGTGGAGGGCAACCGGCAAGCGATGCGCCTCGCCCACGGCTACCAGATCTTGCCGCGCACGGAACTCCGCGAGCCCTTCTTCGGCGACGCCCGGTTGATCGAACGCTGTCCCCGGCTGCTCGCGATCTCGGCAACCGGCGCCGGCTACGACATGATCGAAACCGATGCCTGCACCGCCGCCGGCATCCTGGTGGTCAATCAGTCGGGCACCAACAGCGAGGCGGTGGCCCAACATGCCCTCGCGATGATGCTCGCCCTCACCAAACAGCTCGTGCAATCCGACCGCGCCATGCGGCGAACCAGCCAGCTCGACCGCAATCTCTATACCGGCCGCGAATTGACGCGCCGGACCGTGGGCGTCGTCGGACTCGGTAATATCGGCCGGCGCGTGGCCGAGCTTTGCCGAGGGCTGTTTGCCATGCGGGTCGTCGCCTACGATCCCTACCTCTCGCCCGCCGAATGCCGGGCGCGCGGCGCCGAACCCGTGGGGCTCGATGAATTGCTCGGTCAGGCGGATTTCGTGACCCTCCACTGCCCGCGCACGGCGGAGACGATGGGCATGATCGGCGGGCATGAATTCCGGCAGATGAAACCAACGGCCTATTTCATCACCACGGCGCGCGGCGGCATCACCGACGAGGCGGCCCTTTGCGAAGCACTCGCGGCCGGGCGGATCGCGGGCGCGGGCGTCGACGTCTTCCTCGAGGAGCCGACACCTGCCGACCACCCTCTGACGCGCTTCGAGAATGTCGTGCTCTCGCCGCATATCGCGGGCATGACCGACGAAGCGCGCTATAATATGGCCGTTGGCGCCGCCGAGCAGTGGATCATGATCTTGCGCGGCGAACGGCCGCCCCGGCTTTGCAACCCCGAGGTCTGGCCCCGCTATGGCGAGCGTTACGAGCGCATCATGGGCGTCAAGGTGAAAAGCTGACCGCTCACGGGAGGAACCGATGGACAGCACCACATTCCGTGCCTCGCTCGGTGGCGACAGTCCGCCGGCCGGCTTGAGCGAGGCCCTCAATGCCCTCTGGTGGGACGGCAAGGGCGACTGGGCGGGGGCCCATCGCGCCGCCCAAGCCCAAGGCGATGCCGAGGGCGCCTGGGTGCATGCCTATTTGCACCGCAAGGAGGGCGACCTCGCCAATGCCGGCCATTGGTACCGGCGCGCCGGCAAGCCGGTTGCCACGGGGCCGCTGGAGAGCGAATGGCAGACGATCCTCATGACCCTGCTCTAGCCTTGGTCTGGTTTCGAGTCGGGCCGGCTGAGTCCGCGCCGCCTCCTTGCCAAGCGATTGCGGGTTCCGGAAACCCCACTTTTCAGGCTCTTTCGGGCGTCACCGTGGGGTGCCCCCCGGCAGTTTGCTATTCTGTTCCATTCGCTCGAACTGATGATCGGGCGTGTGGTTTCGAGGATGCGCCATGGCCCAAACGACACCCAACGCGATGCCCGGCACCGCGATGCCCGGCGCCAAGCTGGCCATGACGCTCGCCCAGCCTCGTTCCGATCGGGCCGATGCCACTCAGCCTGTCCGTGGGCCCCGGCGGCGGCGCTGGGCCTGGCCGATCTGGCTGGCAACCGCCCTCAGCCTCGCTTGGCTTGCCGTCTGCATCCAATATGTCAGCAACGACCTGAACTGGTCGACGTTGAGCAGCCTGCTGCCGCACGAACTTGGCGGCCTGCTGACCGGGCTGGTTGGACCCATGGCCTTGGCCTGGATGGCGGCGGCCTATGTCCAGCGTGGGCGCGACGTACAAGCCGCCCTGGCGCCGATTTCGTTCCGCCTTCAGGAATTGATCGAGCCTCGCAACCCGGTCGAGCGCCGCTTCGGTCACCTGGTCGATTCCCTGAAGGGCGCCCAAGCGGCGATCGATAAAGTGGCCGGTGACGCCGTCGCGCGGACCGAGGCCGTGCGCCGCGCCCTCGACGACCAAAGCAACGCGGCCGAGACCGGCAATCGCGCCGCCCGCGCCGAGTTGGAGCAGCTTACCGGCTCGCTCCGCGATTATACCGAGACCCTGAGCGGCCTGGTCGAGAAGATCGGCGGCAACATTAACAGTTTCTCCAACTTCCAGCGCGTCAGCGAGCAGCAGTTGGACCGTATCTCGCTCCGGGTCGCCGAGCGGCTCGCCGCCGCCGGCGAGCGGCTCGCCGCCGATACCGCGACCTTCGAGACCCGCGTCGCCAAGGTCTTCGATCGCCTCGACACCAGTATCGCCGACATGGACGAACGCGGCCGCGATCTTACCGGTAATGCGGAGGAGGTTGCCCGGCGGCTCGACGCCAGCGCCGCAACCTATGGCGGCCAGCTTGCCCGCATGGCCGATCTTACGGGTCCGATGGAACAAGAGACGGTTCGCCTGGGCGGCATGCTGGATAACCATGCGGCCGGTGTGTCCCAGAGTGTCCGCGAGGCGGGCGCCCTGCTGGCGGCCGCGCGCGGCCCCTTGGACGCCGGCTTGGCCAGCCTCGATGGCTCGATTGCCGCGCTCGGCGAACGCGAGGCGGCCTTGACGGCGACGACCACCCTGCTCGGCCAATTGGAAGCCCGCATCCGGGAACATGACGGCAGCCTCGGCGCCACCGCCGAAAGCTGGACGGTTCGCGCCGAAACACTGCGCGCGGCGGCAACCCATATCGTCACGGCATTGGATGCCGCGACCGAGCGGGCCGTCGACGGCTCGGATCGCATCCTGGGCTCGCTCACGACCAACAACGACGCCCTCATCGCCACGATCGAACGCGGTGAGGCGATTGGCGGGCGGCTTGGCGAGCAGTTGCGGGCGCGGGTCGAAGACATCGATGCGGCCAGCGAGACCGCCGAACAGCGCCTCGCGGACTTGGCGGCGCGTTTGAGCGCGGCGCGCGAAGGATTGGTGGAAGCGGCAGAAGTCGCGAGCCGGGAGAGCGCCCGCCTCGGCGAAACGCTCGGCCGTCAAGGCGGCGACCTGAGCGCCGCGACGGGCGGTCTCTCGTCCACCATCGCCGAGATCGTCGCCAAGATCGACCAGCGGATCGAGATGTTGCGCGCCGCCAGCGCCGCCGCCGACACCCGCGCGCGCGAACTCACCGATGGGCTCGATCGCCGCATCGCCGGATTGCAGACGGCGAGCGAGCGTACCGAGACGCAGCTCGAGGCCATGCGCAACAGCCTGAGTAGCCAGGCCCAGACCGTCGCCACCGTCTCCGGTCAGATCGCCCAGCATGCGCGTGGCCTGAACGACGAACTGGAGGCCAGAGCCGGTCGCTCGCGACCGCCTCCAGCGCCGCCTTGAACGAGGTCGAACGCGCCGGCGGGAAACTGCGCGACGAAATCGCCACCATCAACGATGCCGCGAGCAAAGCCGCCACGGGCTTGGAGTTGGCGGGAACGCGGGTCGCCGACCGGCGCGCCGACCTGGCCGACATGGTGGCCACGGCGGAAATGCGCCTGCGCGTCGCGGGCGAGATCTTCCAGGATCAGGCCAAGGCCGCTGGCCTCGCCGCCGTCGAGGCCAGCGCCGAGATGACGCGAGCGAGCGAGGCGAGCGTTGAGCAAGCGCGTTTCCTGGAGGCGCGAGCCGGCGAAGCGCTCGACCGTTTGCGCGGCCTCGCCGACCGGCTGCAAGCCTTGGCGCCCGAAGCCGGCGAAATCGCCAACAGCGCCGCCAACCGCATGGCCGAAACGGCCAGCATGTTCCAGCAGCGCTTGGCCGGCCTGAAAGACGGCTCCGACGAGGCGCATCAATTGCTGCGCGAGGCGAGCCAGGCGGTGGCGCGCGAAGGCAACGCCTTGGCCGAGGCGACACGCCAGGCCGAGGACCAGTTGCGCCTGATGGCGGAAACCCTCGACCGCCGCGCCGGCGACGTCCATATCGTGACCGACCGTGGTGTCAGCCATTTCCAGGGCCTCAACCAAATTGTCGACGAGCACTCCCAGGAACTCGCCGCGTCGGTCGGCATGGCCACGGCGCAGCTCGCCGAGGCCGGTTCCGTGTTCCGGCAACGGGCCGAGGAAGCGGTGGCCGACGCCGGCCGCCTCAGCGCCGAAATTGCCGCCGCCGGGGGCCACGCCCGCCAGGAAGCCCAGGCGCTCTCAACCCGGGCGTCCGAAGCGGCCGGCGAGGTCGCGACGTTCGCCGCCCGCCTCCGCGACGAGTCGAGCGCCGTTGCCGGCGAAGCCGAGCAGTCGGTCCGGCGCATGACGGCGGCGGGTGAAGCGCTCTCAGGCGTCGCCGCCAACATCGTCGACGAGGGCGGCGCCACCACCGAGCGAATGCTGGCGGCGGGCGAGCGTATTCGTGCCGAGGCCTTTGCCACCGGATCGGCGCGCGAGGCGCTGGCCATCGAGCTCGCGGCATCCATGGGCGCGCTCGAGAGCCGGCTGCGCGACATCGGCGGCGCCGGGGAAGACGCGCGCGGCACCATCGACGCCGCGCGGCGCTCGCTCGACGAACAGGCGGGCCGCCTCGCATCGGCCGCCGCCGGTGCCGCGGAGACCGCCGCCAAGGCGGCCCAGAGCGTGCGCGATCAGGCGGACGTTCTGTCCCAGGCGGCGCGCACCGCCGTCGAGAGTGCCTCGGCCTTGCGCGAGCCGACCACAAGGCGCGGCGCGACCAGTTCCTGACGGCCGCGCGTTTCGTTCTCGAAAGCCTGAACTCGCTCGCCGTGGACTTCAATCGCGCCCTCGATCCCGAAATTCCGCAGAAGACGTGGCGGTCCTACCATCGCGGCGACACCGGCGTCTTCACGCGCCGCCTGCTTGGACTGCGCGACAGCGTGCCCAACGAGAAGATTCGCCAGAAGTACGAGAGCGACAGCGAATTCCGCTCCCATTCCCAGCGCTACTTCCAGCAGTTCGAGGAACTGGTCGAGCAAGCCGCCAAGAACGACCATGGCGATCTCTTGGGCTCGACCCTTATGACCTCGGAAGTCGGGCGACTCTACATGCTGCTGGCGGGCGCGGTCGGCCGCGACCGGCTGGTACGGCCGGAAGCGCCGCCGACGCCAGGCGATTAGCGCGGTTCCGGCGTCCCCGTCATTCCGAATTTCCCTATCCGTCGTTGCGAGGAGCGGAGCGACGAAGCAATCCAGTCCGGGCCGAGTTCTGGATTGCTTCCCGCGTCGGCTTCGCCTCGCGGTCGCAATGACGCGGTGAGGGTAGTCATTGCGGCCGCCCCCGGTGCCGCGACTCCGGCGACGCTGGGGGGCTACGCCCCCCAGGCCCCATAAGAGGTAAAGACTTAAAGACGCGGGAGGTCAAAATGTCCTGGCGATACGAAACCCAACGATGCTGTAGCGGACTCTAGCGTCGTACCAGAAGCGGCTCGCCGCAGGTCCCCGCCGTCCAAGCCGAACCATCGCTCGGAGCCCCCTGGTAGCTGGCGTTCGAGCAGT
>SHVR01000076.1 GCA_009694185.1 Alphaproteobacteria bacterium | reverse complement strand
GTCGCTTGCGCTATGACCAGCGCGATTAGCTCTTCCCGGGACAGCTCGTTGGGGGGTTCGAGAACCATCCGATTCTTGAATCGAAATCCGACCCCGCCGTCCAGGGAAATCCGCTAAAAATAGCCGCCCAACCTGGGCTGTTACGATTTAGGCAATAAAATGTCGAAACATATGATCCCGTTCCGGGCGCGTGGCGATGGACGAATAGCCGGCGGGGACGAGGCGGTGGCTGGCGGAGCATCGCGCCACCTGTTGGCGACCGTTCGCCCGCTAATTTCCTATCGCGATTATGCGCGCTCGCTTCCGAACGTCCCGGTGCTCGCGCCGATGGCCCTGATCGACTGCCCCGAAGACATTACCCACCCGCAGTTCCGCCAGCTATTCGACTTGTGGGACGAGCTCCGCGGTGGCCGGGCGTTTCCCGCCCGGCAAGACTTTGCCCTGCCTAGCCTCGTATTTCTGTTCGGCAATTTGATGCTGGTCGATATTGTCGGGGACTCGGCGCGGTTGCGGTTCCGCCTGGTGGGCACCCAAATCGTCAATCGCCTCGGGAGCGACCCGACGGGCCAGTGGTTCGAGCCGCCGCTCGCCGGATCCTATTTGGCACCGATCCTGGCGGTCGCCACATCGGTCCTGAGCCATCGCGCGCCACGCATGGCGCTTCGCAACATGACGCCGGGCCAAGCGTCCTGCCGCTTCGAGTTGTTGGTCGTCCCCCTCTCCGACGACGGCCAGGCGATCAACATGTTGATGGCCGCCCTCGTCCCGGCCCGCGTCCCGCCAGTGGCGGCACCCGTCGCCCGCCCCCTTTAGACCCTCACAAGATCTGACAGGCCTCGGCGAACTCGAGGCGCGGCGAGCGCGGCGATACCGAGGCGGGATCGCCATAGCCGACATTGCAGAGAAAATTCGACACGGTGGCGGTGCCGGCAAAGAACTCCGCGTCGACCTTGGCGTTATCGAAGCCGGACATGGGACCGCAATCGAGGCCGAGCGCCCGCGCCGCCAGGATGAAGTAGCCGCCTTGGAGGGAGCCGTTGCGGGTCGCGGCGACACGCGCGGCCTCCGGCTTGTCCGCATACATAGGACGCACGTCGCGCCGAGGAAAGAGGCGCGGC
Organism: Alphaproteobacteria bacterium; assembly: GCA_009694185.1. Classification (GTDB taxonomy): domain Bacteria; phylum Pseudomonadota; class Alphaproteobacteria; order SHVR01; family SHVR01; genus SHVR01. The sequence continues at coordinate 9,768 of SHVR01000076.1, read as the reverse complement.
AGATGGTCGAAGAAAGTCAAATCAAAGCCGATGATCGCCGTGGCCGGCGCCGCCATGGTCTTGTCCACGTTGGCGGGCGAGAGCGCGGGCCGCAGCCGCTCCTTGGCCGCGACACTGCGCAGGAAGAGAATCCGCACGGGCGAACAGTTGAAGGCGGTCGGCGCCATCTTCATCAGTTCGAAGAGCTGGCGCAGCAGATCGTCACCGACCGGCTTATCCAGCCAGCCATTGACCGTCCGCGCCTGGCGGAACAAGAGATCGAGTCCCTTGCCATCAATGGGATGGGCCGTTTTCTTCAGCGCCGCAAACAAGTCCTGCGCCGTAACCGCCGCGTCGTTCATCACCACCTCTGCCCCGTTTCCAAGGGCCGCAGCATAGGTGCTGACACCCAGCGACGGAATAGCCAGTTTCAGTGCGCCATCAGGATCGGGACGGTCATGACGTCGAGGACGGTTCGCGTCACGCCGCCGAGCACGAGTTCGCGCAAGCGCGAATGGCCGTAAGCGCCCATGACGATCATGTCCGCCCCCTCGTCCGAGGCGCGCGACAGCAGCAGGTCGCCCGCGTCGATATCGTCGGCATGGAGGTAGCTCGCCGTGGCCTTGACGCCGTGGCGGGCGAGATGCAGGCAGATATCGGCGCACGGAATCTCGCCATGTCCATCGGCGCCGCCCTCGGGGTTGATGGCCAGGACCGTCACCACATCGGCATAGCGAGCGTTGAGGGCCGTCAGCTCGACCGGATCGCCATCGAGCCGGCGCCACTCGCCCGCGACACCCGTCCGCTCCGTCTCCTGGGCAAAGTTCGCCTTCGCCTGGCTTGCGTCCGCCTCGGCCTGGGCTTGAATCTTGTCGATGATCTGGGCGCTGATCGCGACCTCGGAATAGGCGGGAATTTGGAACGGGCTGACGGGATGGAAGCCGACCAGATGTGCGCCTTGGGCACGGGCGAGCTGGGCGGCGTAGGCCACGCGGCCCACGGCATTCTTGGACTGATCCACATGGACGACGATGGTCTTGTAGGACATGGGCTGCCTCCTGTCGCACGACACTTCGAACTGGGTGGCGACAAAATGGCAGGCCGGCCGGACCCGCTCATTGACGCAAATCAACCGCCTGGAAGCCTGGCCTTGGCCGGCGTCGCGTCGGACCAACCCGACCGTCTATCGGCTGACGATCCCACAGGCGAGGCGTCCGCCGGCATTGCCGGTCGGATCGCTCTTGTAGTCGTCCACGCCGGCATGAATGACGAGCGCGGAGCCGTCCGTGTCGAAGAGGTAACCGGGCGCGCCCGCCACCAGGCTCAATCCAGGGGCCAACACCTCGATCGTCGTGGCGCCCGAGGCCGGCACATGGATGTTCGGCAGATCCCCCGCGTGCGGGCCATCGGCGACCAAAAGGCCATGCTTCTTGCCGCCAGGATTGAAGTGCCCCTCGGCGGACGTAAATGGCGGCTCGCACTTTCCGACACTGTGAACATGGAAAGCGTGCGGGCCGGGCGGCAATCTCTCCAGATTGCCGGTCAAGAGCACACCATGGGGCGTTTGCAGCAACGCCACGGTCCCGATCGGTTTGCCTTCCGCATCGTGGATTGCCGCCCGCGCGGTCTCGGAGAATTGCGCGAGGGCGGCGGTAGCCAGCATGGCGGCGGCGCCAACCATCGCGAAAAATGCCGTCCGATAATTCCTGAGTTCTCAACCACCGGGAACAACACAATGGGTCGACAAGCTACCATTTTGTGCCGCGGGAGGGACGCCTAAATGACGGTTGCCGTTAGCCCGGCGCTGGGCTATGGTCATGCAAGCGATCTTGCGGCGGAGCGGGCGATAATGAGTGAACCGATCAAGGTCTTCTGGCAGCCCCACTGAACCAGCTGCCTGAGGGTAAAAGAATACCTCTCGGTCCGTGGGATCGAGTTCCAATCGATAAACGTGCTCGAGGACGAGGCCGGCGCGGCCGAGTTGCGGCGCCTTGGCGCGCGCTCCTTGCCTGTGGTCTCGCGTGGCGACCGGTTCGTCTTTGCCCAGGTAATCCGCGATGTGGTCGAGTTTCTCGGCCTTGACGAGGACACCGCGCCGCAACTTTCCGCCGCCGAACTCGCGGCGCGCTATGGGTTGGTCCTGGAAACGGCCGTCCGCCTCACCCGCCAGATGCCAGATGAGCGCCTGGAGGATCAACTGCCGAACCGGCCGCGCTCATGGCGGGTGCTCCTCCACCACGTCTTCCAAATTCCGGCGGTCTATCTCGATTTCGAGGACGGCCACGGCCCCTATACGGTCGAGAATCTGCTGGCCACACCGCCCGACGATATGCTGACCGTGGCCGGGATCGCCGACTTCGGTGAGATCGTGCGCGAGCGGTTCAAGACCTGGTCCGAGCGGTGCGCGGGTCAAGATTTCGGCAATGTGGTGCAAGCCTATTTCGGCCCGACCAGCCGCCATGAATTATTCGAGCGCACCGTCTGGCACTCCACCCAGCATGTCCGCCAGGTGGCTTCCCTGCTGGAGCGTGCCGGCATCGCCCCCGACCGACCCCTGACGCCGGACATGATCCGGGGCCTGCCGCTGACCGAGAAGATCTGGGACGAGGTCTAAGCTTTTACCTTGGTCCCAAACGTCTTCTCATAGCGCGTGGCATAGGCGGACCAGGCCTCGGGGTTCAAGAGCCGGGGCGGGCGGTCGCCATCGAAAATGCCAATCAACTGCTCGGCCGCGATGGTGCCAACCTGGTGGCGCGATTCCCGCGTGACCCCGGCCGTGTGCGGGCTGGCCAGCACGTTCGCCAAGCGCAGCAGCGGGTGGTCGGTCGGCGGCGGCTCCTTGTCCCACACGTCAAGGCCGGCGCCGGAGAGCCGTCCCTCCTTGAGTGCCGCTTCCAGGGCCGCCTCGTCATGGATGCCGCCCCTCGCCGTGGTCACGAACAAGGCGCCCGGCTTCATCTTGGCGAAGGCAGCCGCCCCGATCATGCCCCTGGTCTCCTTGGTGCGGGGACAGTTGATCGACACGATGTCCGCTTGGCCGAGGAGTTCGTCGAGCGCCACCTTGGTGGCACCCCGCTCCTGGCACTGCTCGACCGTCAGATAGGGGTCGTGCGCCAGGACCCGCATCGAGAAGGCGAGGCGACAGATCTCCGCCAGCCGCGCCCCCACATTGCCGAGGCCGATGATGCCGACCGTCTTGCCGAGCAGCTCGGTGCCCATGAACTGGGTGCGCACCAGGTTCGGCTGGGTGCGCATGACGTGATCGGTCTCGCCGATGCGCTTCGAGAGGTTGAGCATCATGGCGACCGCATGTTCGGCGACCGCTTCCTTGTTGCCGCCGGACTGGTTGACCACGATCACACCCGCCGCCGTGCAGGCGTCCACATCCACGGTGTCATAGCCGGCACCGCTGGTGGAAACCGCCAGCAGGTTTGGGCAGCGCGCCAGAAGGCGGCCATCGACAAAAAATTCCGGTGCCAGATCGTCGCGCGCCGATGTCACCTGATAGCCATGGGCGCCGCCCATGATCGACCAATTGCCTTGCGACGGCGCCTTGTACTCCAGACGCATCAGGCTGATGTCGGGCCGTTTCGCGAAAATCTCGAGATAGACGGCATGCGGTACGGTCTCGAAATAGACCGCGCGTTTGGCATTGCCCGACATGGCGTTCCTGCTCTTCCTTGGTTGACGGCCGGCAGCATAGTGCATGATCCGACCGGATTGAACGGCCGTATCAATCTCGGAGCCGGCGCTCCCGGCGCTTTCATTCATGGCGGTTAAACCGCCTTTAAGAAACGTCCCGGTAGCATCGACCCGGGAAAAAGCCTCGACCCGATGCCGGGAAGGAGATCGATCATGTGGCGCACCATCACAGGCTTGGCCGCCCTCGGGCTCTGCCTCACGGCCCTGCCCGCCGCCGGCCAAGGCAGCGCCGGCGGAACCCCGGTGCGGTGCGACTATCGCCCGGCGGTCGTCAAGCAGTTGGCGAGCCACTATGCCGAGATGCCGGTCGGCATCGGTCTCGCCGTCAATGGCGGCGTTGTCGAAGTGCTGGCGAGCGATTCCGGCGCATCCTGGACGATCATCATTACCATGCCGGACGGGATGAGCTGCCTGATGGCATCGGGCCGCGGCTGGGAAACATTGAGCCCCGCCGCGAACGTCAGCCTTGGCCCGGACTCCTGACCCTGGACCCCCTCAAGGTGGATTGCCAAAGACCCCGTGCCTAACCCGGTCGCCAGGCCGTAGACCCAGGCGCCGGGCGGTCCCCGCCAGAACTTCGAGGACGGCGCGGGCCGGCCCGGGCGGCCCGACGGTGGCCCGGGAAAACGGCACTGTCCGCTCGGCGATATGGACGATCCGGCCATCGGTCCCCAGAAACAGCATGTCGAGGGGAATGACCGTATTCTCCATCCACATAGCAATCGCCTGCGGCGCGCCATAATCGAACAGCATGCCCTCGTCGCGGCCGAGGCGCTGACGCAGCATCAGGCCACAGCTTTTTTCTGCCTCGCTCACGGCCACCTCCACGTCGAAACTATGGCTGCCCGTGGCGCTCTCGATGGCCAGGGTCGATTGCGGCAAGGTGGGCTGCGGCGGGTTGGGACAAGCCCAAGCCGCCGTCACCGGCATCAGCCATGCCCAAAGCGCGATGGCCGGTCTCAATCGAGCACCTTTGCCATAAAGATCAAGTCATCCCGCGCGTAGCCGGCTTTTTCGTAGAAATCCACAACGGCCGCGTTCGAGCGTTTGATCAGAAGGTTGATTTTGATACAGCCGATTCGGCCGAGGCGCCGCTCGAGCTCGGCCAGCATGCGGGCGCCGTAACCGCTCGCCTGACAGGCCGGGTCGACGGCCAGATGATTGACCCACCCGCGCCGGCCGTCATAGCAGCCCATGACGCAGGCGACGATCCGGCCGTCCAACTCACCCACGAAGAAAAGCTCCGGGTCGCGCGCGAGGCGTTGCGCCACGCCCGGCGGGTCGTCACCGAAACTGAGTAACAACCCGGCCCTCCGCCAGAGATCGAGCACCGGCTCGCTATCGTCGAGCGTGACATTCCGAAAGCGCATCGCATAGGCTCCCGCACCAACCCATCCGGGAGACCGACCATGGATATGACCGGCCAGCACCGCATCGCCGCCAGGCGCGGCCGGGTCTGGGCCGCGCTCAACGATCCGGCAATCTTGCAGGCCAGCATCCCAGGTTGCGAGGAGCTGGTGAAGGCCTCGGAAAGCGAATTCACGGCCAAGGTTCGAGCCAAGGTCGGGCCGGTCAGCGCCGCCTTCACCGGCAAGGTCACCCTCGCCGATCTCAATCCGCCCGAGAGCTACACCATTTCGGGCGAGGGTCAGGGCGGTGTCGCCGGTTTCGCCCGGGGCGGCGCCGAGGTCCGCCTCGAAGAAGATGGCGACGGCACCATCCTGCACTACAAGGCGAACGGCACGGTCGGCGGCAAGCTGGCGCAAATCGGCTCGCGCCTCATCGACGCCACGGCCCGCAAGATGGCCGAGGATTTCTTCACCCGTTTCGCCGCCCAGGTCGAGCAGCAGCCGGACGACCCGCCCGCGCCGAAGGCCGCCAGCGAGCCGGCGCAGCCCGGCGCCCAGCCGGCGGCATCGCCCACGGCAGCGCCCGCGCCTGGTATCCCCATGTGGGCCTGGGTCGGCGGGCTGATGGCGTTCGTCGTCATCCTGCTGTTCGTTCTCAATCGCTAGCTGAATCGCTAGCTTGACCCGTCCGGAAGGCCGGATCAGACTTCGCTAGGCCGCTCAAGAGCCACTGAAGCCGCGCGGGTTTTTAGACGCATACCCACCGGATAAACGTCTGCCAGGAGATGCGAATGCCCACTGTATCCCTCACGATCAACGGCAAGAAGGTTTCGCGCGAGGTTGAAGCGCGCACCCTCTTGGTCCAGCTTCTGCGCGAGCATCTCTCGCTCACGGGAACCCATGTCGGATGCGACACCAGCCAGTGCGGGGCCTGCGTCGTGCATGTCAACGGCCGCTCGGCGAAAAGCTGCACCATGCTGGCCGTCCAGGCCGAGGGCGCCGATGTACTGACCATCGAGGGCCTCGCCAAGGGCGAGCAATTGCATCCGATGCAAGAGGCGTTCCGCGAGCATCATGGCCTGCAATGCGGCTTCTGCACGCCGGGCATGATCATGAGCGCGGTGGACCTCGCCAACCGCAACAAGGAGCCGACCGAGCGCCAAGTGCGCGAGTGGCTCGAGGGCAACCTTTGCCGCTGCACCGGCTACCACAATATCGTGAAGGCCGTCATGGCCGGCGCGCGCGCCATGAAGGGGTGAGCCATGCCTAGGGACGATGGAATCGGCGCCGCCGTCAGGCGCAAGGAAGATTACCGCTTCATCACCGGCCAGGGCACCTATACGGACGATATCAATCGGCCCGGTCAGGTGCATGCGTGGTTCCAGCGCTCGCCGCACGCCCACGCGGCCATCGAGAGCATCGATACCAAGGCCGCCCTCGCGGCGCCTGGCGTGGTCGCGGTGTTCACCGGCCAGGACATGACCGGCGTCGGCGGCCTGCCTTGCGGCTGGCTGATCAACTCGCGCGACGGCAAGCCGATGGTCGAGCCACCGCACATGCCGCTCGCCACCGACCGGGTGCGCCATGTGGGCGACCAGGTGGCGATCGTCATCGCCGAGACCAAGGAACAGGCCCGCGATGGCGCCGAGAAGCTGGCCATCAAATATCGCATCCTGCCGGCGATATCCGACACGGCGACAGCCCTCAAGCCGGGTGCGGCGCAGGTCTGGGAGCAGGCGCCCGGCAATCTCTGCTACGACTGGGAGATCGGCGACAAGGCCGGCACCGATGCCGCCTTCGCCAAGGCCGCCCATGTCACCAAGCTCGAGATCGTCAACAACCGCCTGATCCCGAACGCCATGGAGCCGCGCGCGGCCATCGGCGATTTCGACCGGGCGACGGGTGAATACACCCTTTATACGACCACCCAGAACCCGCACGTCATCCGCCTGCTCATGGGCGCCTTCGTCCTGCATATCCCCGAGCACAAGCTGCGGGTGGTCGCGCCCGACGTGGGTGGCGGCTTCGGCTCCAAGATCTTCCACTATGCCGAAGAGGCGGTAGTGACCTGGGCGGCCGGCAAGGTCAAACGGCCGATCAAGTGGACCGCCGAGCGCTCGGAGTCCTTCCTCACGGACGCCCATGGCCGCGACCATGTGACGACCGCCGAGTTGGCGCTCGACACGGCCGGAAAGTTTTTGGCCATGCGGGTCGCCACCACCGCCAATATGGGGGCCTATCTCTCGACTTTCGCGACCTCGGTGCCGACCTATCTCTACGCCACCCTGCTGGCGGGCGAATATACGACCCCGGTCATCTACGCCAACGTCAAGGCGGCGTTCACCAATACGGCACCGGTCGACGCCTATCGCGGCGCCGGACGGCCCGAGGCCACGTTCGTCGTCGAGCGGCTGGTGGATACGGCGGCGGCGGAGATGAAGATCGACCCGGCCGAACTCCGGCGGCGCAATTTCGTGCCGGCCGATGCCTTCCCGTACCAGACGCCGGTGGCCCTGCAATATGACAGCGGCAATTATGCGGCGACCCTCGACGATGCCTTGAAGGCCATCGACTATGCCGGCTTCGAGGCCCGCCGCGAGGCGGCCACCAAGCGCGGCCGGATGCGGGGCATCGGCCTCTCCACCTATATCGAGGCCTGCGGCATCGCGCCCTCGGCGGTGGCGGGGGCGCTGGGCGCCAGGGCCGGGCTCTATGAGTCGGCCGAGGTCCGCGTGCATCCGACCGGGTCGGTGACCATGTTCACCGGCTCCCACTCGCACGGCCAAGGCCATGAGACGACCTTTGCCCAGATCGTCGCCGAACGTCTCGGCGTACCCTTGGCGAATGTCGAAGTGGTCCATGGCGACACCAACCGCATCCAGTTCGGCATGGGCACTTATGGCTCGCGTTCGCTGGCCGTGGGCGGCTCGGCGCTCGTCAAGGCCCTCGACAAGGTCGAGGCCAAGGCCAAGAAGATCGCGGCGCACATGCTGGAGGCGTCGGCCGCCGACATCGAGTTCAAGGACGGCAAGTTCACCGTCTCGGGCACCGACCGCTCGCTCGAATTCGGCCAGGTGGCGCTCCAGGCCTATATTCCCCACAACTTCCCGCACGCCGACCTGGAGCCGGGCCTGAACGAGAGCGCCTTCTACGACCCGCTGAACTTCACCTTCCCGGCCGGTTGTCACATTTGCGAGGTGGAGATCGACCCGGAGACGGGCGTGACCCAGATCGTGAACTTCGCCGCCTCGGACGATTTCGGCAACATCATCAACCCGATGATCGTCGAGGGCCAGGTGCATGGCGGCATCGGCCAGGGCGTGGGTCAAGCGCTGCTCGAAGGCTGCGTCTATGACGGCGAGGGCCAGCTCGTCACCGGCTCCTATATGGACTATTGCATGCCGCGCGCCGACGATCTGCCGTCGTTCAAGGTCTCGACCCGCTCGACGCCTTGCCCGCACAATCCACTGGGCGTCAAGGGCTGCGGCGAGGCGGGTGCCATTGCGGCACCCGCCGCCGTCATGAACGCCATCATGAACGCGCTGGCGCCGCTCGGCGTCAAGCGGGTGGATATGCCGGCCACGCCCCAGCGCGTGTGGCAAGCCATCCGCGCCGCAGGCTAAGCCATAGGGAGAAACCAGCCATGTACCAGTTCAACTATCACCGCGCCACGTCCGTGGCGGACGCCGTCGCCAAGCTGAAGGGGGCCGGCGACGGCAAGCTGATGGCGGGCGGCATGACCCTGCTGCCGACGCTGAAAATGCGCCTCGCCAATCCCTCCGACGTGATCGACCTCGGCGGCATCGCGGCACTTCGCGAGATCGCCGTCGCCAACGGCCAGGTTAGCATCGGGGCACTCGTGACCCACGATACGGTCGCCCAGTCGGCGCCAATCGCCCAGGCGATCCCGGCGCTGGCAGGGCTGGCCCTGCATATCGGCGACCCGCAGGTGCGCAATCGCGGCACCATCGGCGGCTCGGTCGCCAACAACGACCCGGCGGCGGATTATCCGGCGGCCCTCCTTGGCCTCGGCGCCACGGTCCACACCGACCGGCGCACCATTACGGCCGACGCCTTCTTCAAGGGCATGTTCGAAACCGCACTCGCGGCCGACGAGATCGTAACCAAGATCACCTTCCCGGTGGTGGAGCGCGCCGCCTATATGAAGTTCCCAAACCCGGCGTCGCGCTATGCCATCGTCGGCGTGTTCGTGAGCAAAGGTTCGGCTGGTGTTCGGGTCGCGGTGACGGGTGCGGGCGCCAGCGTCTTCCGGGCCAGCGACATGGAAAAGGCGCTTGCCGCCAGCTTCCAGGCGAAGGCCATCGAGGGTATTACGGTGTCCGCCGCCGGCCTCAACAGCGACATCCATGCCGGCGCCGACTATCGCGCCCATCTGGTTGGCGTCATGGCCCGGCGCGCGGTCACCGCCTGCGCCTGAACGGGAACCGCTTGATTATCTAGCTGAGGCCTAGGATCGCGGCTTCGGCCGATAATCGCGCTTATCGATGCACCTGTCGTAGGTCGCGCGGTCGATCTGAATCCAGTCGGTTTTCTCGATGCCGCGTATGCCCCGGACGGCCGGGCTATAGGTGTTCCCCGTCAGCACCTATGAGACAGATATGCGGTATTGAGCAGAGGAGGGTTTTGGTCTCATCGTAGTGACGAAGGAACGAAGATGAGACCAAAACCCTCTGCCCGAAAATCGCCCGGTGAGCGGGCGTTGCAGGACATTCGCCGC
>SHVR01000016.1 GCA_009694185.1 Alphaproteobacteria bacterium | reverse complement strand
CTGGACCGAGGAAGACGAGGATATGGTGCGCGGCGAGTTCTTGGCGTTCCTCTCGCACTGGCGCGAGCGTGTGGTGACCACACTTGAACGACAGCGTGCCTCAGGTACGGGAGAATGACCCCCCACGCCCGAGTCCACGCCGGGGCTGGTATGGTACCCGACCGACGGCCCCGACCGCCCGAAATCCCCCCAATTGGTTGCCATGTGGTTGCCAAACCTCAAACGGCAGGGGGCAGAAACTCCGTAACCTATTGATTTATTTGGCTCCGCGGGCAGGACTCGAACCTGCGACCCGGTGATTAACAGTCACCTGCTCTACCAGCTGAGCTACCGCGGATCACCGCGCGCGACGGCCATGGGCCAGCGCGCGCCCGCCATTGCATGCGGCCGGGCTTATATCAGAGCCCTCCCTTCGAGGCGAGCGCAAATGCGGTCCACCTGGAGGCCCGGGCCGGAATCGAACCGACGTACAGGGCTTTGCAGGCCCCTGCATGACCACTCTGCCACCGGGCCCCTCGGGGGAGGGCCTGATATAGTGGCTCGGGGCAGGAGGGTCAACATGACCCCGGCCCAACAGGGCGACGTTGTCAGCGCCCGGGCCGGCGACTATAAGTCATGGGACGTTTACCGAGCCGCTTGCGGCCCGGGTACTCGATTGTTGCAACCAGCGAGACCGACGCCGGCATGCCCAACTACGCCATACAGCGCCGCCACATGGTCGACAGCCAGTTGCGGACCAACAAAGTAACGGATCCGGCACTGCTGGAGGCCATGGGGGCCGTGCCGCGCGAGCGCTTCGTGACCGCGGCGCAGCGCGGCATCGCCTATATCGACGTGGATTTGGCGATCGGCAACGGACGCGCGCTGTTGGAGCCCATGGTGTTCGCGCGCCTGCTGCAATCGGCCGGGATCGGACCCCGTGACGTCGTGCTGGATATCGGTTGCGCCACCGGCTATTCCACCGCCGTGGTCGCCCGCCTGGCCAAAACCGTGATTGGCCTTGAATCGGAGGCGGCCTTGGCCGGCGAGGCGGGTGCCGCGCTCGCCGAGCTCGGCGTGGTTAACGCCATGGTAATGTCGGGTCCGTTAGAAAAGGGTTGGCCCCGCCAGGCGCCCTATGACGCGATCATCGTCGAAGGGGCGGTCGACGAGCTGCCCGAGGACCTGCTCGCGCAGCTGGGTGAGGGTGGACGCTTGGTGGCGGTCATTCGCGACTCCGATGGGGTCGGCCGGGCGACCATGGTCGCCCGCCGCGCGGGAATCCTGTCGCGTCGCGCGCTGTTCGATGCCGCCAGTGCGCCGCTTGCCGGGTTTCGGCGGCGCCCGACTTTTGTATTCTGAAGCGAGCCGTGTTCCGAAGAGGGTATTGCTCGTGAACCGTTGGAGACATGCCGTGGTCAACATCAAGCGAGCATTGAAACGCCGCCGGGTCGTTGCCTTGGCGCTCGGGCTTGGCGGTTTGCTCGCCGTCGCCCCACCGCTCCGCGCCGAGAGCTTGAACGAGGCCATGGCGAAGGCCTACGCCGGCAATCCGCAACTTCAGGCGCAGCGGGCGCGGCTGCGCGCCGTTGACGAGGAAATTTCCCAGGCTCTGTCGGGCTGGCGCCCAACCGTGACCGTCAATACCTCGGTTGGCAAGTCGAGCCTGGAGATCAACACGGCGAGTGACCGGTTCCAGGACCGCTCGCCACGCACGAGCAGCTTGACGGTTAACCAGCCGCTCTATCGCGGCGGTCGCACCCTCGCCGACACGCGCCGGGCGGAGACCGCCATCCAAGGGGAGCGGGCGCGCCTGTTCGCGACCGAACAAACGATCTTGGTCGCCGCGGTGACCGCCTACATGAATGTGGTCCAGGGTCAGGCGGTGCTTGAGCTGACCGCCAACAATGAGCGCGTCCTGCGCCGCCAATTGGACGCCGCGCGCGATCGCTTCTCGGTGGGTGAGGTGACGCGGACCGATGTGTCCCAGGCCGAGGCCCGGGTGGAGCGCGCCGTCGCCAGTCGCGTGCAATCGGAGGGCACTCTCGCCGTCTCGCGCGCCAATTACGCCCGCGTGGTTGGCGAGGCGCCCGCCGTGCTCGCCCAGCCGCCATTGCCCGAGGGCCTGCCAACAGGCATAGCCGCCGCGACGGAGGCGGCGCGAGTGAACAATCCCGAAGTGGTCGCCGCCGACTTCAGCGAGCAGTCGCAGTTGGCCACGGTGCGCCTCACCGTCGGCGAGCTCTACCCCAGGGCCAATCTGGTCGGCACCCTCCAGCGCGATCTCGACACCAACTCCGAGGGCAGCCTGTTCGAACAGTCGCGGGTGGTCGCCGAGCTGGTCGTGCCGCTGTATCAAGCAGGCGGCGTGGAGGCCCGAGTGCGCCAGCAAAAGCAGGTCGCCTCGCAGCGCCGCCTCGAACTCGACGATACGCGCCGCCGGGCGATCGAGTTCACCACCCAGAATTACGAGGCACTGGAGACGGCCGGCGCGCGGCTCGGCGCCCTCGACGCCCAGATACGAGCCTCCCAGATCGCCCTCGATGGCGTCGAGCAGGAGGCGCAAGTGGGCACGCGGACCGTCCTCGACGTCCTCGACGCCGAGCAGGAGTTGCTCGACGCCAACGTGCAATTCGTGCAGTCGCAACGCGACCAGATCGTGGCGGCCTATAATCTGTTGGCGGGAATGGGCATTGCCACGGCCGAGGCGCTCGGCTTGCCGGTCGATCTCTATGACTTCCGCGCGAATTATTTCGCGGTCCGCGATAAGTGGATCGGCACCGATGCGAATACACTGACGCCCTTGCCGAAATACTGAACGGCATTACGGATCACAGAATGGCGGACGCGAAGGGACAGCCAGAACCGTCGATGGTGGAGATTCTCGCTTCCATCCGGCGGATCATTTCAGAGGACGAGGCCGGCGGCGAGAAGAAGCCGGAGGCGCCGCTCGCGGCTGCTCCGGTGATCGCCGCCGCCCCTGCCGATGATGTGCTCGAGCTGACCGAGGTCGTCGAGGAAGGCCGAATTGAGACCGCCGCAGCCCCGCCACCGGTAGAGGCGACCCCCGCCAGCGCGGAAGCCGCCCTGTTCGACGCGCCGCCGCCGGCAGCCCCGGAGATCGCGAGGCCCGCGTCCGAACGGTCCAGCGAGGCGCTGGTTTCAGTGGGAACGGCGGCGGCATCGGCGGCCGCGTTTGCCGGCCTCGCGAGCGCCGCGGGTGGCACCGGTTCGATGCCGGGAAGCATGCTGATCAGCGGCGAGGGCCGAACCGTCGAGGAGCTGATTCAGGACATGCTTCGCCCCATGTTGAAGGAATGGCTCGACGCCAATCTGGTCGGCATTGTCGAGCGCTTGGTCCAGCGCGAGATCGAGCGTGTCGCTCGGGGCCGTTGACGCGCCGGCGCGCCGATCGGTTACCCCAGTCAATCCACCCCCCGGACAGTCTCTGATGCTGGACAAGGCGTACAACCCCAAAGACGTTGAAACCCGCCAATATGGACGGTGGGAAAGGAGCGGCGCCTTCCAGGCGCGCCCCGACGCCGGGGGCAAGCCCTATACCATCATGATGCCGCCGCCCAATGTGACCGGCAGCCTGCATATGGGCCATGCCCTGGACGTCACCCTTCAGGATATCTTGATCCGCTATCACCGCATGCGCGGCCGGGACACCTTGTGGCAGCCCGGCATGGATCATGCCGGCATTGCGACGCAAATGGTGGTGGAGCGCCAGCTCGCCGAGCAGCAGATACGCCGCGCCGAACTGGGCCGCGCCAAGTTCATCGAGAGGGTCTGGGCCTGGAAGGCGGAGTCGGGTGGCACCATTCTTGGCCAACAACGCCGCCTCGGCGCTTCGCCCGATTGGTCGCGCGAGCGCTTCACCATGGACGAAGGCCTGTCCCGGGCGGTGCGCACCGTGTTCGTCGAGCTCTACCGGCAGGGCCTGATCTACAAGGACAAGCGTCTCGTCAATTGGGACCCGAAGCTGGAAACGGCGATCTCCGACCTCGAAGTGCGGCAGGAGGAGGTCAAGGGCCGGATTTGGTATTTCAACTATCCGGTCGAGGGCGACGACAGCGTCCATGTGACCGTCGCGACGACGCGGCCCGAGACCATGCTCGGCGATACCGGCATCGCCGTGCATCCCGACGACGCGCGCTACACCCATCTGGTGGGCCGGCATTGCATCCTGCCGTTGGTTGGCCGGCGGCTCCCCATCGTCGCCGACGGTTTCGCCGATCCGGAGCAAGGCTCGGGTGCCGTCAAGATCACGCCCGCCCATGATTTCGGCGATTTCGAGGTCGGCCGTCGGCACGGCCTGGAGATCGTTTCGATCCTCGATAGCCAGGCACGCATCAACGAGGCGGCACCAGCCGCCTACCGGGGCCTGGACCGGTTCGCCGCCCGCAAGCGAGTTGTCGCCGACATGGAAGCGCTCGGCCGCTTGGAAAAGGTGGAGCCGCACACCCATCTGGTGCCCCATGGCGACCGGGGGGGTGTGCCGATCGAGCCGTTCCTGACCGACCAGTGGTATGTCGACGCGGCCAGCATGGCGAAGCCCGCGATCGCCGCCGTCGACGATGGGCGCACCCGCTTCGTGCCCGCTCTCTGGACCAAGACCTATTACGAATGGATGCACAATATCCAGCCCTGGTGCATCTCGCGCCAGCTCTGGTGGGGGCATCAGATTCCCGCCTGGTACGCGCCCGACGGCAAGATCTTCGTCGCCATGAGCGAGGCCGAAGCGACAGCCGAGGCGCGCGCCCATTACGGCCGGGACGTGGCGCTTGCCCAAGACCCGGACGTGCTCGATACCTGGTTCTCCTCGGCGCTCTGGCCATTCTCGACGCTCGGTTGGCCGGACTCCGCGCCCGAAGTGAAGCGTTACTATCCGGGCGACGTGCTGGTGACGGGCTTCGACATCATCTTCTTCTGGGTCGCGCGGATGATGATGATGGGCATCCACTTCATGGGCGATGTGCCGTTTCGCACCGTCTACATCCACGCCCTGATCCGCGATGCCCAAGGCCAGAAAATGTCGAAGTCGAAGGGCAACATCATCGACCCGCTCGAGCTGATAGACCGCTATGGATGCGACGCGCTGCGCTTCACTCTGGCGATCCTCGAGACCCAGGGCCGCGACATCAAGCTCGCGGAAAGTCGGGTCGAAGGCAGCCGCAACTTCATGACCAAGCTGTGGAATGCCGCCCGATTCGCGGAGATGAACCAGTGCCGGCGGGTGGCGGATTTCGATCCATCGGCTTGCGGGCTCACCCTCAACAGGTGGATTGTGGGGAAGACCCGGGTTTTAGGCGAGACGGTGACGGCGGCGCTCGACGCCTACCGGTTCAGCGAGATGGCCGACGCCCTTTACCACTTCACTTGGGGCACGGTCTGCGACTGGTATCTGGAGCTGGCGAAGCCACTCTTCGAGCAAGGTGGGGCGGCCGCCGCCGAAACCCGCGCCACGCTCGCCTGGGTGCTCGACCAGATTCGGCTGCTCATGCATCCGGTGGCACCCTTCATCACCGAAGAGCAATGGGAGAAGACCTCGCCGGAGCGCGGCGAGATGCTGATCGCCTCGCCCTGGCCAAGCTATGACGCTATTGCCATCGACGGTGAGGCGACGGCGGAGATCGACTGGCTGATCCGCTTGATCGGCCAGATCCGCGCCGTGCGTTCGGAAATGAACGTGCCGGCGGCGGCCCGCATCGAAGCCTTCCTGCAAGGGGCAAGCGCCAGCACGCTCGATCGCCTGGAGCGTCACGGCGACGCCATTCGGCGGCTTGCCCGGCTCGCCGATGTGGGGGCGCTCGCGGGTGCTCCACCCGCCGGATCGGTCCAGCTGGTGGTGGACGAGGCGACAATCATGCTGCCGCTTGCCCACGTCGTTGACGTGGCGGCCGAGCGCGCCCGGCTCGAGCGCGAGCGCGATCGGTTGGCCGGCGAGATGGATAAGATTGCGAAGCAGCTCGCCAATCGGAGTTTCGTCGAGCGGGCGCCGCCCGAAGTCGTCGACGAGCAGCGTGGCCGCCATGAGGAGTTCGGTGCCGCCCACGCCAAGCTTGGCCTGGCGATCGAGCGCCTCGCCCAATTCTGAACCGCTTTGCGGATCTTGTTCCGGGTGGCACTATGCGGGCTCCGCTGCCAGCCAACCGGGAGGTCGCATGAATACCCACTCGCTGCTTCACGCCGTCGCGTTGGCCGCTGCGGTTCTATCGCTCGCCACCGGTGCCGGCGCCCAGGACTGGCCCGCCAAACCCGTTCGGGTGCTGGTCAATTTCGCCCCCGGCGGCTCGACCGACAACGCCACGCGCCCCTTCATGGACAAGCTCTCAGCGGCGCTCGGCCAGCAATTCGTGATCGAGAACAAGGGCGGTGCCTCGGGTGCCATCGGCGCCGAGGCGGCGGCCAAATTCGCGCCGGATGGCTATAATTTTCTGGCGACGCCGGTGGCGCCGATGACCATCCTGCCGAACGCGCGCCCCACCGCCTACGATCCGTTCCGGGATTTCGTGCCGGTGGCGCAGTTTGCTGATTCGACCCTCACCTTCACGGTGCATCCCTCGATCCCGGCGAACAGCATCAAGGAGTTCGTCGATTACGCCAAGAAGAACCCGGGCAAGATCCATTTCGGCTCGGCGGGCCTCGGCACCCTCACCCAGATGATCGGCGAACAGCTCAACATCGTCGCCGGGATCAACATCGTGCATGTGCCCTATCGCGGCGGCGCCGAGGCGCTGGCCGACTTCCTCGCGGGCCATGTGCAGGCGTTCACCGAGGGCAACGTGCTCCCCCATGTGGTGGCCGGCAAGGCGAGGCTTCTGGCCGTCGTCGATTCCGAACGGCATCCGGATTTTCCCAGCGTGCCGACCATGAACGAGATCTATCCCGAATACGACATCATCAACTGGTTCGCCATCTTCGCGCCGTCGGGCACGCCCAACGCGGTGGTCCGCAAGCTGAACGAGGAAGTCAACAAGGTGGCCCGCTCGCCGGAACTCCGCGCCCATCTGCTCAGACTTGCGCTCCGGCCCAGGGTCGGCACGCCGGAGGAACTGGGCAAGCGCCTGCGCCAGGATTTCGACCGCTATGGCGCCCTGGTCAAGGCGCTCGACATCAAGATGAACTGAGGGAGTTCTACACTTTCAGCACTTCGGCGTTCGCGCCGGCTTCCAACTCGCAGGCATTCACCGTCATCGCCAGCAAGGTGTAATAGCCGATGCAGCCGGTGAGCTGGACCAGCTCGTCATTGCCGAAGCGCGCCTGGACCGCCTTGAAGGTGGCCTCGTCGACCCGGTGCTTTTTCAGGAGCTGGCGGGTGAAGTCGACGATCTGGCCATCCTCGGCCGGAATGCCGCGCGAATGCTCTTCGCGAATGGCGCTGATGGTGGCTTCCGGCACGCCGAGACGCCGGGCGCCGCCGGTCTGGGCACCCCAGACATAGAGAGCCTCGAACTCGCGCGCGACGGTCATGGCGGCGAGGACGCGCACGCGCATGTCGAGCGATCCCTCGAAGCGCACATAGGCGCCGAGATGGGCGGCCCGGCCCGCGATCTCGGGCGAATGCATGAACATGGTATAGGGTCCCTCGATGCCGCCACGGCTCTTGACGATGGACTCGGCCTGGGCGCGACCCGCCGCTGGCACCTGGTCTACGCTGGTGATGTATGGAAGCCTGGCCATGTGGTGTCCTCCCCTGAGCCGCTGTCTTGCTTGGACGGGGAGGATAGCATCGGCCGCGACCGGACACAGCCCGGATTGGATCAGCCGGGCCCGGCGCCGGCGGCTGGTAGTTGGGCGATGAGGCGAGCGTTGCCGGCGTGCGGCTCGCCGGTTGCGCCGGCGACTCGGACGGCGGAGCCCGCTTCGTGCAGGCGCTGGGCGAGGCTGGCGAAGACGGTCTGGGCACTCTTCGTTTTGCCATTGGCTTCGTAGAACATCGCGGGGTTCGAGCGGGCGGCACCCTTCAGTAGATCGGCGGCTGGACTGCCGCCATCCGCGGCGACCGCGCGCAACAGGCGAACGGCGCCGGCGGGTCCGAAGAAATGCGCCGCGTAAAGATCGACATCGTTCGCCGGGCGGCCGAGGCGGGCCTCCAGGTAGGCGCTGTTCTGTTTGGCATATTCGGCTGTCATGGCGGCGGAAAGTGTGGCGTCACGGCGGAGCGCAAGGATCTTGCCGCGCAAGTCCGCATCCTCGACCGTGACCGATCCATCGGCGGCTGTCTTCACCGCCTTCGCCAGGTCGCCCAGCCCATGCTTGGGGCCATGGTCGCGCACCATCGAGAGCCATGTCGACTGGGTGAACTGGTAGAGGCCGGCGGCCGAGCTGTTCGGTGCCTCGGCGCCGGGCCGCATGCCGCTTTCCAGCGTCGCGGAAGCGAGCATGTAGCGGAAACTCGGCTCCCCCTTTGCAGACGCCTCTTGAATGGTCTTGCGGGCGGTCTCGCGCGCGTTGGTCGCCGAGGTGCCGGGGGCCGGAATCGCGGGGTTAATAGCCATGGCCTGACCGTCGCACGGCAGGGTTAACGAAAGGTTTCGGGTTCACTCGTTGCGGTCGATCAGGCGTTGCACCAGGGCCGAGTCCAGATAGGCGCGCACCTTGGCGATCTTGCCGTCGCGGAAGGTGCAGATCCAGCAGAAGACATTGTTATAGGGATCGCCGTTCCTGGCGGTGGCGCGGCCTTGCATTTCGACGATCGCCGTCTCGCCCGCCACCAGCACGCTCACGATCGTCATCAGGGAGTCGCCGACCAGGAGGCGCTTCAGGCGCTCATAGGTGGCGGCGACGAACGAAGCCTTGCTGGTGTAGTGGCCGGCGAGCGGATGGGTCCCCAGCACCGTCCAGTCGACATCGTCATGGACGCCAGCGAGGAAACCCGGCCGGTTGCCGGTCTCCATGTTGCGGAAAATGGCGCGGACTTGGGCCTCGCTGACCGACATGGCGCCTATTCCCTATTCCTGGGGATAGCGCCAGGGCTTGGCCGGTTGTTGGGCAGTCTCGTCGATGGTCCATTGCGGCACTGACAGGCCCTCGGAGATGTCGCTGAACACCATGCGCACGCGGCTGCCGATACCGACGCGCTTGACCTGATCGGGTGGCGCCATCGTGCCGTCGGGCGTACACAGGTTGCCGACGACCCGGAGCGCCTCATGCTCGGTCGGCTTACCCTTCTGGGTGTCGAGGTCGACCAGCAGGATCAGATAAGGCACGCGCTCCTTGAAGGCGGGCTGAATGCCGTGATGCACTTCGGCATAGGAGTGGACGGTGCCCTTGGCCTCGACCGGGACCCAGTCGCTTTCGAGCGCCGTGCACCAGGGGCAGGCGGTGGTCGGCGGATAGCGGAGCGTCTTGCAGCTCGTGCAACTCTGTAGATGGAAGTTGTGGCTCGCGCAGTGGCGGAAGAAAGCCACGTTCTCCCGATCGAGATCGTCGACCGTGAGGTTCATGCCGAGATAGTCGCCCTTGAGACCGGCCATGATCAGTCCCTCCCTCAGCCGCGCCGCATGACCATGGACGAGCCGGTGCCCGGCATCGCCCAACCGAGATTGGCGGTCAGTTCCACCTTTTTCAGCGCCCGGCAGCCGCCGCCCGGGCCATAGTCGTAAGTGTGCCGGCGCTTGCCGTCGGGGCCCACGGGGCAGTGGTCGTCGATCTCGTCGCGCAGATGGCGGACATTCTCGATCACCATGTTCATGCCGTGGGTGTAACCCTCGCAGAGATGGCCGCCGCTGGTGTTGTTCGGCCGCTTGCCGCCGAGGCGGATGGTGCCGTCGCTCACATAGTGGCCGCCGTCACCCTTCTTGCAGAAGCCATAATCCTCGAGCTGCAACATGGTGGTGAAGGTGAAGGCGTCGTAGGAGCCGGTCACGTCGATATCCTCGGGGCCGACACCGGAATTCTTCCAGAGAATGTCCTTGGCGTAGAAGCCGGCGACTGTCGAAATCGGCCCATGTTGATAGTGCATGTCGATGCGCGGTTTGCAGACGCGCCCCGCGCAGGCAAGGATCACCGCCGGCCGGTGCCGCAAGTCGCGGGCGCGCTCGATGCTGGTGACGATGACGCAGGTGCCATTGTCGGTCTCGACGCAGCAATCGAGAAGGTGCAGCGGCTTGACGATGATGCGGCTGTTGAGGACGTCCTCGACCGTCACCTTCTGTTTGTAATAGGCCTTCGGGTTGCGCGAGGCATGCTCGCTGTGGGTGACCTTGACCATGGCGACCTGCTCGGGCTTGGTGCCATAGTCGTACATGTGGCGCATGAAGGTGGGCGCGAACATCTGGCCCGCCGCCTGCCAGCCATAGGCGCGCGAATGAATGGCGTCGCCATTGATCGGCACGGCCGAGCGGGCACCGGTGCCGCCGATGCGCACCTGAGAATAGCCATTCATGGAACGGAAGATGGCGACGGTCTTGCAAAGCCCGGCCTCGATCACGCCGGTCGCGATGCCGATCAGCGCCTCGGTCGACGAGCCGCCGCCATGGACGTCCATGTAGAAATTGAGCCGGATACCGAGGTCGCCCGCGACGAACGTGCTGAACACCGAATCATTGCCCGAGTAGGAGAGCATGCCGTCGACGTCCTGGGCCGTGAGGCCGGCGTCCTGCATGGCGTTGCGAATGGCCCATGTCGCCATCGAACGGGTGGTGCGGCTGGAGCCGCGTGTGTAGGTCGTCTCACCGATCCCGACAATGGCATATTTGCCGCGCAGATTCTTCGAGGTGGTGGCGTCGACGTCGCTGCTGGGGCTCATGGGCGGGTCATCCTCCGGTCTTCGGGCGGGCTTAGGCAGAACTATCCGATCATTCGGCCGGGGTGGTCAATGGCCGCGCGCCATGGCTAGACTGGCAAGTGACGGGAGCGTGGCGAGGGTGCGATGGCGGATGAAAGACGCGTGGCGCTGGTGACCGGCGGGCCGGGCGGCCTCGGCCGGGCGATGATCGGGAAGTTGGTCGAGCGGGGGACGCGGGTTGCCATCGCCGATGTCAGGGGCCCGGCGGCGGAAGCGTTCGCCGACGAAATCCGCCGCGCCCGTAACGATGCCGATGTGCTGCCCTTGACGCTGGATGTGGGCGACCTGGCGGCGTGCGGCGAGGCGGTCGAGCGGGTGCGCGGCCACTGGGGCGCCCTCAACATCCTCATCAACAATGCCGGACGCGGCATGGAGATGATCCGGCGCGACTATCATGTGACGGCGATCGATTCGGGGGCCGAACTCACGCCCGAAATGCTGCTGGGCTTCTATCGTGTGAATGCGCTCGGCCCCTTCGCGCTCATGCGGGCCGCGTTGCCCGGCATGCGGGCCGCCGGCTGGGGCCGGATCATCAATGTGACGACCAGCCTCGACACCATGCTGCGGCCCGGTTACGTCGCCTATGGCTCGACCAAGGCGGCGCTCGAATCGACCTCGGCCATCTTGGCGAAGGAACTGGCCGGGACTGGCATCACCGTCAATGTGGTGGTGCCGGGCGGGCCCACCAATACGGGCTTCGTGCCGATGGATGCGGGCTATGACCGCGCCGCCATGTTGCAACCGGACGTCATGCAGGGGCCGATCGACTGGCTGGTGACCCGCGCCGCCGACCATGTCACCGGCATGCGCTTCATCGGCCATTTCTGGGACCGGAGCCTCCCGCCCGAAGAGGCGGCCAGGCGCGCTGGCGATCCGATCGGCTGGCCCGACGCCGGCCGCAAGGGTGTCTGGCCGACGAAACCCTGACTATTCGGCGGCCGCCAACTTGTGGCGGCTGGCCAGGCTAGCGCGGCGCAGCAGGGTGGCGATGATGGCGAGATTGACGACATTGGTCAGGACCCCCATCAGGAAGGCCGGCCGGTAGGCGCCGGCCAGGTCGTAGACCAGGCCGCCCAGATAGCTGCCGCCCGCCATGCCGATGAGGCCAAAGAAAAATAGCATCGCGATGCGTTGGCCGGAGCCCTGGACCGAGAAATATTCCCGGAGCGTGAAGGCGTACATCGGCACGATGGCGCCATAGCCGAAGCCAAAGAGGGCCACCACCACATAGAGCGCCGCCAGGTCCGTGGTGAATGCCAGGACGGCGAGCATCAGCGCCTGGAGGGCCGAGCCTAGGATCAGCGTCCTGAGACCGCCCATGCGGTCGGCGAGCACGCCGCCGCCGACCTTGCTGATCAGGCTGACGCCGAGCATGACCGACAGGAGTTCGGCGGCGATCGCGCGCGAAAAACCGAGGTCGGTCGCGTAGGCGACGATATGGGCGATGGGCAGCGACATGGCGACGCAACAGCCGACGATGGCGGCACAAAGGGCGCCATGCACCAGCCGGGGCGGCCAGCCAAGCACAAGGTCCTGCTGGCCGGCCTGGTGGCCCATGCGCGCCGCCGCCGGCTCGGGCGGCCGGCGATGCAGGATGACGCTCATGGGCAGCATGAGTGCCATGGACAGCATGCCGTACCAGAGGAACATCGTCCGCCAGCCGACCGTTTCATTGAGGTAACCGATGATCGGCGGCCAGATGACGCCCGCCAACGAGACACCGCTGCCGATGATGCCGAGGGAGAGGCCGCGGTGGCGATCGAACCAGCGCGAAACATAGTGGATGATCGGCGCGAACAAGGCGCCATTGCCGAGCACGCCGACCAGCAGGCCATAGGTCAAATAGAGCTCGAGCGGCGTTTCGATGCGGCTCGTCAGCATCACGCCGGCGCTGCATGAGATGGCGCCGCCAAGGCCGATCCAGCCCATGCCGACCCGCTCGGCGAGGCGCGCGATGTAGATGGCGCCGACGCCGGCGCCGAAACTCCCCAGGGCATAGGCCAAGGACGGCACCTGGCGCGGCCAGTCGAATGCTTCCGCAAGCGTGGTGAGGGAGACGGTGACGAGATAGAGCGAGCCTTGCCCCATCACCAGCATGATGAGGCAGGCACCAAGCACCACCCAGGCGATGGGCGGGTCGGGCGAGAGGGAGCGGCGCATAGGCGGGATAGCGCTGGTATTTTATCTAGGCGACGAACTCGAAGCGATAACCGTCGCCCACGCGATGCACATGGCCGGCATGGGGCTTGCCGAAATGGGCGGGGAGCATCAGCGCCCGATGCTCGGCGCAATGCTCGAGCACCTGCTTGCGCGAGGCGCGCGCCTGGTCCGGCCAGAGACAGGCGCGGCTGTTCCAATCCGGGTAATAAACCTGGACCGGATGGTGGATGATGTCGCCGACAAACATCGCCTGCTGCCCCTCCGAGGTGAGGCGAAGCGTCACATGCCCCGGCGAATGGCCGGGTGCCGGCTCGATCAGCATCGTGTCGTCGATGGCATGGGTCTCCCCCATCATCAGGGCCTTGCCCGCTTCGACGATGGGGAGAACGCTGTCGGCGAACGAGCCGAAGCCGACCGGATCCGCCGGCTTCGAGAGGTGCAGCTTGTGCCAATAGTCGAACTCGGTCTTGCCGAAGAGATATGTCGCATTGGGGAAAGTCGGGACCCACCGGCCATTATCGAGCCTGGTGTTCCAGCCGACATGGTCGATGTGCAGATGAGTGCATAGGACGATGTCGATTTCCTCGGGATGGATGCCAGCGGCCGCCATGTTCTCCAGATAGGGATAGGTCTTCCGGTGCCAGGTGGCGCGCGGCATGCGGTCCTTGTGGTTGCCAACGCAGCTATCGACCAGAATGGTGTGGTGGGCCGTGCGGATGACGTAGCTGTGGAAGCTCATCATCAACTGCTGGCTGGCCGGGTCGAAATAATTGGGCACCATCCAGAGGAGATGCTTGTCCCAGGCGGCCCGCTCGAAGGGTACCAGGAAGGTGGCGGGATCGAACATCGGCACCAGGGCCTCTTCGATCCGGGTAACCAATGTATCGCCGATGCGGCGCACACTCATGAGACTCGCTCCTCAATCGGCAAAGACAAAACGATAATTCTGGCCGTCGCTGACCACACGGCCGCAATACGGAGCCGGAAAATGGCACGGCATAACCAGAGTGGGCGTGCCGGCATATTCGGCGAGGATGCGCTTCCGGCTGACGCGCGCCAAGTCCCGGTCGGCACAAAAGGACGTACTGAAGTCCGGCTCATAGACCTGCATGACATGGTGCATGATATCGCCCGCGATCAACGCACTCTCGCCCTTCGATTCCACCTTGAAACAGACATGGCCCGGCGAGTGGCCGGGCGAGGCCACCACCTGGATGGCGTCGGCGATCACATGCGCGTCGCCAAAGAGTTCAGCTTTGCCCGCCGCCATGATCGGCAGCACGCTGTCATTGAACGAGCCGTCATTGGCGGGGCTGGTCCGGTTCTCCCGTTCCCAATGCTCGTAGTCGCCCTTCGGAAATAGATATCGGGCATTGGGGAAGGTGGGAACCCAGCGCCCGTCCTCAAGGCGCGTATTCCAGCCCACATGATCGACATGCAGATGGGTACAGAGAACGTAATCGACCTGCTCGGGCGTCACCCCCACCTCGCCAAGCCGCGCGAGCCAGGGCAGGTCGAGCATGTTCCAGGTCGGGCGCGAGCGCGACTTCTGGTTGCCGATGCCGGTGTCGATCAGGATGGTGTGATGCTTGGTCTCGACGACCCAGCTTTGGATGCCCATGAGGAACCGGCCGGTACGCTCGTGATAGCAGCCGGGCACCAGCCAGTGGCGATGCTTCTCCAGATGCTCCGGGGTCCAGTCCGGATAGAGAAACTCCGGCGTGAAGGACGGCCCGCCCACTTCCTCGACACGGCGGACCGTGATGTCGCCGATCTTGCGGCCGGGCATAAGGCTCCCCTTGTTCTTGTTCGCCGGGAGCATAAGGTGCCGGCGCCGGCCGCGCCAGCCCGCCAAAGCGCCTATAAGGGGCGCGTCCTCTCCAACCGGGCCATCGCCTACATGACCATTTTAAGTGTCCTCGACCAGTCGCCGATCCGCGCCGGCGGCAGCGCGGGCGACGCGATCCACGAGACGCTGGAACTGGCGGGGCTCGCGGACCGGCTCGGCTACCATCGCTATTGGCTGGCCGAGCATCACAACAGCGCCGGCCTCGCGGGCTCGGCACCGGAGATCCTGATCGGCCAGGTGGCGGCCCGGACACAGCGGCTGCGCGTGGGTTCGGGCGGCGTGATGCTCAGCCACTACAGCCCCTACAAGGTGGCCGAGCTCTTCCGCATGCTGGAGACGCTGTTTCCCGGCCGCATCGACATGGGGCTGGGGCGGGCACCGGGCAGCGACCAGCTCACCGCCATGGCGCTGCAATATAGCGACAAGACCTTCAGCCCGGACCAGTACCCGCACCAGCTCGCGGCACTCTTTGCTTTCATCAACGATGCCATGCCGGCCGACCATCCCTTCGCCCGCGTCCATGCCGTGCCGCTCGGCCCCACCACGCCCGAGGCCTGGCTCCTGGGCTCCAGCGACCAGAGCGGCCTGATGGCGGCCTATTTCGGCTGTGGGTTTTCCTTCGCCCATTTCATCACCGGCGAGGGCGGGCCGTCGGTGATGGCGGCCTACCGCCAGAACTTCCGGCCATCGGCGGGGCTCGCCGAAGCCAAGGGGAGCATCGGCGTGCATGTGATCTGCGCCGAGAGCGAGGCGGCGGCCGACCGGGCGGCCCGCAGCCGCGACCTCTGGCGGCTCCGCAATGATCGCGGCATCCATCTGCCGGTGCCGACCGTCGAGGAGGCGATGGCTTACGAGTTTAGCCCCGAGGAGAACGCCCGCGCGGCCTGGCACCGTCAGCGTCAGGTGATCGGCGACCCCGATCAGTGCAACGCGAAACTCCTGGCTCTCGGCCGGGACTATGGTGTCGACGAGTTCGTCGTCGTCACCGTGGTGCATGATTTCCAGGTGCGCAAACGCTCCTACGAACTCCTGGCCGAAGTGTTCGGGATAAGCTGACGCCCAGCAGTTTGCCGACCCCCCTCAATCGTCATCGCGAGGACGCGTAGCGTCCGTGGCGATCCAGAAAATACCGCAAATCTTCAGACTTCTGGTTTGCCGCGTCGGCCTGACGGCCTCCTCGCAACGACAAAAAGGCGTTTTCAGCAGACTGCCTACGGCTTCTTCGCCACGATGTGGAAGATGTGCCAGTGCTTCGCTTCGCCCCGCGGCGTGACGGAGTTTTCTTCCTCCTCGCCGAACATCTCGACATCGAGGCCCGCGAGCAGCGCCTCGGCTTGCGATCGCGTGTGGTGGGTCATGCCCGGCCGGCCGCGCCACGAGTCGCGGTCGCCATAGAGCTGGCCCGAAAAACGCCCGCCGGGCTTGAGCGAGGCGGCGATCCGTTGCCAGAGGGCGGCAAACCGCTCGGGCGGGCAAATCGGCAGGGCGAAGCTCGCATTGACGAGATCGCATTCGGGCCAATCCGCGTCCTCGAAGCGGCCAAGGCGCACATCGAGCCGGGCGCCCGGCGGCAAATCGGGCCGGGCGCGGAGCGTCGCAATCGCGGCGGGCTCGGCGTCGATGGCAAGGGTGGGCCAGCCGCGGCGCATGAGCTCGATGGTGTCGCGGCCGGTGCCGCACGCGAGATCGACCGCAAAGCCGGTCCGGCCCTCCTTCTCGAAGCGGTCGAGGGCGGCGAGCAGGGTCGCGCGCGGTGGCCGGCCGGCGGTCTTGGCGTAATAGGCGGCCCATTCGGGCGCGGGTCGGTCGGCGGTCCGGTCGGTCATCTCGTCACCGGTCACATCGCCGTAATGCCGCCGTCGATGACGAGTTCCGAGGCGGTGGTGAAGCTCGCCTCGTCGGATGCCAGATAAAGAATGCCATAGGCGACTTCTTCCGGCTGTCCGACACGGCCCATGGGAATCTGGCGGCCGAGCTTTTCCAGTGCCCGTTCGTTGCCGAACCGGGCGCGGTGAATGTCGAGGATCGGCGTGTCGATGAAGGCGGGATGCACCGAATTACAGCGGATGGGGTAGCCCTGGCGGGCACAGTGGAGCGCCACCGACTTGGTCAGATGGCGTACCCCCGCCTTGGCCGAATTGTAGGCCACTAGATTGTGCCCGGCGATGATGCCGGCCACCGACGAAATATTGACGATCGCCGCCTTGCGCCCATCACCCGCGCAGGTTCGCGCCATCGCCGGCAGTGCCCACTTGCAGCCGAGAAAGACGCCGTCGAGATCAACCGCATGCACGCGCCGCCAGTCGGCGAAGCTGGTCTCCTCGATATTGCCGAACGGCCCGATGCCGGCGCTGTTGACCAATATGTGGAGGCCGCCAAAGGCCGCGACTGTGGCCTCGATGGCCGCTTGCCAATCGGCCTCGCTGGTCACGTCATGGCGAATGAAGGTGGCGCTCGGCCCGAGTGACTTGGCGACGGCGGCACCCGCCGGCTCGTCGATGTCGGTCACGGCCACGCGCGCTCCTTCGGCCACGAACAGGCGGGCGGTTGCCTGGCCGAGGCCCGACGCGCCCCCGGTCACGAGTGCCACCTTGCCCGCAAGACGGCTGGACATGACGGCGCCCTCAGCGCGCCTTGAGCGGCGCCGCGCCCAGATGGTTGCCCGCGTCCACCATCAGGATCTCCCCGGTGACCAGCTCGCCGCCTTCGAGGAACCAGACCGCGACCTCGGCCATGCTTTCGGGCGTGCCGGCGCGCCTGAGCGGCGTGGTGGCCTCGAGATGGGCCTTGGTGGCGTCGTAGCGTTCGGCGCCCATGCCGTCCCTGAGCCAGCTTCCGGCAACGAAGCCGGGGCAGACCGTGTTGACCCGGATCTCGGGGCCGAGCACGCGCGCCAGCGACAGAGTGATGGTGTTGAGGGCACCCTTGGAGGCGGCGTAGGCAATCGAGCTACCGATCCCCATGACGCCCGCGACCGAGGAAATATTCACGATGGCCCCTCGGCCCTGCTGCTTCATGTGCGGGGCGACGGCGCGGCTCATCTGGAAGGGGCCGACCACGTTGACGCGGTGGATATTGAGGAAATCCTCGGCATCGAGCCCGTCCAGATCGGGATGCGGAACGAACTTGGTGGTGCCGGCATTGTTGATCAGGCCGTCGACCCGGCCCCATTTGGCCATGGTCTCGGCGACCATGCGGCGGCAATCGGCGTCATGGGCGACGTTGGCCCGGCAGAGCAGGGTCTCGACGCCCTTGGCCTCGCACTCGGCGGCGACCGCCTTCGCGGCGGCCTCGCTCTTGGTGTAGTTGACGACGACGTTCGAGCCCTTGGCGGCGAGCATGCGCGCGGCCGCCGCGCCGATGCCGCTGGCCGATCCGGTCACGATGGTCACGGCACCTTTGAGGTTCATGCGAACTGTCCTATCCATTCGGCGATCCGGTTCATTCGACAACGCGCCCGCCGCTGGGTCAAGTTTACCGGCCGGCTATGCTATAAGGCGGAAACAGGTCGAGACGATCGGGTAAGGGGGCGCCACATGGCAGATACCTACGAGGTCTTCGCGGTCAATTACGGCACCCACACCGGGCGGCGAATGAGCGAGAGCTTTCTTGGTGGCGACCCGCACGATACCTCCGGCAAGCTCAGCTATTATGTCTGGGCGATCGTGGGCCAGGGGCGGACCTTCGTGGTCGATGCGGGCTTTACCCACGAGAGTGCCGAGCGGCGCAACCGCAAGCTCCAATATCTGCCGCGCGAGGGTCTCGCCAAGCTCAATATCGACGCGACCAAGGTCCAGGACCTGATCGTCACCCACATGCATTTCGACCATGCTGGCACGCTCGACGATTTCCCCAATGCGCGTCTCCACATCCATGACGACGAGATGGACTATTGCACCGGCCGCTGCATGGGCCACGAGCCCTTGCGCATGGCCTATGATGTCGAAGACGTGGCCAAGATGATCCGCCGCATCTACAAGGAGCAGGCGGCCTTTCACGACCGGGACGAGGAGATCGCGCCCGGCCTCTCGGTGCATCACGTGCCGGGCCACGCCAAGGGCCTGATGGCGGTCCGCGTCAACACCAAACGCGGCCATATCGTGTTGGCGTCGGATGCGAGCCATTTTTACGCCAACATGGAAGAGAAGCGGCCATTCCCGATCCTCCATAATCTGGGTGAGATGATGGAGAGTTGGAAAAAGCTCTATCGCCTGGCGGATTCACCGAAGCATGTGATCCCCGGCCATGACCCGCTGATCATGGCGCGCTATCCGGCGGCCGATGCGAAACTCGAAGGCATGATCGCGCGCCTCGACGTGGCGCCCAAGGGTTAGGTCGCATGACGCAAGCGGGCGCGATCGTCGTCACCGGGGCCAATCGCGGCATCGGCGCTGGCATCGCCCTCGAACTGGCGCGGCGCGGCTTCACGGTCGCGTGTCTCTCGCGAACCGGCAATTTACCCGACATGGTGGGCGAGGATGGGGCGGCGGGCGCGCCGCCCGAGCGCCTGATCGCCGGCCGCCTCGACGTGACCGACGAGCGGGCTTCCATCGCGGTGCTCGGCGAAATCGCGCGGGCCCATGGCGGGCTCCGGGGGCTGGTCAACAATGCCGGCATGCTGCTGACGGGGAAGAGCGAGGGCTTCGCCACCGCCGAGTTCACCCAGACCCTCGACACCAACGTCACCTCCGCCTTCATTCTCGCCAAGGCGGCCTATCCGCATTTCCTCGCCCGGGGCGGCGGCACCATCGTCAATATCGGCTCGTTCTGGGAGCGCCTGGGCGTGCGCTATCATTTGGCCTATTGCGCATCGAAGGCCGCGCTCGGCGCGTTGACCCGCTGCCTCGCGGTCGAATGGGCGAAGCAGAACATCGCCGTCTACAATGTGGCGCCCGGCTATGTCGCGACCGACATGAACCGGGCGATGCTGGAGAGCCCGAGCTCGCGCGAGTGGCTGGCGCGCCGCATTCCGGTCGGCCGGCCCGGCCGGGTGGACGAGGTGGCGCGCCTGGTAGCGGCGCTCTTGGTCGAGGAGATCCGCTATCTCACCGGCGAGACCATCGTCATGGATGGCGGCCAAAGTATCAACCAGTAGGCGGATTTCAGGGGAAGGGAACGGCATGCTTTGCGATCGCTATGGCCTGACGGTGTCCACGGCCTCGCCCGTTGCGCGCGATGCCTATGTGGCGGGGGTCGATTTGATCCTCTCGGGCAATCTCGGGCCTGGGCAAGCCTTCCAGCGCGCCATCGACGCCGATGGCGATTTCGTGCTGGCCCATGTGGGCAAGGCGCGCGCCTTGCAGTTACGCGGCGAGATGCCGGCGGCGCGCCAGGCCATCGCGGCGGCGAACGCGGTCGCCGGCGATCTGCCCGAGCGCGAGGCAAGCCATCTTGCCTATTACAATCTGGTCCTCGCGGGCCAAGGCGACGCAGCCGTCGCCGCCGCCAAGGCGCACCTTGAGACGTTTCCACGCGACGCCATGGTGCTCGGCCCCTGCACCTCGGTGTTCGGTCTGATCGGCTTCAGCGGCCGGGCGGGCCGCGAGCGGGAGCAGTTGGCGCTCTTGGACCGGCATGCCGGCCATTACGGCGACGACTGGTGGTTCAATTGCCAGCACGCCTTCGCCCTCGACGAGACAGGCGAGCGCGACCGGGCGCGCGCCAAGATCGAGCGCGCCATGGCCGCCTTTCCACGCAACGCCCATGGCGCCCATATCCGCGCCCATGTCTATTACGAGGATGGCGAGCAGGCCGCCTCCCTTGCCTATCTTCGCGACTGGATGACCGCTTATCCGAAGGCCGCGCAATTGCATTGTCACTTGAGCTGGCATATGGCGCTCTGTGAGCTTGAGGCCGGCCATGACGCGGCGGCATGGCGCATCTTCGCCGAGAATGTCCACCCGAATGCCACCTGGGGTCCGCCGCTCAACAGCCTGACCGATTCGGTGGCCTTCCTCTGGCGTGCCGAGCTGGCCGGCATGCAGCGCGACCCGGCGGCTTGGCGGGCGCTCCATGATTTCGCGCACCAAATGTTCCCTGGGGCCGGCATCGCCTTCTGCGACACCCATATCGCGCTCTGCGATGCCGTCACCGGCGACCTGGGCGGCCTCGAAGCCCGGCTCGCCGGAATGGCGGCTCTGGAGAACCAGGGCAGGCTGCCCTCGGGGCCCGTGGTGCCGGCTTTGGCGCGCGCTTTCAGGGCCTTCATGGCGTCCGACTGGACGGGCGTCATCGGCGCCATCGAGCCGGTCATGGACGAGCATGAGCGCATCGGCGGCAGCCGCGCCCAGCGCGATCTGGTGGAGTTCACGCTGCTCAAGGCCTATCTTAACGCCGGCCGGCACGGCGACGCCGGCCGCTATCTGGCCCGCCGCCGCGAAGGTCCGAGCGGCGTTCCCGTCGCGGGCCTCTCCCACTAGGGCGAGGCGGGTGCTCGCCCACCGTCTCCAGCCGCGCCTGCCGTTCTTCTATGGCTGGGTGATCCTGGCTTGCACTTGCGCGGCCGGATTCTCGCGTCAGGGCGGCGCCGTCGCCACCCTCTCGGTCTTTGTCGAGCCCATGACAAGGGAGTTCGGCTGGTCGCGCTCGGGCTTTTCGGGTGCCGTGTCCCTGGGTGGCGTGTTGGCGGCAATCACCGCGCCCGCGCTTGGCCGTGTCCTCGACCGGATGGGCGCCAGGCTCGTGCTCTGCGGCGCCGTGCTCGCCACCGGTCTCGCCACGTTGCTGCTGTCGGCCACCAGCTCGCTCGCCATGTTCTATCTCTTGTTCTGCATTGCCCGGACGAGCTTCGCCGGGCCGTTCGACCTCGGCATCTACGGGGCGGTCAACAACTGGTTCGTCGCCCGGCGGCCCTTCGCCACGTCGATTGCGACGGTGGGGCAGATGTCGGGGCTCGTGGGGCTGCCGCTTCTGGCCCAGGCGGCGATGCTGGTCGATGGCTGGCGGCTCGGCTGGTTCGCGATCGGTGTCGCGGTCCTGGTGGTGGGATTCGTGCCCACTTGGCTGTTGATGGTGCGGCGGCCCGAGGATATGGGCCTCTTACCGGATCGGGGCGCCCCCGAACCAGCCCCCGGCACGACGCCATTGCCGGCCGAGCCCGCCTTCAGCCGCGCCCAGGCGTTGCGCACGCCGGCCTTCTGGCTGCTTTCGCTCTTTACCCTGCTGGTTTATCCGGTCCAGGCGGGGGTCAGCCTGCACCAGGCGGCCTTCCTCATCGAGAGCGGCCTGGACGCGACGGTGGCGGCCGCGACTGTGGGCCTCTTCAGCCTGGTCTCGGGCCTTGCCGGCCTGGCGTTCGGGCTCCTCGCCCGCCGGCTCGGCACCCGCCTGGCGCTCACGTCAATCGCGGCACTCATGTGCGCCGGCACGATCCTGATGATGGGTGTCGCGACCCCGGCCCAGGGCTATCTCGCCGCCGCGATCTTCGGCGCCGGCATCGGCGGCGTTCAGGTCACCCTGCCGATCGTCTGGGGGGATTATTATGGGCGGCGAAGCTTCGGGGCAATCCGGGGTGTGGCACTCTCGGTGCAGGTGCTGGCCCAGGCGGCCGGGCCGCTCATCTCCGGCCTCTTGCGCGACTGGAGCGGCGGCTACGATCTCTCGCTCGACTGTTTTGCGGTCCTCGCCGCGCTCGCCATCCCGGCGGCACTGCTGGCGCGCCGGCCGTCGCCGCCGGGGTAACGCGCGGGTAACGCGCGGGTAACGGGCCGGTCCGATCAGCCAAGCGGCAGCTTGATAGGGTTGCATGAACTGCCGCGACGATATGAATCAATACCTGCGAGCCTTGGTATAATCTATCGAATGGTTATCATCGCTACTGGCAATTTCCGCGACCCTCGCGACACGACCAACTCCCCAGAAAAGTTGGTTCAACAGGCATGACCAATCGGAATATTTTTCTAATTTGGAACCCCACCACAGGCGTAACGGACCTTGAAACCGACCCCCAACAACTCAGCGCGTCGGAAATTCCGGGAATTAAGGCCGTTTGGACCGACCAAAGGACGCGGCTGAAAGGAACGCGCCAGCTTTTGGATTTTACCGAAAAATTAAGCCGCGAATGGGCCATTGAGACCGGTGTGATCGAAAACCTCTATGAGATCGAGCGCGGCGTCACACAAACCTTGATCGAGCGTGGGTTTCAAGCCGAGCTCCTCACCCACGGTTCGACGAACAAGCCTCGCGAATAAGTGCTGCAATTGTTGCGCAATCAGAAGGACGCGTTGGACGGCGTGTTCGATTTCGTCAGCAGCTAACGCGCGCTCTCGGTTTCTTACATCAAGGAACTTCACGCCGTTTTGTTGCGTGGCCAGGATGAGACCGACGGCGTCGATTCGCAAGGGCGCGTCGTTAAGGTGCCGCTCATCAAGGGCGACTGGAAAACGCAGATGAACTACCCCGTGCGCGATTGTGTCATATATGCTTATTGCGCGCCCGAACATGTGGCGTCCGAAATGGACCGCTTAGTTGCCATCCATGCGGAACATGTCGCCAAGGCGGTTCCGAGCGACGTTCAGGCCGCTTGGCTACATCATCGCTTCACGCAGATACATCCCTTCCAGGATGGTAACGGGCGCGTTGCTCGCGCCATCGCCTCATTTGTGCTTGTGAAGGATGGGCTGTTTCCGCTGGTGGTAACGCGCAACGATAAAACCAACTACCTCGACGCCCTGGAAGCGGCCGATCTTGGCAGTTTGAAGCCGCTGATCGAGATGATCGCGAGATTGCAGATTGTCCAGTTCAGGAAGGCGACCGCAATTTCCGAACAAAGTTTGGCGCAAGATTACGTTGAGGCAATCCTTGATGGATTGCACAAGGCAGCGGACAAGATCGGCACCGAAAAGCTGAAATCTCTGCAGGGCGTGTTCACGCTGGCGGGTAATATCCAAGAAGATGTGGACACGCGCCTCCCGGCCCATCGTGCCGGGCGTCACGTCGGCTTTGCGGAAGATCACGAATACCGGAACCACTACCGCTGATGTCATGAAATCAGGAACGGACACCAGTCACTGGTTCCGCGCGCAGATCATCGAGAACGCGAAAGTCCATCTGAATTACTATGCGGACCTGGCCGAACATCGATCTTGGATTGCGTTAAATATGAATTGGGCGCGTCGCGCGAAGCTCGTGTTTGCCATCCACGGCATCGGCCGTCCCTTCAATGGAAGTTTGATCTGCGCACCATTCCTTGAGTTCCGGGATACGGACGAGGAAGGACAAATTCGGTCGGCACTCGTACCAGTTTCCGAGGAAGGGTTCGTGTTCTTCTACAACGAAACGAAGGACCGCTTGCTTGCCCGATTCAGTCCATGGCGAGAAGGTGTGTTGAAGGTAGCACTGAAAGAACTCACACAGAATCTCTGAACGCGATCTCCGAAATCCGGGCCGCCCCGATCGGCTTGCCCCAGGCGCCGATCGGGGACATGCTCGCTTCCTGAATACGGCGCAATTCACATGATATCGAGAGACGGGAGAATTTCAGCATGAAGACCAAGTTCGCGGTCGAAGACCTGACTATCCATCGCATCATCGAAATCGAGGAGCCGACGACCGGGCCGGGCTATAGCCCGAAGGAGTTTTTTCCGGACCTGACCCCGGAAATGCTGGCAGAAAATCGCGGCTGGATGACGGGGAACGGCCTCGACCCGGAGCATGGCAACATCCTGCTCTGCTTCCAGTCCTACATCCTGCGCACGCCGCACCACAATATCCTGGTGGATAGCTGCATCGGCAACGACAAGAACTATCCGACCCGCCCCCTTTGGCACAAGCGCAGCGATCCCCGCTATATGCGCCAGCTCGCCGAGACCGGCCTCAAGGTCGAGGATATCGACTTCGTCATGTGCAGCCATCTCCACCCCGACCATGTGGGCTGGAACACACGCCTCGAGAATGGCCGCTGGGTCCCCACCTTCCCCAAGGCGCGCTACCTCTTCAGCGAGCGCGAACTCGACTATTGGACGGCCGAGCACAAGAAGACGCCGATCACCTATATGGACGACAGTGTATTGCCGATCATCGCCGCCAATCGCGCCGATCTGGTCAAGAGCGACCATGCCCTCGACGACCACGTCCATCTGGTGCCGACACCCGGCCATTCGCCGGACCATTTCGCGGTCCATGCCGGCAAGCGCGAGGCGGGCGCGGTCTTCACCGGCGATTGCATCCACTCGCCCCTTCAGGCGCGCTATCCCGAACTCGGCATGCGCGCCGACTGGGACCGCAAGATGGCTGGCGAGAGCCGGCGCAAGTTCCTCGAGCACTACTGCGATTCCGCGACGCTCTTCTGCGCCATGCACTTCCCCTCGCCCTCGGTCGGGCATCTGAAGCGCTGGGGCGAGGGTTTCCGCCTGAACTACGTCGAGTAGGGGTTGGGCGATGGATGTCGGCTTGCAAATGGTGTTCACCAGCTATGGCTGGGACGACATCGGCGACGGCCAGGTCTGGGACGAGGAAATCAAGCTCGCCCGCCTTGCCGACGAACTCGGCTTCGACGTGCTCTGGTCGGTCGAGCATCATTTCAACGATTATTCTTTCTGCCCCGACAATCTCCAGCTCATGTCTTATCTCGCGCCGATCACCCGGGCCGACCTCGGCACGGCGGCGGTGATCCTGCCTTGGCAGGACCCGCTGCGCGTCGCGGAAAAGGTTGCCGTGCTCGATCATCTGAGCGGCGGCCGGGTGCGGCTCGGCGTCGGTCGAGGGTTGGCGCGCCGCGAATTCGCGGCGTTCCGGACCGTGATGGACGAATCGCGCGAGCGCTTCGACGAGGCTGCCGCCATGATCGTGGCCGGGCTCCGCACCGGCTTTATGGAGGGCAATGGTAAGTACTACCCGCAGCCGCGCGTCGAGCTTCGCCCGCGTCCGCGACATGCCATCGACGGGCGCATCTACGCGGTGGCGTCGAGCGACGATTCGGTGGTCTCGGCGGCGCGCCTCGGCGCCCGCATGGTCATGTTCGCCGACCGGCCCTGGCCGCTTCGCCTGCCGGCCATCGAACGCCACCGGCAATTGTTCCTGGAGCAACATGGCGTCGTCGCGCCGCCGCCCTTGACCGCGGACTTCTGCGTCTGCACGCCCGGCATGGACGGCGCCGAGGATCTCGCCCGCAAGCATATGGGCTTGTTCGTCCACAGCAATTACGAGCATTACGAACTGCTCGGTGAACATTTCGCCCAGGTGCGGGGTTACGACTCCTATGCCAAGAAGGTCGAGGTTGCGCGCCAGGTCGGCATTCCCGGCATGATCGAGGGCTTCATGCAGGCGGCGGTCTGGGGCACGCCCGAGCGCATCCTCCGCCAGTTCGAGGCGCGCCGGGCCATGCTCGGCGAGTTCGAACTCTGCACCTCGTTCCGCTTCGGCGGCACGCCCTACGATGTGGCCGAACGGTCCTTGCGCCTCTTCGCCACCGAGGTCATGCCGGTCCTCCAATCCTGGAAAAAGGGCGCTGAGTCCAAGGCGGCGGAATAGGCCGGTCAGGCGATGGCTTGATGGGTCCAGTTGAACTCCCGCGGGCCACGCGCTCGAGGTACATGGCAACCGCCCGCTCAAGGCTGTTCCGTGCCCCCCGGCCCTCGGCCAGACAGCGGTAGGCACCCATGGCTCACTCCACCAGGCGGAATTTGGGCAGC
The DNA here is from genome assembly GCA_009694185.1 of Alphaproteobacteria bacterium. GTDB lineage: Bacteria > Pseudomonadota > Alphaproteobacteria > SHVR01 > SHVR01 > SHVR01. The sequence continues at coordinate 22,758 of SHVR01000016.1, read as the reverse complement.
GTGATCTCGGGTGTAACCGGCTCGAAGAGGACGCTGACGGCGGCGCCGACGGCGGCCTTATCCTGGCCGGCACCCACCAGATTGCTGACGAGGATCGGCCCCTCGTCAAGCTCGACCATGCAGACATCATAGGGAACGTCGGCCCCGAAGCCGCCCCAATAGGCGCGGTGGAAGGTGACCCATGAGACCAGCCGGCCCCGGCCCGAGACCACTTCCCAGTCCTGGTTCTCTCCAAGGCAGGTCGGGCAGACCGGGCTTGGCGGCATGTGGCGATGGCCGCAGCCAGTGCAGCGCTGGACGGCGAGGCGCCCCGCCTTGGCATGCTCCCAGAACGGCCGGTTGAGGAGGTCGATCTTCGGCAGCGGCTTGGCGTAGGCGTTGCTCATGGCGATCTAGCCCCGCGTGTAGATGAGGGAGCGCGAACAGGGCGTGGTGGCGGCGAACTGCACCACCGCGCAATCCGGCACCTGGCGCCGGCCGCACTCGCCGCGCAACTGGCGCACCGCCTCCACATTGAGCGCCCAGCCCTGCATGTAGGAGTTGGAGAGGTGGCCGCCATCGGTGTTGGTCGGCAGTTTGCCGCCGAGCTTGAGCGTGCCGCCCTCGACGAAACGGCCGCTCTCGCCCCTCGGGCAGTGGCCCAGACCCTCCAGGCTGAACAGGATGGTGGGGCTGAAATTGTCGTAGCACATCAGGGCGTCCACATCGGCAGGGCCGATTCCCGCCATATCATAGGCGGCGTTGGCGGCCTCGCGCACCTCGCCGTACCAGAAGTCGAGATCGAAGTTCGGGATGGAGGCGCGGGCGAAGGCCTCCTTGGCGCCCACGCCCGAGATCAGCACCGGCGGCTTCTTGAGGTCCCGGGCGCGCTCCTTGGTGGTGAGAATGAGCGACACGGCGCCGTCATTGATCAGGCAATAGTCGAGCAAGCGGAGCGGCAGGACGATGGGTCGCGCATTCTCATGGTCGTCGATGGTGATGGGTGAGCGCATCACCGCGTCGGGATTGAGGGTCGCGTGATGGCGGACCGCGACCGAGACCTCGGCGAGTTGGCGGGTGGTGGTGCCATATTTCGCCATGTGCCGGCGGAACATCATGGCGTGGGCGGCACCCGGCGACGTATAGCCCCAGGGGTCCCAGACATTGGGGCTTTCCTCGCCGCCATAATTGACCCGCCTGGAGCGGCCGATATTGGCGTAGATCAGCGCCACATAATTGCAGAGCCCGGCATTGAGCGCGGCCATCGCCTCGATGATGCCCATGGCCGACATGCGGCCATGGGGCGGCAAGGGGATCGTCCAACGGGGCGAGATACCGAGCACCTCGCCCATGCGCGCGTAATAGGGAATGCGGCAGACCAGGAGGCCGTCGATCCGGCTCTTCTCGAGGCCGCAATCGGCGAGGGCGGCGCGGAACGCCCGGGCGCCGAGCCCGTAATCGTCGATCTCGGGAAAATTGCCATAGGGCGTGTTGCCGACGCCGACGACGGCGATCTTGTCCTTGAGGTGACCGAGCTCCGACATCCTTGCCTCTTGCTGCTTATCGCCGCCCAGCCGCGCGTGGGCCAGTGGCTACCGTACCGGCTGGGGCGCGGCTTTTCTATACTTGCCGCGCATCCGGTGCTCCCGCTTGCGCGGGCGCTTGATTTCGAGCGTCGTGGGATATACTATTGTTAAAATGTATATCTAGAGAGGACATCATGCAGGTCGCGAAATGGGGCAACAGCCTTGCCGTTCGCCTTCCCGCCGCTTTGGTCGAGGCCTTGCAACTGAAAGCGGGCGACGATATCGAAATCTATGTGGCGGACGCGCGTGAATTCGCCGTCTCCCGCAAGCCCAGCCGCAAGGCGCTGTTGAAGCGCCTCGGCGCCTTTCGCGGTCGCCTGCCGCCCGACTTCAAGTTCGATCGGGACGAGGCCAATGCCCGCTAGCTTTTTCGACACCAACATCCTGCTCTATCTGGCATCCACCGAACCCGCGAAGGCCGACCGTGCGGAACGTCTCCTCGCCGATGGCGGCACCATCAGCGTGCAGGTTCTGAACGAAATCGCCAACGTCGCCCGGCGCAAGATGGGCCTCTCCTGGGCGGAAGCACATGGGTTTCTGTCGGCGATCCGCGACCTCGTGGACGTCGAACCCCTCACCATCGAGACTCATGACATCGGCCTCGTTTTGGCGGAGCGCTACAATCTTTCGGTCTATGACGCGATGATCGCCGCGGCTGCGCTCAACGCCGGTTGCGATACGCTCTGGTCGGAAGACATGCAGGACGGCGCTCTGTTGGATGGCCGGCTCCGCATCGCCAATCCGTTCCGCGGGCTGTAAGACGGCTTTTCTATACTTGCCGCGCATCCGGTGCTTCACTCCTCCGGCCGATGGGTATCCTGGGGAGATGCGAGCGATGGCCATGCCGCCGACCGACCGGCCGACCGACCGGCCGACCGACCGAAAGTCCGCCGCCGACCGGGGCGTGGCACCCAACGGCGCACTCCCCGGCATGCTCGACAGTATCCGGGTGATCGAGCTTGCCGACGAGATGGCGGAATATTCGGGCCTGCTGCTCGCCGGCCTCGGCGCCGACGTGATCAAGGTGGAGCCACCAGAGGGCAGCCCATCGCGCCGCATCGGCCCATTCTTCGAGGACAAGGCAGGCCCGGAGCGATCGCTCTTCTTCTGGGGCTATAACCGGGGCAAGCGCTCGGTGCTGCTCTCGGCCAAGCAATCGGCGGCGGAACTCCGGGGCCTTCTCGAAGGCGCCGACGTGCTGCTCGATGGCACGCGTGGCGGGCTGGAGGCGCTGGTGGGCCTGGATCGGGCGGCACTCGCAAAGCGCTTCCCGCGTCTCGTGGTGGCGCGCATCACGCCCTTTGGCGATACCGGTCCCTGGAAGGATTTCAAATCCTCGGACCTCGTGCATCTGGCGCTCGGCGGCGTGATGATGAATTGCGGCTACGACCCCGACCCGGGACTGCACTATGACACGCCGCCGATCGCCCCCCAGGTCTGGCACGCCTACCACATCGCGGGCGAACAGCTCGCCATCGGCATCGTGGCGGCGCTCATCCATCGCCTGCAAACCGGCGCGGGTCAGGACGTATCGCTCGCCATCCATGAGGCGGTCGCCAAGAACACCGAGCTCGACCTGATGAGCTGGGTCATGCAGCGCGCGCCGCTCTACCGGCTCACCTGCCGGCACGCCAACGCGGTGCCCTCGCGCGTGCCCAGCATCGGCCACAGCAAGGACGGGCGCTGGTTCATGAGCTGGCTCGGCGGCACCAAGGACGAGGTCAGCCTGCACAAGTTCCTGTCCAGCTATGGCATGCAGGCCGATCTGGAGCCGCCGGCGCCGGGTGCGCCGCTGACGGCCCGGGCCGTGCCCGGCTCTGGCACCGGCGACGAGCGCCGCGCCCATATCTTCGAGGTGATGCAGCGCTTCATCCGTTCCTTCACCTATCAGCGCATGCCGTGGGAAGAGGCCCAGTCCCATGGCCTCCTCTGGACGCCCCTGCGCAAGCCGCACGAGAACGCCCTCGACCCGCACTGGCTCGACCGGCAGACATTCGCCGATGTGGAGCATCCCGAGCTCGGCCGCTCCTTCCGTTATCCGACCAGCAAATGGCTCGCCACGGCCACGAGCTGGAAGGTGGGCAAGCGGGCGCCGCATCTGGGCGAACATACCGGCGAGGTCCTGGGCGAGACGCGGGCGCCGGTGGCGCCCCAAGCCAAATCGCCATCCAAGCGAGCCGCGCACCTCTCGGCGCGCGGCAAGCCCTTTGCCTTGCAGAATATTCGTATTCTCGACTTCTCCTGGTTTCTGGCGTCGGCCGGTGGCACAAGGTTCGTCGCCGCGCTCGGCGCCGAGAGCTTTAAGGTCGAGTGGAAGGAGAACCCGGACACGCGGCTGGCCGCCATGGCGCCGGTCGGCGGCCGGGCGGCAAGGGCGGCTGCGACCGCTCCCTTGCCCGGGGTCAAGGACCTGGACATGGGCGGCCAGTTCAACAACAAGAATTCGGGCAAGCGCGGCATCTCCCTCAACATCCGCGATCCGCGCGGCCTCGAGATCGCCAAGCAACTGGTCGCCCTCTCCGACATCGTGGCCGAGGGCTTCTCGCCCGGAGTCCTTGAGCGGCTCGGCCTCGGCTATGACGTGCAGAAGGCGATCCGCCCCGACATCATCTACATCCAGCAGGCGGGCATGGGTGTTTACGGCCGCTATGGTCGCTTGCGCACGGTCGGACCGATTGCCGCCTCCTTCGCCGGTGCCTCCGACATGTCGGGCCTGCCGGAGCCGGCCATGCCGGTCGGTTGGGGCTATTCCTTTCTCGACTGGATGGGCGCCTATGGCTATGCGCTGGCCATCCTGGGCGCGCTCTTTCATCGCGCGCGCACCGGCGAGGGCCAGCGCATCGACGCCTCGCAGTGCGAGTCGGGCATCTTCCTCAACAGCGTGCCGGTGCTCGACTGGTCCGCCAACGGCCGCGTCTGGGAGCGCTATGGCAACCGCTCGCCCTACAAGCCGGCGGCACCCCACGGCGCCTATCGTTGCCTCGGCGCCGATCGTTGGATCGCCATTGCCTGTTTTGGCGAGGCCGAATGGCGGGCGCTTGGCCAGGTGGCGGGCAAGCCCGAATGGCTTGCCGACCCGCGCTTTGCCACGTTGGCCGCGCGGCTCGCCCATCAGGAGGCACTCGACCAGGCGGTCGGAGAATGGACGGCGACCCAAGAGGCCTATGACTGCATGTTCCGCCTCCAGGCGGCCGGCGTGCCGGCCGGTGTGTGCCAGAACGCCGAGGATCGGTGCGACAAGGACCCCCAGCTAGTGGCGCTCGACTGGCTGACCGAGGTGACGGGGACCAAGATCGGCACCTGGCCCGTCGCCGAACTGCCGATGAAGATGAGTGCGACGCCACCCTATATCGGCGGCCCCATCGACCGGGGTGCCCCCGGCTATGGCGAGGACAATCGCTATGTGTTGGGCGAGCTCCTCGGCATGTCGTCCAAGGAGATCGACAAACTCGCCGCCGATGGGGTGATCTGAGTGCGACGGGAATTGCGCCGGCCATGAAAATCTTCGACCGCTTGGACCGGACGATCCCGCTGGCCGAGGACGAGCGTCTGCTGCTGGAGGCGGTGCGCGGCATTGCCCGGAGTGAGATCGCGCCGCGCGCGGCCGATTACGACAAGCAGGCGGCCTTCCCCTGGGAGAGCCTGGCGGCCATCAACCGCCTCGAACTCAACCGGGTGTTTCTGCCGGAAGCCCATGGCGGCGCCGGGCTTTCCTACGCCGCCTATATCGAATGCGTGCGCGAGATCAGCAAGGCCTGTGCCTCGACCGGCATCGTCTGGGCGACCAATTTTCATGCCTCCAGCCCGATCATGGAGTTTGGCGATGAGGCGCAGAAAGCGCGTTTCCTGCCGGTGATCGCCAAGGGCGGGCTGGCTGCCCTCTGCATCACCGAGCCCGGCGCGGGCTCCGATGCCACAGGCATGCGCACCCGCTTCACGCCCGATGGCGACCAGATCGTCATCGACGGCGGCAAGACCTTCATCACCAATGGCGATGTGGCCGACATCTATCTCCTCTTCGGGCGCTGGTCGGAAATCGACGACCGCAAGGGGGCACTCTCGGTCCTGGTGCTGGAGAAGGGCACGCCCGGGCTTAACGTGCTCCGGACCGAGGACAAGATGGGTCACCGCGCCTCCAGCACCGCGGAAATTGCGTTCAAGGGCTGCCGGGTGCCGCGCGCCAATCTGATCGGCGCACCAGGTGACGGCCTGAAGGTACTGTTCGGCGCCTTGAACAAGTCGCGGCCGAGCGTTGCCGCCCATGCCCTTGGCATCGCGCGCGCCGCCTTCGAGGACGCGGTCGCCTATATCAACACCCGCCGCCAGTCGGGCCGTCTGATCGTCGAGTTCCAGGGCATTCAGTTCATGCTGGCCGACATGGCGGCGGACTTGGCGCTCGCCGAGAACTGGCTCCAACATGTGGTGCGGCTCATCGACCGGGGCGAGAGCGACGTGGGCATCGAGGCCTCGCTCCTCAAGATGCGGGCGTCCGACGTGGCGGTGCGCATCACCACCGATGCCGTGCAGCTCCATGGCGGCTATGGCTATATCCGCGATTATCGCGTCGAGCGGCTGATGCGCGACGCCAAGATCACCCAAATCTGGGAAGGCACCAACCAGGTGCACCGCCAGCTCATCGGCCGGAGTTTCATGCGGCGGTGACGCGCCGGAGCCCGAGCGCCGAATGGACCAAGAGGGCCGTGAGCACGATGGCGCCACCCGCGAGCGCCAGCGCCGACGGTATCTCCCTGAAGACGAGCCAGACCCAGAAGGGTGCCAGCACGGTTTCCAGCAGGCCGAGCAGGCCGACAAAGGCGGCACTCAAATGGGGAGCCCCGCGCATGAAGAGGTAGAGCCCAAGTCCGAGCTGGACCGTTCCCATGGCCGCGAGGATGGCAAATTCCGACCCCGAGGGTCCCGCCAGATTGGCGAAGGGCAGGGTTGCGGCCATGGCGAACAATCCCGCCAGCACCGCCGATGGCAAGAGATCGAGCCGGCGCCCGGCCCGTACCACCACGATATAGGCGCCGAACGAGAGGGCGACGCCGAACGCCAGCAGATTACCGAGTATTTCGCCGCCACCCAGGGCGTCGGCGAACATGAGCGCCACCCCCGCCATGGCGATCGAGATGGTGAGCGCGGTCGGCGGCGAGATCGGTTCCTTGAGAAAGAGGCGGGCGAGCAGGGCGGCGACCAGGGGTGAGGCACTTTGGAGCACCACGGCGTTGGCGACGGTGGTGTGGCTCACCGCGAGGATGAAGGTGACGAAGGCCACGGCGAGCAAGAGCCCGGACAGCAGGCCGGCCCAGCCCATGTCCCGGTAGAGGGTGAACGCGCGGCGCCCGTGCGTCGCGAGCAGCCAGCCGCCTACCGCGAGGACCATGAAGGCCGCGCGCCAGAAGGCGATCGTCCAGCCATCGAGATCACCCATCAGGCGGACGAACAGGCCGCCCAGGCTCCAGAGAAAGGCGGCGCCACAAACGAGCAGGGTCGCGTGGCGAGGTTCCGTGCGGATGGGCATGGCAATGACTATGATGGGTGGGGGCGAGACCGACTATAGAGGGTCGGCCAACGGCCGCGGGTGGCGGGGGGACGAGATCATGGCGCACGGTGTCGGTGCTTGAAGGCGCCGTCAAGAACTTCGCTGTTGCAACCGTTCCAGGTCCGGAGCTTCCGCTTTCAATGGCCCGCCGATCTCGCGACCTCCTGGGCCGTCGAGATGGAGGTGCTGATCCTCGGCTGGTACGTGCTGGTCGAGACCGGCTCGGTACTGTGGCTGACGGTGTTCGGGTCGCTGCAATTCACCGGTACGTTGCTGGCGCCCCTGTTCGGTGTGCTCGGCGACCGGATCGGACCGCGCAACCTGCTCTCGGCTATGCGGGCGATCTACGCGGCACTCGCCACCCTCATGATGACGTTCGCCTTCATGGGTGTCTTGAGCCCACTGCATGTGTTCGCCATTGCCGCCGTCTCGGGCGCGGTGCGCCCGTCGGACATGGTCATGCGTAACGCGCTCGTCGGCGAGACCATGCCGGCGGCGCGCTTGATGGGCGCCATGAGCATCGCGCGCACGACCGCCGATACGGCGCGCATCGCCGGCGCACTGGCCGGCGCCGGCTTGGTCGCGGTGCTCGGCATGGGGCCTGCCTATCTCGCGATTACCTGTCTCTATGCCATCAGCGCCCTCTTGACCCTCGGTGTCGCCAATAATCGCGGCGGTCCCGGGGCGACGACGGGGTTGGCCTCGCCAACCTCGCCCTGGCGCGACCTTCGCGACGGCCTCGCTTATGTGTGGACCCGGCCGCAACTGCTCGCGGCCATGTGTCTCGCCTCCCTCGTCAACATGACGGCGTTTCCCCTCTCGGGCGGCTTACTCCCCTATGTGGCGAAGGATGTGTATCTGATCGACCGGACCGGGCTCGGCTATCTGGTGGCGAGCTTCGCCTTTGGCGGCCTCATCGGCTCGATCGTGCTTGGCAAGATCAGCAACGCCATCCGGCCAGCCCGCATGATGCTGATCTTCGCGATGATCTGGTACGTCATGCTGCTGGTGTTCGCGCAACAGGACCGTATGCCGGGCGGCATGATGCTGCTCTTGCTGTGCGGCATGGCGGGCAGCCTGTCGATGGTGCCCATGTCGGTGATGCTGCTGCGCACGGCCGAGGCCGAACTGCGGGTCCGTGTGATGGGTCTCAGAATGCTCGCCGTCTACGGCTTGCCGGTCGGCCTGTTGGCGGCAGGCCCGCTCATCCAGGGTTTCGGTTTCGGACCGACCGCGACGCTCTATGGCGTGATCGGACTGCTGTTCACCTTCTTGATCGGGCTCCGTTGGCGCCGCCATCTCTGGCCGATCGAGGCGCCCTCGAACGCCCGGTAGTCACTCCGCCGGGGCGCCATGCACGCGCCCACCGGGCGCGGGGGTGGGTACGATGACGGGCTGGGTGGGGAGCCGCAAATAGGCCCGGCGCAGCATGAAGGCCGGAATGAGCGCCACCCAGGCGATCACCGCCATGGCGAGATAGGTGTCTTGGAAACCCACGGCGTTCGCCTGGGCATAGACCATTTGGCCGAGATAATGGAGCGCGCCGGGCCCTTGCGCGGTTTCGGCGACGCCCGCCTGCTGCATCAGGTTGCTGACATGACCCAATAGTTCGCGGCTGGTCTCGTTGGAAAAGGTCTGGGTCGCGGTCAGGTTTTCGCTGTGGTAACGGGTGCGGCCCTCAAGAAAGGCCACCAGCATGTTGACCCCGCAGGCGCCACCCAGCATGCGGAGGAAATTCACCGCGCCCGACCCCTGGGAGAGCTGCTGGGGTGTGAGTGCGCGAAGCGCCGTGGTGTTGAGCGAGGGAATGATCGTCGAGAGACCCAGGCGGTTGACCAGCGTGAAGAACACGAACACCCAGAAGGGCGTGTTGGGGTCGGCGAGGCTCATCAAGAAGAAGCCAATGCCGAATATGACGAGGCCCACAATGATCGTGCGATAGGGTGGGATGAAATCTGCGAGCCGGCCCGCGATCGGGTTGGCCATCACCATCAAGAGGCCGCTGGGCAACAGCAGCAGGCCGGCGCGGGTCGCGGAATAGGACTGGATGGTCTGCACGAACACGGCGATGACATAGATCGAGCCAAACATGCCCATGCCGAAAATGACGCCGACCATGGCGACGCAGGCGAATTGCGAGTTAGCGAAGAGGCTCAAGTCGAGCAGCGGGTTACGCGCGCGCAGTTCCCAGAGGACGAAGCCGACCGCCGTCACCGCCGAAATGACGAGCTGTAAGACGATGATGTCCGACGACCAGCCCTCGCGCTGGCCGTTGGCGACCGCGCTCAAGAGACAGCCGATCGCGGTTGCAACCAGCGCGAAGCCGGTCCAGTCGAACGAGGGCAGCCGTTCCGGCCAGGCTCGGCTCGGCATGAACAGCGAGCCGAGAAAGAGGCCGATCAGGCATACCGGAACCGGCAGGAACATGACCGAGCGCCAGCCGAACTCGTCGATCGCCACACCGCCGAAGAGTGGTCCCGTTGCCGGCGCCAGCACGACACCCATGCCGAACATGCCGACCGCCGTGCCGCGCCGGTTGGCCGGAAACACGGTGAAGATGGTCTGCAAGGCCAAGGGCTGCATGATCCCGGCGGAGGTGCCTTGCATGACTCGGCCGACGACGATCATCTCGATGGTGGTCGCAAAGCCGCTGATGAAGGCGCCGACCATGAACAGCACCAGTGTCACCATGAGCGTCAGGCGCTGGCCGAAGCTGTTGACCAGCCACGCGTTCAACAACATGCCGGTGGTGGTGGCGGCGAGAAAGCCGGTCGAGACCCATTGCGCCTGATCCTGCCCGACCCCGAAGGCGCCCATGATATCCGGCACGGCGACGTTGACACTCGTCGACGACAGCACCATGGCGAACATGGCGACCATGGCCGTCGCCGTGACCAGCCAGCGATAGCCGGGGCCATAACGTTCGAACAGCATATCTACCGACTCGACGGCCACGCGCGTGCTATCTCCTCTGTTCGCCGCCAACAGGCGGCGGACCTTACTCCGCCGCCTGTTGGCGGCCAAGCGTTGCGGCTGCCGGCCTCGCCGGCACGATCGGACGTGGCACCGCCTGGCCATGGCCGGCTCGCGACATGATCCAGGCGGGCACGAGGGCCAGCGCCCCGATCAGGGCGACGGCGAAGAAAGCATCCTGAAAGCCCATGCTGCTGCCCTGGGCGTAGACGACCTGTCCAAGGAAATACAGGGCCCCCGGTTGCTGAATCGTTTCCGACACGCCGGCCTGGGCATAAACCCCTTGCAGGACGGTCATCATCTCACGGCTGGTTTCATTGGCGTAAGTCTGGGTCGCGGTCAGGGCCTCGTTATGGAAGCTGGTGCGGGTCTCGAGGAATGCCACCAGGCCGTTGACGCCAAAGGCGCCGCCCAGCTGGCGGATAAAGTTCGAGGCGCCGGCGCCTTGTTTCACCTGGTCGGGCGGCAGGGCCTTGAGCGCGTGGGCGTTGAGCACGGGGTTGACGAAGCCAAGGCCCAGGCGACCCAGGATGATGAAGACGACGAAGGTCCAGAACGGCGTGTTGACATCGACAAAACCGGTGAGCGCGAAGGCGAACGTAAAGACGATCAGGCCGCCGATCACCGGATAATGCGCCGGCACCGCGTCCGAAACCCGTCCCGCCAGCGGGAAAATGAAGGCGAGCAGAATGCCCGCTGGCATCATCATCAGCCCGGCGCGCAGCGGCGTGTAGCCCTGGATGGTTTGCACGAACACCGGGACGATATAGGTCGAGCCGGTGAGGGCGGCGCCGAAGATGAGCTTCACGAAGGCGGCCGCCACGAAGGATGGGTTGCGGAAGAGGCCCATGTCCAGGAGCGGCGTCTTGGTCATGTGTTCCCAGAGGACGAAGCCCGCCGTCGCCGCGATCCCGAGGCTGAGAACGCCGACGATCCGGTCGGACGACCAGCCTTCCCGTTGGCCATCGGCGATGCCGCTCAACAGGCAGAAAAGGGCGGTGCAGAGGAGCGCGAAGCCGAGGCCGTCGAAACGTGGCAGGTGGGAGGGCAAAGTGCGGCTCGGCATGAAGATCGAGCCGAGCAGGAAGGCGGCAAGGCAGAAGGGTAGCGGGACATAGAAGATCGCCCGCCAACTGAAGAGGTCGATCATGACGCCGCCCAGCGTGGGTCCGATGGCGGGGGCAAAGACGACGCCCAGGCCGAAATAGCCCATGGCCGTGCCGCGGCGCTCCGGCGGGAACGCGGTGAAGATCGTCGCCATGGCGAGGGGCTGAAGAATACCGGCCGAGCCGCCCTGCAAGACCCGGCCGAAGATCAGCATGTCGAAATTGGGCGCGAGCCCGCTCAAGGCGGCGCCGCCCATGAAGACGACGAGACAGGCGAGGAAGATGCGCCGCTCGCCGAAGATCGACACCAGCCACGCATTGACCAGCATGCCGGCGGTCATGGTGGCCAGATAGGCGGTCGATAGCCACTGGGCCTTGTCCTGGCCGATGCCGAAGGCGCCCATCACATCCGGCACCGCCACGTTGACGCTGGTCATGGAGATGACCATCGACATGGTTCCGACCATAGCGGTGACGGTGACCAGCCACCGATAGGAGGGGCCGAAACGTTCCCTCAGGACCTCAACGGTTTCGGGTGTCAATATTGACTTCCACCATCATGCCCGGGCGCAACAGTTCGCCGTCGCCGTCCACGTTGACGCGCACCGGCAGGCGCTGGGTGATCTTGGTGAAGTTACCGCTTGGGTTGGGTGTCGGCAGGAGGGCGAAATTGCTGGTGGTGGACGATCCGATGCGGGCCACCTTGCCGGCAAACACCTTGTCGGGATAGGCGTCGATGGTGACGTCGACCGGCTGGCCTACTTTGAGCCGGCGGACGGCGGTCTCCTTGATATTGGCCTCGACCCACAGATCCTTCGGATTGTGCATCATCAAGAGGCGCTGGCCGGCGCTGACATACTGTCCCGATTCGGCAAAGGTCCGATCGATGATGCCGTCACCGGGCGCGCGGATCGTCCGGTCGTCGAGGTCAACTTGCTGCTGGCCGCGCTCGGCCGTCATCTCGGCCGCCTTGTGATCGAGCATGTCCAGTTGCCGGTCGAGCATGGCCAGGCGGAAGCGCTCGGCGCGCGCTTCCTCGACTTCGGCCAGCGCCGTCAGCCGCTCGGCATCGAGCTTGCGCATGTCGGCTTCCATCTTCTGCAACGCCGCCCGCGCCTGGTCGAGCTGGCGAACCGAGGCGTTGCCGCGCTCGAACAGGGCTTCCGCGCGCTCCATTTCCGCTTTTGCCAGCACATATTGCGGCTGCAAGGCGGCCCGCGCCGCCTCGGCGGCCTTGAGGAAGGCGCTACGGGTGAGGATGCGGTTCGTCGTCTGGGCATCGACGAAATCCCGTTCCGCGATGGCGCGTTGCCGCTCGGCCTTGACACTCATCATCTGCGCGTCGAGGCTGGAGACCCGGAACGCGGAACCGCGGGCGTCGATGCGGGCCAGCACCTGGCCGGCGCTCACCCGGTCGCCCTCATCGACCGCCAATTCGACCATCCAGCCGGATACGCGGCTGCTGATGATCACCAGATCGGCGCTCACCCGGGCGTCATACTCATAGACATGGGTGATCCGGTCGAAGACCTCGCGCCCGCCCCAGACCGCCAGCGCCACCAGAATGACGGCAACGATGAGGATGCGCGTCCCCCCTCGGCGCGTCCGGGTCATTTCCGGTCGTCGTGGCGGGGGCGCCGTTTCCTGGCTGAGCTTGTCCGTAAGCTGCTTGTTCATCACGGTCCCGAGGGGGCCAAGCCGACCCCGTCCGGGGCCAGAATACGTCCGGACCTTGTCGGTCGTGAAACAAATATTACAGCCAGCCCTGCCATTGAGGAGTGGCTCGAGCTGGGTTTCCGGCCTCGGGCGCCCCGTCCGTTGACTTGTCCGCCGTCGGCCGCGATCATCGCCAACTCGCGATGAACGACCCTTGTTTCGGTCCGCTAGGCGATGGAGCGGCGATGGCGCTGACATTCGATGCCAACCTGCCGGAAGCGCGGAAAGCCGCCATGTACGCGGCCGGCCATTGGCGCCGCGACATCATTGGCGATTATTTCGACCGGGTTGTGGCGGCGACCCCCGACGCCGTCGCGATCACCGGCCGCAACAGCACCACCGGCCTGACCACGACGCTCTCCTGGCGCCAACTCCGCCGGCTGGTGGATCGCATCGCCCTCGGCCTGGCCGCGCACGGGGTCGAGCGGAACGACGTGGTGGCCGCCCAGCTGCCCAACTGGTGGGAATTCGTGGCGCTCTATCTCGCCTGTGTGCGCATCGGCGCGGTGATGAACCCGTTGATGCCGATTTTCCGGCACCGGGAAATTTCCTTCATGCTGGACTTCGCCCAGTCGAAAGTGGCGGTGGTGCCCAGAACCTTCCGGGGCTTCGACCATGGCGAGATGATGCGGGAATTGCGGGGCAGCCTGCCGCATCTCGAACATGTGTTCGTGGTGGACGGCGGCGACGAGGCCTCGTTTGAGGCGCGGCTCCTCGACCGGCGCTGGGAGGACGAGCGGGGTGCGGCCGAATTGTTCCGGAGCCGCCGGCCCGGCGCCGATGATGTGACGCTGCTGATGTACACCTCGGGCACCACCGGCGAGCCCAAGGGTGTGATGCATACCGGCAATACGCTCTTGGCGAACATCCACGCCTATCTGACCTGTATCGCCGTCTCGGGCCCGCAGGTGTTGCTGATGGGCTCGCCCATGGCCCATCTCACCGGTTTTCTCTACGGCCTGATGCTCGCCCCGGTGTTGGGCGCGAAGCTGGTCCTGCTTGACATCTGGAATGGCGCGACGGCGGCGCGGCTGATCCATGACGAGGGCGTCACGTTCACCATGGGGGCAACGCCTTTTGTCGCCGACCTCACCGACACGCCGGCCATTCCCGGTTACAGCGTCGATACCTTGAAGACGTTTGTGACCGCCGGCGCTCCCATTCCGCGCGTCCTTGTGGAGCGCGCGACCAAGCGCCTCGGCGTCTTCCTGCATTCGGGCTGGGGCATGACCGAGAATGGCTGCGCCACCATCACGCGGCGGGGCGACCCGCCAGAAAAAGTGTTCGGCACCGATGGCGCGGCGCTGCCGGGGATGGAGGTGCGCGTCGTCGACAGTGACGGCCGGCCGGTACCGCCCGACACCGAAGGCCATTTGCAGGCCCGGGGCGCCGCGAGCTTCGTTGGCTACCTGATGCGCCCCGAGAAATTCGACCATGACGCCGATGGCTGGTTTGCCACCGGCGACGAGGCGCGCATGGACCCCGATGGCTATATCCGTATCACCGGCCGGGCCAAGGACATCATCATCCGTGGTGGCGAGAATGTGCCGGTGGTCGAGGTCGAGGAGCTGCTCTATCGCCATCCGGCCGTCCAGGACGCCGCCATCGTCGCGACACCCGACCCGCGCCTCGGCGAGCGGGGCTGCGCCTTCCTGGTCCTGAAGCCGGGCGCCAGCCTCTCGTTCGCGGCGATGATAGGCTTCCTCGAAGAGCGCAAGATGGCCAAGCAATATATGCCCGAACGCCTCGAAATCGTGCCCGAGATGCCGCGCACGCCCTCGGGCAAGATCCAGAAATACAAGCTCCGCGAGATGGCCCAGAGTCTTGCCAAGGGCTAACGCTCGGGACTTCCGGGGTTGGTTCCGGCCGCCCTCTGCCTTCGATAAGTGCGGCGCGACAGCATGTTCAGGCCCTCGACCACGACCGAAAACGCCATCGCGGCGTAGATGTAGCCCTTGGGAACATGCATCCCGAAGCCGTCGGCGATCAGGGTCGTGCCGATCATCAAGAGGAAGCCCAGGGCCAGCATCACGATGGTCGGGTTGGCGTTAATGAAATTAGCGAGCGGGTCGGCGGCAAACAGCATGACGGCAACTGCGGCGACGACGGCAATCACCATGATCGGCAGATGCGTCGTCATGCCGACCGCGGTGATGATGCTGTCGACCGAGAAGACCAGGTCCAGCAGCAGAATTTGACCGATCACCGACGCGGTGTGTCGCACGGCCGGTTCGGGGTCCATGAAATCCGGGCCGGGGTCCGGGTCGACGCGATGGTGGATTTCCTTGGTGGCCTTCCAGACCAGAAACAGGCCGCCGGCGATCAGGATCAGGTCGCGCCAGGAGAGGCCGTGCTCGAAGACGGTGACTATCGGCCGGGTGAGCGTGACGATGAACGACAGCGTGCCGAGGAGGGCGAGGCGCAGGATCAAGGCGGCCCCGATGCCGGTCCGCCGTGCCCTGGGTCGCCGGTCTTCCGGCAGCTTGTTGGTCAAGATGGCGATGAAGATCAGATTATCGATGCCGAGCACGATCTCCATGGAGACGAGGGCGGCGAGCGCCACCCAGGCCCCCGGATCGCTCGCGAGTGTCAGCAGATAGTCCATTCAAATCGTCCTCAACGGCCTCGGCATGGACCGGGGCCGTTACTGGATAAGCGATCCACGATCAGCCGATATGCTGAATGAAGAATTCGAGCGTCCGGCCCAGCGCGATCTTGCTGTTGATCGGGCTGTAGTCGCCGCGCTGTTCGCAGTGGAAGCCGTGGCCCGCCGGGCTATAGACGTGGATGGTGGCGTTCGGTTGGGCCCGCTTGATCTCGTCGACCATTGCCATGGGGATCGAGGCGTCGCGGTCGCCGAAATTCATCATCACCGGGCACTTCGCCGTCTCGTTCTTGAACATGCCGATCTGGCCGCCGTAATAGCAGACGGCCGCGTCCACGTCGGTGCGCGTCGCGGTTAGCCAGGCGAGCGAGCCGCCCCAGCAATAGCCGACCGCGCCCACCTTCTTCATGCCGGCATCGCGCAAGGCCTTGATCGCCGCCCGCATGTCCATGACCGCCACCGGCCAGTCCACCTTGGCGCGGAATTCGCGGCCGGCCGCGATGTCGTGCGCGGTATAGCCGATCTGCACGTTCTTCTCGGCCCGGTCGAAGAGGGCCGGCGCGATAACCTTGTAGCCATCTTCGGCGAAGCTGTCGGCGACCCGGCGCATGTGGCTGTTGACGCCGAAAATCTCCTGGATGACCAGCAGGCCGGCGCGGGGTGTGTCGGTGGGGTCGGCGGCGTAGGCATCGAGGGTGAAGCCGTCCGCGGCCTTGAGCTGGATCATGTTGCCCATTCGGTCCGCCTCCTTGGACGATGATGCCGGGTGAACGGAGTGTAGGTCGCGGCTTTGCCGCCGGCTAGCCACCGCCTGCTAGCCATCGGCGGGCGGGAAGAAGCGGCTTGGCGGGCGGGCGAGGCCGAGATGCTCGCGGAGCGTGGTGCCGCTGTAATCGCGTCGATAGAGGCCGCGCTCCTGCAGGATCGGCACCACCATGTCGACAAAGTCGTCGAAGCTCCCCGGGAAATAGGGCGGCAGGATGTTGAAACCGTCGGCGGCATAGTCCGTGAACCACTCTGTCAGCGTATCGACGATGCACTCGGGCGTGCCCGAGATCACCCAGTGGCCGCGCGCGGCACCCGTCAGATTATGGAGATCGCGCCAGGTCATGCGCTCGCGCCGTGCCTTGGCCAGCATGGCGCGGGCGAAGCCGTGCGAGCTGTCGGGCAGGGGCAAGTCGGGCACCGGATCGTCGAGGGCGAATTGGCTGACGTCGACGCCGAGCCGGTTCGACAACAAGGAAGCGGCGTTGGTGCCGGTCACATAGCTCTGGAGCATGTTCAGCTTGTCGCGCGCCTCCCGGTCGGTGCGGGCAATGACCGGCATCACCCCCGGCAAAACGAATACGTCCCCGGCTTTGCGGCCATAGCGGGCGAGGCGCGATTTCAGGGACTTGTAGCCGGCCTTCGCCTCGTCCAGGTCCTGCACCACGGAGAACACCATGTCGGCGGTCCGGGCCGCGAGTTCCTGGCCCGCCTCCGAGGCGCCGGCTTGCAGGATGATCGGCTGGCCCTGGGGCGAGCGCCCGATATTCAACGGCCCCTTGACCCTGAAGTGCCGCCCTTCATGGTCGAGCGGGCGCGCCTTGGCCGGGTCGATATAGCGGCCGGTCGCGCGGTCGGCGACGATGGCGCCATCGTCCCAGCAATCCCAGAGGCCGCGCACCACGTCGACGAATTCCTCGGCCCGCTCATAGCGCGCATCGTGCGCGGGGTGTTCGCGGCCGAATTTCGCGGCCGAACGCGGACCGGAGCTGGTGACCGCGTTCCAGGCGGCCCGACCGCCGCTCAGATGGTCGAGCGAGGCGAAGGCGCGGGCGATGTGGAACGGCTCGCCATAGGTCGTGGAACCGGTGGCGCCGAGGCCCACATGTGTGGTCGTCGCGGCGAGCGCGGCCAGCATGGTCAAGGGCTCGAAGCGCGCGGTGAAGGACGGATGATCGTTGACGCCCGCCGTGAGGCTGTCGCCCAGGAACAAGAGATCGAACTTGCCGCGTTCGGCGATGCGGGCAATCTCCTGGATGACCGCCAGACTCTGAAAGCTGTCGGCGGCGCCCGGATAGCGCCAGCCGGCGATGTGATTGCCGGTGCCGAGCACGAAGCAGCCTAAATGCATTCGCCGGGTGGAGGGTTCCATCCAATCTTTCCCGAATTGTGTTTCGGGTCGTCAATCGGCGAGCTTGGCGATGGCGAGCGCCAGCAGCTTGGCGCCGGCGCCGAAGTCGGCCATGTCCATGGCCTCGTCCGGATTGTGGCTGCCATGGTCGTTGCGCACCAGGATCATCGCCGAGGGTATGCCGGCCCTGGCGAAGATCGAGGCGTCGTGGCCGACGGTGGCGAACTCACGCTCGGCTAGGCCCAATTGGCGGCCGGCGGCAAGGAGGGCACGGCGCAAGCCCGGATCGAGCGGCGTCGGGTCCGAGCCCACGCACTCGCCGAGGTCGAAGTCCACATGCCGGAGGGCCGCGAGGCGCCGGGCGCCGGCATGGGTCCGCTCCCGGCAGGCATCGAGGAAGTCCTGGGTCGTGCCGCCGAAATTGAGAGTGAAGTCGACCCGCCCCGGTACCTTGGTCATGGCATGGTGGGCCGCATCGGTGAACAGCTTGCCGACCGTGAATACGGTGTCCGGTGCCCCCGCCGCTTCGCTCGCGATCCAGAATTCGTCGAGTTCGCGCAACAGTTCGACGACCGCCAGAAGCGCGTCCGAGCGATGGATGCGCGGCGTCGCCCCCGAATGGTCATAGCGGCCCGTGCAACGCGCATACGGGAAGCGGACATTGCCACGAATGACCGTCGGGATCGCAACCGGCAGGCCTTCATTCACCAGGATCGGCGCCTGCTCGATATGGAGCTCGAGGAACGCCTTGGTGTTGCGGGCGGTGATCCAGGGCGCGGTTTTCCCCAGGGCATCGACGTCGACCCCGACCGCTTGCATATGCTGGGCGAGCGTCAGGCCGCTATCGCCGCGTTTGAGCGTCGAAAGCTGGGCGTGCGGCAGGCTGCCCACGGCCAGGCGGCTGCCCACATAGGCGATGCCGTACCACACGCTCTCCTCGCCGCGAATGCCGATGGTCGTCAGGTCGGGGGTCGGCACATGGCCGAGGTCGCGGAAGGCCGCCTGCACGGTCAGCCCGGCGATGGCGCCCGCCAGCCCGTCATAATGGCCGCCGGTCGGCACGGAATCGAGGTGCGAGCCGGTCAAGATGCCGGGCGCCGTTCGATCGCGGCCGGCAAGCGTGAGCAAGAGGTTGCCGGCCGCGTCCCAGCTTGCCTCGATGCCGAGGCCGTTGGCGGCCTCGATCAACACCTCGCCCGCCACTTGATCCTGCTGGCTCCAGGCGGGCCGGGTGACGCCGACGCTGTCCTTGGTCCGCTCCCGGATGGCTTGGAACAGCCCATCGGCGAAGGCGAGGCGCCGCTCGATGGCATCCGACAGGGCGGCTGGGTTGGGGGCGCTCATGGCCTGGCCTCCTTGGGTGCGAAGACCTCAAGAATATCGTCATAATTCCGGCTGAGGGGAATGAGCACGATCTGGTCGAGCCCGGCGTCGAGCCAGCGTTGTGCGCTCCTGACGCACTGCTCCGGCGTGCCATGGGCGATCAAATCGTCGACCAGCGCATCGTCGACCAGCCCCATGGCAGCCTCGACGCCGCCGGGCCGCGGCGGCCAGCCGCCCATGACGGCCTTCACGGCGGCGAGCTTGTCGTCGGGATAGGCAAGAGCTTTCGCGAAATGCGGCTGCTGGCCGAGATATTGGGTGACGAGGCGCTTGGCGTCGAAGAACGCCCGCTCGGCGTCGGCGTTCATCGACACATTGACCAATTGCAGCTTCTCGATGTCAGCGAGGCGGCGCCCGGCACCGGCCGCGCCCTGGGCGATATGGTCGAGCGAGGTGCGCGTATAGGCGGGCGGCAGGATGCCGTTGATCAGCACGCCATCGGCGATTTCGCCGGCGAGCGCCATCATCTTCGGTCCCGTCGGACCGATGTGGAGCTTGACCGCCGGCGGCACGCGCGCATCGCCGTAGCCGAGATCGAGGGTCAGGTCGCGCACCCGGACCAGCTCGCCCTCGAAGGTGACGCCGGATTCGAGTGCCAGCAAGCGGCGCAGCACGCCGACATATTCGCGCATCTGGGTGAGCGGCTTGCGGCGGTCGATGCCCTGTTTCCAGGCGAGCGGGTCCCAATAGGCGCCGAGCCCGAGATTGATGCGGCCCGGCGCCAGATTGTCGAGGGTGGCGACCGTGACTGCCATCAGGGCCGGCCCGCGGGTCCAACTGTTGACGATGCCGGTGCCGAGCCGGATGCGCTCGGTCGTCGCCGCCATGGCGCCCAACACCGAGAACGCGTCCCGTGCGAGTCGCGTTTCCGTCACCCAGAGCGAATCATAGCCGAGCGCCTCGGCCTTTTGGGCGAGCCGTAGCTGTTCCCTGACCGAGGGGCGGTCGAGGAACCCGAAGCCGATCTTGTTCATGCCTGCCTCTTCCAGTTTTCCAGCGCCCTACGCATATTCTTCTATCGCAACGAACGGTCCCGCGAAAGCCAATAAGTAAACCCAATAAGTAATTGATAATGTGAGAAACATGAAAAAATATGCGAAAGCTTTGCAGCTTCGGTATCACATCGAAATTAAATTCGATAATCACTATACTCGCTCGGTGCCGGCTTGTCACGCGCCGCGGCGGGCCAAGGCGGGAGCGTTCCCTCCGGGACCGCTTCGAGCAGGCCAGCCAGATCTTCGAGGGTCCCGTTCTGCAACGCCGCGATGCCGGGGCGACTTCGTCGGAATCCGCACGTGCTGAAATTTCAAGACGTTTTCGGTCGGGTTGAGTTCGGGGGATTTTGGCGGCAAGAGGACGATCGAAATATTGACCGGGACGGCGAGCTTATCGGATACGTGCCAATGCGCCCTCTGCTCAACCCCGCCGATCACCACTTTGGCTTCGCCAAAATCCGCCTGCGCGTGGCCAGGCGCGTGGGCCAACGGCACGAACATCTCCCGACGCCCCTATCGGGATGAGCAATTACTATAAAAATGATAAAATTCCCGGATTGGCCGAATCCGGAATGGCCGCTCTCGAGCAAGCGTGGCAGGAAAACTGCCGTTCGCTTTACCTAAACCGTTCGGCCGGTTTCGACCGAAGGCGGTGTGAAAACACGATTGCTGACTGTGGTCACGCAATAATCTGTCGAGGTTGGCCGTCGTGGCAGGAGGAAAGATTCAAGACCAACCATCATGGCGCCACGTAATTGCTCGTTGCCGTTACGGTACGGCGTTTTCACACAGCCTCGACCCAAAGCGGTCCTACAGTTGGCGCTACCAGAACGCCGCATGCGGCGGACTCGCCGCCCCATGCTCGCCACGTTACGATGCTTTGGAATGCAATGTCGGGAGGATCATGGCAATGACACGGACCTACAATGTTGTTGACGCTGATGGCCACATTCTGGAGCCACTCACCCTATGGGATGATTACATCGACCCGGCGTTCCGTGAGCGCCGGCCCAAGTTCGTCATTGACGGCAATGGTAAGGAACGGCTCACCGTTGAGGGCAAGCTGCTCGGCAATCCGCGCGGCATTGGCAGCCTCGGCTCGGTTGGCGTGCGGCAGGGCCAGGTCAGGCTCGACAGCCTGAAATACGCCGACGGATGCAAGGGCGGGTTCGATCCGCACGCCCGCATCCCCGATATGGAACTTGACGGGATCGACGCGGCGTTCCTCTACCCCAGCCTCGGCCTGTTCACCGGGGCGGTCGAGGCCCCCGATCTGGCCTCTGCGATGTGCCGCGCCTACAACCGCTGGCTGGCGGATTATTGCAAACCATACCCCGACCGGCTGTTCGGGGTCGCGATGCTGCCGATGCAGTCGGTCGAGCTCGCGATGGCCGAGATGCGCTTTGCGCGCGAGAAGCTGGGGATGCGCGGCGGTTTTTTGCGACCGAACCCGTATCACGGCAAGAAGATGCTCAGCGACCCGATGTACGAGCCGTTCTGGCAATTGGCCGAAGACCTCGAGTTCTCCATCGGGTTCCACGAAGGCTCAACCAATGCGATGCCGACCGTGGGCGTCGACCGTTTCGAGAACGACCGGGCAGCACGACATATGATCTCGCACACGATGGAGATGATGCTGGTGGCCCTCAGCGTGATCTGGGGCGGTATTGTGGACCGTCACCCGAAGCTGCGCGTCGCCTTCCTCGAGTCTGGCGGGGGCTGGATCGCGCCGTGGCTGGACCGCATGGACCGGCATTTCGACGATAAAGGGTTCAATGACACCGCGCCGAAAATACGCCCGAGCGAGCTGTTCCAGCGCAATTGCTGGATCTCCTTCGAGCCGGTGGAGAACAGCATCGCCGTGCTGGCCGACTATATCGGCCCGCACAAGATCATGTGGGCGACGGATTATCCGCACCAGGACGGGTTCTTCCCGGGCGCGCCACAGATGGTCCGCGATCGGCTGGGGCCGTTGTCCAGCGCGGCGAAGCATCAGGTGATGGCCGGGGGCGCACTCGGTTTTTACGGCGTGAACTGAGGTCAGGGGTTCCGCTCGCGGGCGGCAAATCGCCGCCGCCCGCTCCCGTCATTGGGGCTTCCCGTCGGCCTTCGCTCGCGATCCCTCCGGCACGACGTTCTTCTGGTCGCGGCGCGGCCGGGTGATCGTGAACTTCGCGAACGCCTCTGGCTCGCTGTCCACTACTCAACCGTCCGCCATGCCGATGAGGTCGAAGCTTTAGAGTCCGACCGGCCGAGGTCCGATTGCTCCATTTTCAGTTCGCGATCACGATCGCGCCGGGCAACGCGCGACCGTATCGCGGCCAAAGTTATGTTCCGGTGTTCGGGCCGCTGCTTCCGGACCGGACGCGGACCGAAGCGGTCCAGATCAAGGCGAAGATCACGACCAGGCTGCGCGCGCTCGCAAGGGATGCCGATGCATTCGTGAACCGCGCTCGGCCTGCTTGGTCACGCGGGCATTCGTCGCACGATAAAAGCCATGATACGCCCCCGGATACATGTGCAGTTCAACCGGCACACCGGCGCGGCTCAGCCGATCCGCATAGGCCAGATTTTCTTCGAGGAAGAGATCAAGACCTCCGACCAAAATATAGGTCGGCGGCAAGCCTGACACATCCACCGCGCGCGCGGCGGCCGCATAAGGCGAGACGCCGGCCGAACCCGGCTCCGCGCCGAGCAGCGAACGCCAGCCGAAATAGTTGTTCTCTTGCGTCCAGACGAATTCGCCAACGCAAGGAT